>NZ_JBSFFY010000010.1:0-214796 GCF_053596315.1 Streptomyces sp. NPDC001732
GCTCCAGCGCCGCACAGTCCGCCGCCGAGAGAGCCAGCCGGGCATCGGCACGGCCGAGACCGGCCAGAGCGAGAAAAGCGGGCGAAGGGCTCCCCCCGGGGCGGCTCGGCCCCGCCCCCGCCCCTGGCTGCGGCTGCGGCTGCGGCTGCGGCTCCACGGTGCGCTGCTGCGGCACTGCCGCGACAGGCGGTACGGGCGGCTGCGCCGGTACGGGCACGGGTGCGACGGCCTCCGCGACCTCCGCTACCTCTACAGCTCCTGCTGCTTCCTGTGGCGCGGGGCGGCGCTCCTCGGCGGCGAGGAAGGCGTCCCACCACTCGTTGTCGTGGGCGACCCGGGACCAGAACGTACGGGTGACCCAACGGACCCGCCCACCGCCCTCACCGCTCAGGCACCGGACAAGCCGCAGATGACCGGCCACACCCAGAGCCTGCAACGCACTGCCGACGGCCATCTGCCCGTACAGCGGCAGGTTCTTGGCCAACGACTTGATGTCCATCGCCGCCCCCTCCGGCAACGCGTCGACGTAACCCGCGATGTACCGCTCACGCTCGGGCAGAAACGCGAAATCACCTTCAAGAGGCGGACGTTGCCCCGGAACGGAACGCTTTCCGTAACCGGGCCGGGCCTTCGGATGAAAGGCCGAATGGGGGAGCAGGGATGCGGGCGCGCGCAGGGCACGGCTAAGGTTCACAACAGCCACGGGATCGCTTTCTAAGGTGTTCGATCTTGGGGTCAGACCCCGGCCGGTGCTTCCAACACCGCGTCCGGGGTCGTTACGTTCGGCACCGTAAGCAGCCGCGACTCCGCGCCGCAAGTCGGTCACGATTAGTCATACTTGCTGGCCGTAACGGGCACGGGAGGGCGGGAAGGTTTCCCCAACCTCCCTTTCCAACCAACCGGTTGGACAACATCGCTCGAATCCCGACACTCGAAACCCGGCCCCCGAAGCCCGAAGCTCAAGCCCCGGCCCCGAGCCCCCTCCCGTACCCACGAACGAGTGAACGGCCCGCTCCGAAGCTCGAAACCCGGCTCTCGAAGCTCGGGTTCCGGCTGACCGAGGAACCTCACCGGGCAGAAGCTGACGGCGTTCCTCCGCCTTCTTCCTGGACGGCTACGGCGGCGCGGCGCGCGTGGGCGAGGTTGTTGCGGGTGATCAGGGTGTTGGGGTGGGTGTCACCCAGGACCTGCTCGCACTGGGCGAGGGCGGTCTCGTACAGGGAGATGGCACGGGCGAGGTCACCGGCCTCCCGGTAGGCGTGGGCGAGGTTGTTGCGGCTGTTCAGGGTGTCGGGGTGGGTATCGCCCAGGGCCTGCTCACGCTGGGCAAGGGTGATCTCGTGCAGAGAGACGGCACGGTCCAGATCACCGGCCAACTTGTAGGCACTGGCGAGGTTGTTGCGACTGATCAGGGTGCTGGGATGGGTGTCACCCAGCAGTTGCTCGCGCTGGGCGAGGGTGGTCTCGTACAAGGGGATGGCACGGTCCAGGTCACCGGCCTCCTGGTAGGCGTGGGCGAGGTTGTTGCGACTGATCAGAGTGGCGGGGTGGGTGCCGCCCAGGACCTGCTCACGCTGGGCGAGAGTGATCTCGTGCAGAGAGACGGCACGGTCCAGATCACCGGCCGACTCGTAGGCGTGGGCGAGGTTGTTGCGGGTGATCAGGGTGTCGGGGTGGATGTCGCCCAGCACCTGCTCGCACTGGGCGAGGGTGATCTCGTGCAAGGGGATGGCACGGTCCAGGTCACCGGCCGACTCGTAGGCGCAGGCGAGGTTGTTGCGGGTGGTCAGGGTGTCGGGGTGGGTGTCCCCCAGGACCTGCTCGCGCTGGGCGAGGACGGCTGTGCGCAGGGGGATGGTGTGGGCGTCGCGTCCCTGGTGGGCCAGGTACCGGGCGACGGCCAGCCAGGCGTTGACGGTTTCCACCAGGACTGGTTGGCGGGGCGGTGTTGTTTCGGCGAGGGCAAGGGCGTGGGGCAGGAGGCGTTCGAAGCCCTGGTGGTCGGTGTCCTCGTCGGGAACGGCTTCGCCGAGGAGGTGTTCGGCGTCCTGGCGGCCGGGCGGCGGGCTGTCGGGGCCGGTGGCGGGGCGGTGGCGCAGGACGGTCTGGACGAGGCGGTGGACGCCGACGCTCTGGCGGTCGGCGCTGAAGGAGATCATGTTGTAGGCGTGCAGGACGCCCAGGGCCTCGCCCAGTTCGCGGGGGTGGGGGCAGAGCGGGGCGAGGAGGGTGCGGGGGATGGTGTCGGGGGCCAGCCAGGCCATTGCGTCGAGCAGGGTGATCGCCGTGGGGTTGCGGTGTTCGACGGCAACAAGGGTGTGGTGCCAGATGCGGGCGATGGTGCGTTCGGGGTCGATGCCGCCGGTGGCCGTGTCGATGACCTCGCCGAGCATGGCCCGGTAGCCGGCCAGGGAGGTTCCGGTCTCGAAGAGGTAGGCACCCGCCTGCTCCAGCGCCAGCGGCAGATGCCCGAGCGCGGCGGCCAGCAAACCGGCCTCCTCACGCTGTGGTGCGGTGGGGGTGCGGTCGGGGCCGAGGGCCAGGGTGCACAGCAGACCGGTGGCCGCCCCGGGCTCCAGCAGGCCCAGGGCCATGGTGGGAGCGATCGCGTGCCAGCCGGTCGCCGTGCGGCTGGTCGCCAGGTGATGCCCGTCGGGCAGCGCGCCGAGGTAGTGGCGCAGGTCCCGCGGGTCCTCCACGTTGTCGAAGACGAGCAGCCAGCCCGGGTGCCACTGCAGCCACAGCATCGCCCACGCCGCCCGCTCCGACACATCCGCACCCGCCGCCCACTGCGGACACAACCGCACCGCGAGCGAAGCCAGGCCCGCCACGATCTGCTCGGTGCTCTCCGCGTTCAGCCACCACACCAACCGGTAGGCATGCCGGTGGGTGTGGGCGTAGTGCAGGGCCAGGGTGCTCTTGCCGATCCCGCCCAGCCCGTGCACCGCCCCCGCCCCCGTTCCCACCCCGGCGACCTGGGTGACCACCGCCTCCCCACCCTCGGCCAACAGACCGTGCAGCCGGGCGAGTTCGTCCTCACGGCCCACGAACACACCCGAGGCCGAACCCGGCAGATTCCCCGCCCCCGGCGGCGCCTCCACCTCACGCGCCCAGCCCACCGCCTCGGCCGGCAACGTCACCACCCGGGCCCCGTCCCCCGTGATCGCCACCCCGACGTCACCGTTCACCGTGATGGACCGAGAGCCGTTCATCTGCGGGCTGTCGCCCCCGGCCACCGCACCACTGTCACCCGTCACGGCTTGATCGTCACGTTGTCCCCGGTGACGGCCGTGCCGATGTGCTGGGCCGCGATGGACCGCTCCCCCGACGCCGTTACGTTCACCGTCCCAACCGCCGCGGGCAGCAGCCCGGCCAGCTCGGCCAGCAACTCCTCGTCCTCACGCAGCGCCCGCTTGATCTGCTGACGAAGCGCCGCCGCCGCGTCCTCGTCCGCCGCGTTCCCCTCCACCTCCGCCACCGCGGCCTCCAGCTCCGCCCGGCCCTGCTCGCCGCGCCGATGCCACACCGCCTGCAGAACCCGCCGCCCCACATTCGCCGTCGCATCCACGGCGGCACTCTCGGCCCGGGTCAGCACCCCCACCCCGTACGCACCCACCGCCGCCGTCACATACGGCCCCGCCTGCTGCACCAACTCCGCGATCTCAGCGCTCATTCAGTCCCCCTCGGACGGCTTCTCCCGGACATGGCCGCTCCAGCGTAGAAAGTCCACGGCCGCCTCGTAACCCGGAACGCCTAAACCACTCCCTGGCGCAGGCGCGGATCGGTGATCATGGGCGCATGTTGCTTCCGATCACTCCCGAAAAAGCCGAACTCATCGAGGTCATACGCATCGTCGAACCGATGGCGTTGTACGGTTCCAAGGACCTGCCCGGTGATGAGGTCGCGCTCTGGGGGGCGCCCCGGACCGATCAGGTACTGGCTCTGATCAGTGACCTGCCGGACAGCGATCTGCGCCGCTGCTTCGCTCCGGGCTGGGGCATCCGGGTGCACGGCGCCACCGGTCTGCTCCTCCAACTGGCCTTCTGTTTCAACTGTCATGGGGTACGGCTGTGGGGACCGGCCGTCCCGGCCGAGCAGGAAGGGCTCCACGATTTTGATGCGGACAGCGCTCCCGCCCGGGAGCTGCTCCAGCTGTTCCGCGAGGCCGGGTCCGACTGAGTTCGATGGCTTGGCGGCCCTTCGGCCCGTCGGTCGTCAGGAGTTGCGCCACAGCTGGGTCGCGTCCGAGGAGTTGCAGGCCGCCACCTGGAAGGAGATGGTGCTGAATGCCTGCAGGCAGCGGTTCTCGGCGACGTTCACCAGGGTGTGGCCGTTGGAGGTCTTGGCCCCGATCCGCCAGGTCTGGGAGTCGGAGGCGTTGCAGGGCTCGGTGGCCAGCCCTGCGTAGCCGTTCGACTTGAGGCATTTGCCGCTGCCCTGGCCGACCAGCTTGAACTTGCCGCCGGACGTGGGCCGGTACGTCCACTTGTAGTAGAGCGTGGCCCCGTTGTGCGCCGGCTCGCCGCACACCGAATTCATGATCATGGAGCCTCCGAAGCCGGAGTAGGACTCGCCCAGGCACCTCTTCACGGAGGCGTTCTTGAGGTAGTACTGCCCCGAGGGCGCCGGTACCTGCCCGCCGCCGCCCGACCCACCGGAACCGCTGGAACCACCGGAGCCCGAACCCGATCCGGAACCAGAGCCGGACCCCGAGCCGGAACCCGAACCCGAGCCCGAACCGGCCGAGTCCCCGGAGCCGCCGGAACCGTCGGAACCGGAGCCCCCGGCACCGCCGCCGTCGCCCGCTTTCTTTCCGTCGTCGCCCGGCTTCGACTTGCCGGAGGACTTGCCCGGCGAGGCGGACCGCGAGGGCGACGCGGAGCCGGACGAGCGGGAGGGCGAGGCCTCGGAGCCCGGGGACCGGCCGTCCGCACCGGGCCCGGTCGGTGAAACGGTGACCGACGGCGCCGGACCGGCACGGTCCGCGTCTCGGGAGGGGCCGATCACGTAGGGGCCGAGCGCGATGGTCACGGTGGTGCCCACGGCCACGATCGGGAGCGCGACGAGCAGCACCCGGGTACGGCGTTCGCGCGGCTTGCGGGCCATGGGACCGGTCGTCCCGCCTCCGTCCCCGGGCCTGTCGCCGTCCCCGGCCTTGTCTCCGTCCCCGTCCCCGGACCGGTCGAGCTTCACGACGGGGGTCGGCATGTGTGTGTCCGGGTCCGGCTTCGGTTCCGGTTCGGGCTCCTCGGCCGGTGGCGGGGTCGCCGCGAACGCCGCCCGTTCGGAGATCCGCTCCGTGACGGCCCTCGGCCACAACTCGGTTGCGTCGGCGGGTACATGGGCGTCGGCGGCCTCGACGATCTCGGCGGCGGTCGGCCGGTCCGCGGCGTCCTTGGCGAGACACGCCTCGACCAGCGCCGCCAGCTCCGGATCGATCTCGGGCAGCCGGCCGAGGTCGGCCTCGGTGTGGACGATGCGGTAGAACAGGCCGGGCCCCGACCCGTCACCGAACGGCGGTCGGCAGTTCGCCGCGAACAGCAGCAGCCCGGCGAGCCCGAACACATCCGCCGCGCCGGTCAACTCCCGCTCGGCCAGGGCTTGTTCGGGAGCCATGTAGGCGGGCGTACCGATGACCATGCCGGTCCTGGTCACCCTGCTCTGGTCGGCCGCCCGAGCCACCCCGAAGTCGATCAGGGTCACGCCGTCGAGGGTCAGCATGATGTTGGAGGGCTTGAGGTCGCGGTGCACCATGCGGGCGTCGTGCACGGCGTGCAGGCCCTTCGCACCGTCGCGCAGCAGCCGCCAGAGGCTGTCGGCGGGCAGCGGGCCGCCGTTCAGCCGCAGCGCGTCGCTCAGGGTGACGCCGGGGATGTACTCCGTGGCGAACCACGGCGGCTGCGCCGTGCGGTCACTGGCCAGCAACCGCGCGCTGACCCCGGTCGGCAACTTGGCGAGATTGTCGAGTTCGTGCCCGAAGTGGGCCAGGAAGTCCTTGTCGGCGGCGAGCACCGGCAACACCTGCTTGACGGCCGCGTACCGCCCCGCCGAAGTACCGAGATAGACCCGGCCCATCCCGCCGACGCCGAGCACCCCGAGCAGCCTG
Source organism: Streptomyces sp. NPDC001732 (assembly GCF_053596315.1). Taxonomy (NCBI): domain Bacteria; kingdom Bacillati; phylum Actinomycetota; class Actinomycetes; order Kitasatosporales; family Streptomycetaceae; genus Streptomyces; species Streptomyces sp. NPDC001732. Next base: position 6,107 of record NZ_JBSFFY010000010.1, read on the forward strand.
AAGGCCCCGATCCGCCGGGGGTCGTCCGGCTCCGTCGGCTTCGCTCCGCTGCCACGCAAACGTGACTCTTGTTCAGGTCCCCCGTGCATGGCCACAGGCTAACCCAGCCCGAACGGGCACACGACTGGCCCAACTGCGTTTGAAAACCGCCAGTTGGGCGGAATTGGAGAGTCCGCAGCGGCGGCGCTCACCGGGCCGAGGACACCGGGCGGGCCCCTCGGTCCGGTGTCCCGAACCCGTGGGCCCGGGGCAACCGGTCTCAGTTCTCCGCCGAAGCCGCCCCGTCCCGCCAGGCTCAGTCCTCCGCCGAAGCCGCCCCGTCCCGCCAGTCTCAGCCCTCCGCCGGAACCACCCGTCCCGCCAGGCTCAGTCCTGCGCCGGAATCACCCGTCCGGTCAGCGCCGCGAGCGAGTTCCGTACGTGCGTCATGTGCGCCTGGACTTCCTCCCGGGCCTCCTCGTGCTCCCGCAGGATCCGCTCCGTCTCCCGCACCACCCGCTCCTCGCGGACCCGGGCCTCCGCGATCAGCTCCGCACCCCGCGCCTCGGCGTCCTCCTGGCCGTGCCGCGCCGCCTCCTCGGTCTTCGCGAGCGCCCGCCGCGCCTCGGCCAGGTCGTCCTCCGCCCGCCGGATCGCCTCGTCGTGCCGCGCCGCCTGCGCGGCCTCGGCCTCGGCCAGCTCGTGCTCGGCCGCCTGCCACCGCTCGGCGTGCTCCTGCTCCTGGTGGGCGAGGACGCTCGCGGTGCGCTCGACCGTCGTGGCCATCATCGCCTCCGCCTCCTCCCGCACCCGGACGGCCTCCTCGCGCGCCTCCTCGACCGTCCCGTCGGCGGTGCCCCGGGCCACGGCCAGCGTCTCGTCGGCGTACTTCTCCGCCGCCTCCCGCATCGCCCCGGCGTCCGCCCGCGCCGACTCGCCGAGCGCCGCGCCCGCCTCGGCCGCCGCGTCCCGCAACGCCTGCGCCTCCCCCTGGGCCTCCTCCCGCAGGGCCCGGTCCTCCTCCCGGGCGAGCGCCAGGATCTGCCGGGCGCGCTCGCCCAGCGACTCGTACTCCTGCGGGGCGAGCGTGGCGACGACCTCGTTCAGCCGCACCGACTCGGCCGACAACTCCTCCACCAGGGCCGTGAGCCGGGACAGCTCCTCCAGCGCCTCGTCCCGCTCGGCCGAGAGCCCGGCCACGTAACGGTCCACCTGCTCCGGACGGTAGCCACGTCCCCGTACGCCGACGAAGCCATGCGCGGACACCCGTGCAGAACTCATCCCTTGACGCCTCTTTCCGACTCTCCGACCACCGGCACTAGGTCAAGGATGCGGCAATTGGCCAAGAAGTCGGAATCGATCAACTGCTTTCCGGACGGAAGCGACAGGCATCACAGGCCGCCGACGCGCACGGTCCGTGACCCCCGGTGCACAGCATGGTGCCCGGCTCCTTCCGGAAGGAGCCGGGCACCATGCTGAACCCGTCGGATCGAGCCGGACCGGGCCGGGCCGGATCAGATCAGCCCGTCCCACATCTGCTCGAGCAGTACGGACCACCAGCTCTCCGGCGACGCCAGCGCCGCCGCGTCCAGCGCCACCAGCTGCGCCTGGAAGTCGACCGTCCAACGACCCGCCTGCTCCGGGTTGAGCCCGAAGCGCAGCCGCCACATCCGGCCGAGCAACGCCATCGACCGCTGGAACTCCGCCAGCCCGGTGTTCACGAACTGCGGCGGCACCGACTGCCCGCCGGGCCCGGCCTCCACCGGCACGGCCACGATGTTCGCGGTGCCGTACTGCACACAGAGCGCCCGCCCGAAGTCGGACCCCATGACGAGGTACGACCCCGCGTCCGGCGCGGCCTGCACCTGGCGCTGCGCGGCCAGCTCGGCCAGTGTCGGCACCACCGGCTGACCCGGCTGCGCCCAGAAGAACGGACCGAAGTCCGCCGGCAGCCCGCCCCACACCAGCGTGCGCGCCACCTCCTCGGGCACGCCCTGGCGCGACACCGAGCGCTGGTCGAACCGCAGGATGCCCTGCGGCCCGAAGGTCTGCACCAGCTCCTCGGCGATGACCTCCGGCGGCACCTGCGGCGCGGGCGGCATCTGCGGCAGCGGCGCCCGCACCGGCGCCGGACGGGCCGGGCCGTCCGCCACCTGGTGCAGCTCGCCCTGGTGCGTGAGCAGGTGCTGCATGCCCTGCTGACGACTGGCGTGGTCCGTGCCGTACGGAGCGACGCTGGTGATCCGCACCTGCGGCCAGGTCTCCCGGATCATCCGCGCGCAGTAACCGCCGGGCAGCTCGCAGGACTCCAGCTCGGTGTGCAGCTCGATGACCTGCTGCGGCGGCACGTTCATGGCCCGCAGCTCGTGCAGCATCTGCCACTCGGGGTGCGGGGTGCCGGGCGCCGAACGGCGGATCAGCTGCTGCTCGCTGCCGTCGGGGGCGCGGTAGCGCAGCACGGCCTGGTAGCCGGGGCCGACGGTCGGCTGACCGGTCGGCGCCTGCGGATAGCCGTACCCGGCGTGCGGCGGGGTGTGCTGGTTCGGCGGTACGGGGCCGGGGGCCCCGCCCGGCGGCATTCCGGGCGCGCCGGGAGGACCGGGCGGGCCGGGGGGCTGCGGAGCACCGGGGCCGCCCATCATGCTCGGGTCCGCCAGCATCGTCGCGGCATGGTGCACCCCACCACCCGGCGGCGGCGTCGAACCAGGCGGAGGCGGCGGCGTCGGAGCACCAGGAGGACCGGGGGGCGTCGGAGCACCAGGCACACCAGGAGGACCAGGAGGCTGCGGCGCACCAGGCGCGCCGGGAGGACCGGGCGGGCCGGGGGGCTGCGGCGCGCCGGGGCCGCCCATCATGCTCGGGTCCGCCAGCATCGTCGCGGCATGGTGCACCCCACCACCCGGCGGCGGCGTCGAACCAGGCGGAGGCGGCGGCGTCGGAGCACCAAGCGCACCAGGCGCACCAGGCGCACCAGGAGGCTGCGGCATTCCGGGCGCGCCAGGAGGACTGGGCGGACCCGGAGGCTGCGGCGCGCCGGGGCCACCCATCATGCTCGGGTCCGCCAGCATCGTCGCGGCATGGTGCACCCCACCACCCGGCGGCGGCGTCGAACCAGGCGGAGGCGGCGGCGTCGGAGCACCAGGCGCACCAGGAGGACCGGGGGGACCGGGCGGCGTCGGAGCACCAGGAGGACCAGGAGGCTGTGGCGCACCCGGGCCGCCCGTCTGGGAGGCGAGCTGGGGCGGCAGGTACCCGCCCGCCGGAGCACCGGGCGCACCCGGCCCCGAGGGCGGCGGCACCGGAGCGCCGGGCCTGGCGCCCGGGGCGCCGGGAGCACCGGGCGGCGGCGGGGTCGACGAACCGCCCCCGCGCGGCTGCACGGCGGCCTTGCTGGTGGCCGCGTCCGCGATGCCGACGGGACCCGGAGCACCCGGCGGAACGGCCGGGGCGCCCGGGGGAACACCCGGAGCCGCCGGAGCGGGCGGCGCCCCGGGCGGCGGAGTACCGATTCCCTGCCGGTCCAGGCCGGGGACCAACGCCGTCGGGGGCAGCTGGCTACCGCCGGACATCAGCGCGGTCGGCGCGTCGGCCGGCACGACCGGCGGCGGGGCGTTCTCGTCGTCGGCACCGGAGAGCGGCGGTGCGAACACCGTGGCCGGCAGCGCCACCGCCCCCTCGTCGGAATGCGCGTTGGTGTCCGTACCGGCCCAGGGGGTGGCCCCGTCGGGCACGTTCGGCGCGGACGCCGGAGCGCCCGGCGCGGACGCCGGGACGCCGTCGTTGGCGGTGGGCTCGTACGCGACCTGCCCGCCCCGCGACCCCTGGTCGTCGGAGGCCGCGGAAGCGGGAACGGCCTGCGGCGGAGTCACCGGAGAGGCCGGGGCCGCCGGAGGAACGGGCGGCCCCGACGGCGCCGAGAACGGCGGAGGCGTCGAAGAAGCCGAAGCAGCGGGAGAGGAGGAAGAGGCCGGGGAGGAAGAAGAGGACTCGTCCTGCCCCCGGCCCTCACGGCGGTCCGGGATACCCAGCTTGTCCGCCGCCTCCTGGAGCCACTCCGGAGGGCTCAACAGGAACGACGTCTGATTCAGATCGATGCGCTGCGGCGGCTCCGGAGCAGCGGCCGGTGCCGCGTCGCTCCCGCCGTACTCCTCCTCGTACCGCCGGATCACCTCGCCCACCGGCAGCCCCGGCCACAAGGTGGCCTCACCGCTGTCCCGGGCGATCACCATCCGCTGCCGGCCGCCGTCCGAGACCGGCCCCTCGGCACGGTCCTCGGCCCACACGACGAAGCCCAGCTCGAACTCCCGCACCCGCACCTCACGGTGCTGGTACGCGGGCACGTCGCCGTTGATCCACTCGTCCGCACGCTCCTGCGCCTGCGCAAAGGTCACCATCGCGCTCACCCCTCCACCGGGACGGCCCGCGCGAAGCCGCCGTCCACCATCAGGTTCGCCACGGTCTCCAGCTCCGGCGGACTGCCCGCCAGGCGCTGCAGGAAGGCGTCGAAATCGGCACCGCACGGAAGCAGCAGCCGGTCCACCCGCTCCTGCACGCTCCAACCATCCCGGTCCCGGGCGTCGTCGTACGCGCAGAACCAGACCGAACCCGCGCCGTTGCCCCTCACCTTCACCGCGATGATGCCGCCCTGGACGAAACCGACGCCCAGGTAGTCCTTGGTGAGGTGGTCCCGCAGGCACTTGTTCACGTACACCAGGTCGTTCACGGCCGCCTCATCACGCACGGTGAAGAACGGCTGGTCGACCAGAAGCCCCAGCTCCGCGTCCAGCGCCGTACCGACCGGCGCCGAACCGCCCGCCGCCTTGAGGAAGGAACGGTACGCCCCGGGCAGCCGGTAGCCGAGGTCCTCCTCCACGCCCAGGACCTGCGCCTCGCTCACCGCCACGGCGCCCTTCGGCAGCCGGAAGTGCGCGGGCCGGGTCTCCTGCAACGGGCGGGTGCCCCGCTTGTCGTGGTCGACCGCGGTACCGGCGAGACCGCCGTGGTGCCTGAGCAGCGCCTTGACCTCGACCGGGACCAGCTCCATGCGCCGGCCGCCGGGCACGTGGTGCCAGGTCCAGCCGTGCGGCGTCGCGACCGCGGGAATCGTGTCCCACAGCTCGTGCCCGCTCGCCGCCAGCGCCGCATTGGCCGACACGTAGTCCGTCAGCCGCAGCTCGTCGACGCCGAAACCCTCCGGCGGCTCGGCGATCTCGGCGGCAGCACGGGCGTACGGCGCGAAGACCGGGCTCCCGCGCTCGTCCATGCGCACGCCCCCGGGGTGGCGGGACGCCCGGACCGGGTCCGGGAAATGCACGAGCTGCCCGGCGTAGGCCGCGTTCGGTGGCGCGGCTTGATGCCCGAGCCGACCTGTCGTCATGGCGGTTGCCCCCTGCTGCGTCTGGCTGATGAGGACCGGCCGCCCGTATGGGAAACGGTCCGCAGACAGCCTATGCGGTGGTGCAAGGGCCGGTCTCGCCCATGTGACCTGTCCTACGCCACCCCCCACCACACCCGTAACCAACCGTCACATCTCCGTGACCCACGAGCGACGCTCCCGCCACGGACGAGCGACACGGAGACACGTTTCACTGCCCCAGCTTCCCCGCGAGCCCGGACATTTGGCAGGCTGTCACCGCAACTCGGGGGCGTGCACCACGCGCAGCTACCGCTGCGGGCACGGGAGGGAAAGCACCATGCACACCGCACAATCAGTCACATCGGGGGATCCGCGCCTCAGCTGGAGCAGCACCGGAACCAGCCGCACCCCCCTGCTGCACCACCGCCGCGACGGCATCCTGCCGGCCGTGGCCGCGGCGCTGTCCGTACGCGGCGAAACGCTCACCTGCACCGCGGGCAAGGGCGACCGGCCCCCCGTGCTGCACCCCCTGGTCCAGGACTTCCTCGACACCCTCCCCAGCGGTCAGCGCGAACGCTTCACCGGCCGCTGCCCCGAGGCGATACTGCTCTCCCGGCACCTCACCGCCGCCGAATCCACCCGCTCCAAGCGCGCCCAGCGCAAGCCGCTGACCAACGGCGAGGCCCGGCGCGCCCTGAAGCACTCCCGGCTCACCGCCCGGCGCATCCGCGAGGACGGCGACCCGATGCACGGCAGCTACGCACCACCGTGCCGCTCCTGCGCACCGATGCTCGCCCACTTCGGCGTACGTCCCGTCGACCTCATGACCACCGGGGCGGCCACCGCCGCCGAGAAGGGCTGACCGCGCGCCGATGCTCGACCGAACAGATCTGCCCGGACAGACGGGCCCCGCGCAACGCGACCGTCACTCCTCGACCCGCTTCGCCGTGTCCGTCGACGCCGCCCTGCGCGCCGCGGGCTGGCAGCCCGGCCGCTGGGACATCCGACAGGCCGAGGAATGGGCCGACACCCTGCGCTCGCACACCTCCCCCGCCGGCCACCGGCACGCGGTCTTCCCCGCGGCCGTGGAGGCATGGGCGGAATTCGGCGGACTGCGCATCACCGCGTCCGCACCCGGCCGGCAGATCGCACCGGCCCCCGTGCACATCGACCCGCTGCGCGGACTGCACCTCGCCCGCACCCTCGGCGACCTCGGCCGGGCGCTGGGGACCGAGATCAGCCCGCTGGGCGAGGAGGGCGACGGACAGGCGGTCCTGGCCATCGACACGGAGGGCCGCGTGTACAGCATCGACCACACCGGGGACTGGTACCTCGGCCCGGACATCGACCAGGCCCTGGCCACCCTGGTCACGGGCATCCAGCCGGACCGCCTGGTCACGGGCTGACCCGAGCGCCCCTCCCCCACGGCACGCGAGGAACCCCGCCCCGGGCCGGGCGCAGGACCGGGCCCGGCGTCAGGCCGCGCCCCGGTCCGGCAGTACGGCCGACACCCGGAAACCCCCCGCGTCCGTCGGGCCGGACACGAACACACCCCCGAGCCCCAGCACCCGCTCCCGCATGCCGACCAGCCCGTTGCCCCCGCTCGGCAGCCCCGCGTCCGCCGTCGCCGCGTCCGACGGCCCGTTCTCCACCTGCATCGCGACCTCCGAGCCCCGGTGCGCCAGCCGCACCCACGTCCTCGCACCGGCCGCGTGCTTGTGCACGTTCGTCAGGGCCTCCTGCACCACCCGGTACGCGGTCTGCTCGACCTCGGGGGCGTACGCGCGGGCCTCGCCGTCCACCGACAGCTCCACCGTCATCCCGGCCGCCCTGGACTCCCCCACCAGGATCTCCACCTCGTGCAGCCGGGGCCCGTCCTCCACCGGCGCGGACGCGGCCGCCGCCACCGCCCGCCCGACCGAGGCCAACGGCACCTGCCCCGACGCGGCCGTCACCGACTCCCCCGACCGCAGCACACCGAGCATCTCGCGCAGCTCCGTGAGCGCCTGCCGTCCCATGTCCCCGACCAGAGCCGCATTGCGCACCGCCTTCGCCGGGTCCTTCGGCGCGACGGCCTGGAGCGCGGCGGCGTGCACCACCATCAGGCTGACCCGGTGGGCGACCACGTCGTGCATCTCGCGCGCGATCCGGGTCCGCTCCTCCGTACGCGCCCACTCGGCACGTTCCTCGGCCCGGTCGGCCAGCAGCGACAGCTCCCGCTCCAACGAGTCCGCCCGCTCCCGCAGGCTCTCCATCAACCGCCGCCGGGCCCCTATGTACAGCCCGAGCAGCACGGGCGGCGCGGTGAGCCCGAGCGACATGAAGAGCGAGATCAGCGGTACGTACCAGTCACCGGGTCCCAGATCGGCCTGCTCGGCGACGCTCTGCCGCAGCCGTACGTACGTGACGATGAACGTCCCCGCGAAGGACATCCCGGTCAGCACCGCGGTGATCCTGCGCGGCACCTCCGAAGCGGCCAGGGAGTACAGCCCGACCAGGCCCATCAGGAAACCCATCCCGGCGGGCGTCATCGCGACCGTGACCAGCACCACGGCGATCGGCCACCGCCGCCGCACCACCAGCACGGCCCCCGCGAGCAGCCCGAACACCACGCCCATCGGCACCGGCAGCCCGGTGTCCCCGGCGAACTCCACCCCCTCCAGCGCACACTCCAGCGCCGAGACCAGCGCCAGCCCCACGTCCAGGGCGACACTGCGCCGCCGCTCCCACCACCAGTAGCCGCGGGTGGTCGATCCCGCCGCCTCCCGGTCTGCCCCCGTTGCGGTCATGGCATCCACCCTACGGGCGTGCGCACCTCATTTTCGGGCGACCCGGACAGCAACGTCCCGCCTTCGACAGGAGGCGAAACCGCCACTTATGGCTTGAAATGGCGAATCGGGCAGACTTTCACATCGGGCGTCTGCATTCCGGACGACGTTCGGCATATGACGGAGATCACGAGCAAATACGTCGACTTCGAAGGCCTGCGCGAAAAAATGATCGCCCGGCGCGACCGGGAGGCGAACCTCCGGCGGCGCGACGAGACCGCCGACGCCGCGCCGACGGAGCGGTTCCGGGCCGCCCGTGGTGCGCGTCCCGAAAAGTGCCGACCCGTACCGTCGCGTCGAAGGCCGGCGGTACGGCATAGTAGGGGCTGCCTCGATGACTGATCACCAAGATCGGGCATAGGGGGCGATCCATCCCGGGTCGTCTAATGGCAGGACAAATGGTTTTGGTCCATTGAATGAGGGTTCGATTCCTTCCCCGGGAGCACCAGGACGGGCCCCGACCAGCAAGGTCGGGGCCCGTACCCATGTCCGCCCGAAAGCCCCCCGGTATCCTTCGGATGTCCACCACCCGAAGCCGAAGGGCATTTCCGTGAGCTCCGAACGCCCGGCAGCCGTCGTCGTCCTCGCAGCGGGTGAGGGCACCCGCATGAAGTCGAAGACCCCCAAGGTCCTGCACGAGATTTCCGGGCGATCGCTCGTCGGACATGTCGTCGCCGCCTCCCGCGAGCTGGACCCCGAGCACCTCGTCGTGGTCGTCGGCCACGGCCGCGAGCAGGTCACCGCACACCTCTCCGCCGTCGACGACCGGCTGCGGACCGCCCACCAGGCCGAGCAGAAGGGCACCGGCAACGCGGTGCGCGTCGGGCTCGACGAGCTGGGCGGCACCGTCGACGGCACCGTGATCGTCGTCTGCGGCGACACCCCGCTGCTCTCCGGCGAGACGCTCCGCGCGCTCGCCGCCACCCACACGGCCGATTCCAACGCCGTCACCGTGCTGACCGCCGAGGTCCCGGACTCCACCGGCTACGGGCGCATCGTGCGCGACCCGGCCGACGGCGCCGTCACCGAGATCGTCGAGCACAAGGACGCCACCGACGCCCAGCGCGAGATCCGGGAGATCAACTCCGGGGTCTTCGCCTTCGACGGCCGACTGCTCGCCGAGGCGCTCGGCAAGCTCGGCACCGACAACAGCCAGGGCGAGGAGTACCTCACCGACGTCCTGTCCATCCTGCGCGGGGCGGGGCACCGGGTCGGCGCCTCGGTCGCCGGAGACCACCGCGAGATCCTCGGCATCAACAACCGGGTCCAGCTGGCCGAGGCCCGGCGGCTGCTGAACCAGCGGCTGCTGGAGCGGGCCATGCTGGCGGGCGTGACCGTCGTGGACCCGGCGTCCACGCTGATCGACGCCACCGTCACCTACGAGCGGGACGCGGTCGTGCACCCGGGCACCCAGCTGCTCGGCACCACGCACCTCGCCGAGGACGCCGAGGTCGGCCCCAACTCCCGGCTCAAGGACACCGTCGTCCGTGCGGGCGCGCGCGTGGACAACACGGTCGCCGACGGGGCGGAGGTCGGCGAGGGCGCGACGGTCGGCCCGTACGCCTATCTGCGACCCGGCACCAGGCTCGGCACGAAGGCCAAGGCCGGTACGTACGTGGAGATGAAGAACGCCACGATCGGCGAGGGCACCAAGGTCCCGCACCTGAGCTACGTGGGCGACGCGACGATCGGCGACCACACCAACATCGGTGCCGCCAGCGTCTTCGTGAACTACGACGGCGTGGCCAAGCACCACACCACGATCGGCTCCCACTGCCGTACCGGCTCGGACAATATGTTTGTGGCGCCTGTCACGGTCGGGGACGGCGTCTACACCGCCGCGGGCTCGGTCATCACCAAGGACGTGCCGCCCGGTTCGCTGGCCGTGGCACGCGGCCAGCAAAGGAATATCGAGGGTTGGGTGGCCCGCAAGCGTCCCGGGAGCGCCGCCGCGCAGGCGGCTCAGGCGGCCGCTCCGGAAGTCACCGACGAAAGCTGACCGGAAACAGGCACGCCGGGCACGGCGTACCGTGATAGGTGCTCACCCCATTTCGGCTGGCTCGTTGCACATCGGGACACATGCGTGCAGCGCCAGGAACACGTCTGAGGAGACTGTGCTGTGACCGGGATCAAGACGACCGGCGAGAAGAAACTGATGCTCTTCTCCGGCCGCGCCCACCCCGAGCTGGCCGAGGAGGTTGCGCACCAGCTGGGTGTCGGCCTCGTGCCGACGAAGGCCTTCGATTTCGCCAACGGTGAGATCTACGTCCGCTTCCAGGAGTCGGCCCGTGGCGCCGACTGCTTCCTGATCCAGAGCCACACGGCCCCGATCAACAAGTGGGTCATGGAGCAGCTGATCATGCTGGACGCGCTGAAGCGCGCTTCGGCCCGTTCCATCACGGTGATCGTGCCGTTCTACGGCTACGCCCGGCAGGACAAGAAGCACCGTGGTCGTGAGCCGATCTCGGCCCGTCTGATCGCCGACCTGATGAAGACGGCGGGTGCCGACCGCATCCTCACCGTCGACCTGCACACGGACCAGATCCAGGGCTTCTTCGACGGTCCGGTCGACCACCTCTTCGCGCTGCCGATCCTGGCCGACTACGTGGGTGCCAAGGTCGACCGTTCGAAGCTGACGGTCGTCTCCCCGGACGCCGGCCGGGTGCGGGTCGCCGACCGTTGGTGCGACCGGCTGGACGCCCCGCTCGCGATCGTCCACAAGCGGCGTGACAAGGACGTCGCCAACCAGGTGACCGTCCACGAGGTGGTCGGCAACGTCAAGGGCCGGGTCTGTGTCCTGGTCGACGACATGATCGACACCGGTGGCACCATCTGTGCCGCGGCGGACGCGCTGTTCGCGCACGGCGCCGAGGACGTGATCGTGACGGCGACGCACGGTGTGCTGTCGGGTCCGGCCGCGGACCGGCTGAAGAACTCCAAGGTCAGCGAGTTCGTCTTCACGGACACCCTGCCGACCCCGGCCGAGGTGGACCTCGACAAGATCACGGTGCTGTCGATCGCGCCGACGATCGCGCGCGCGGTGCGCGAGGTGTTCGAGGACGGTTCGGTGACCAGCCTCTTCGAGGAGCAGTGAGCCTCCTCTTCGAGGTGCGGTAACCACAGCGGTACCGAAGATCCACTTTGGGTGCGGCCTTCCCGGCGGGTAGACTCAGCGAGTTGCTCGGCGAGGGAGGCCGTACCCGTGTGTACGGCGGTCCGTTATCGACGCGCTCTTCGTAGCAGGTCTGTCGTGGGCCGGGTGACCGTCCGTTTTCCGTCACCCCACGAGGAGTGCAGTCATGGCTGAGGTCAAGCTCGCCGCCCAGATCCGTACCGAGTTCGGCAAGGGCGCCGCCCGCCGCACCCGTCGTGCCAACCTGGTTCCCGGTGTCATCTACGGTCACGGTGCCGAGCCGGTTCACGTGACGCTGCCGGGTCACGACCTGATGATGGCGCTCAAGACCGCCAACGTCCTGATCGGTCTGGACATCGAGGGCAAGGACGCCCTGGTCATCCCCAAGGCCGTGCAGCGCAACCCGCTCAAGGGCGACATCGAGCACGTCGACCTGCTGACCGTCAAGCGCGGCGAGAAGGTCAACGTCGAGATCGCGGTGCACGTCGAGGGCGACCTGGCGCCGGGCGGCAACCTCCTGGAGTACGTCCAGAACACCCTGCTCGTCGAGGCCGAGGCCACCCACATCCCCGAGTCCGTCACGGTCTCCGTCGCGGGCCTGGACGCCGGTGCGTCCGTTCTCGCCAAGGACATCCCGCTGCCGAAGGGCGCCGTGCTGGCCGGTGACGAGGACGCCGTCGTCCTCCAGGTCCTCGCCGCGCAGGCCGAGGAGCCGGCCGCCGAGGCCGCCGAAGAGGGCGCCGAGGCCTGAGCCTCGCCCTTGCTGCTTCACTGACGGGGCGGCGGTTCCTTGCCTGGGACCCGCCGCCCCGTCTCCCTGTACTCAGCCGTCGCACACGAGGAGACCGAGCAGAGATGTCCGATGCCACCGCACCCTGGCTCGTCGTGGGTCTCGGCAACCCCGGCCCCGAGTACGCGGCGAACCGGCACAACGTCGGCTTCATGGTCGCCGATCTGCTGGCCGAGCGGATCGGCGGGAAGTTCAAGCGGGCCCAGAAGGCCCAGGCGCAGGTCGTGGAGGGCCGTATCGGCCCGCCCGGACCGGCGAACCGGCGGGTGATCCTGGCCAAGCCGATGTCGTACATGAATCTTTCCGGTGGGCCGGTCACCGCGCTGCGCGACTTCTACAAGGTGCCGGTCGACCACATCGTGGCGGTCCACGACGAGCTGGACATCGACTACGGGACGCTGCGGCTGAAGCTGGGCGGCGGCGACAACGGGCACAACGGGCTGAAGTCGATGACGAAGGCGATGGGTCCGGACTATCACCGGGTGCGGTTCGGGATCGGCCGGCCGCCGGGGCGGATGCAGGTCGCGGACTTCGTACTGAAGGACTTCTCGTCCACGGAGCGCAAGGAGCTCTCCTACTTCGTGGACCGGGCCGCCGATTCGGTGGAGTGTCTGCTCGCGGAGGGCCTGGAGCGCGCGCAGAGCGCGTACAACTCCTGAGGCCGTCCGTCGGTGTCGTCCCGCCGGGTGTCGCCCGGGGACCTTTCGGCGGGGCAACTCTGACATTCCCGCCGGTAAGTCGGTGATTTTCGGCCATGAGTTGACCACGGCGTCGCTCTGCCCAAGGATCGCTGCCCATGAAGCGGAGCTCCTCCCCCCGCGCCCTGGTCTACGCCCGCAATGCCGCCATGGGCTGTGTCGTCCTGTTGTTGCTCGCGGCGGGTGCGTGGGCCTCCTGGGACAAGGCGCATCACATCGTTCTGTCCAAGGGCCGTGAGCACGGCACGATGACGGTGACGGGGTGTGGTGCCGATCTGTGCACCGGCCCGTTCGCGCCGTCCGGGCAAGCCGCCCCGCGTTCCCGGGTGGTGATCGAGAAGTCGGTGGCGGCCCGGCGGGGCGATGAGTTCTCCGTCGTGGTGAAGCCGGGAACGGACGACGTGGTGCGTACCGGGACGGCCGGTTTTCTGCATGCCTGGGTGCCGTTGGGCGGTGCGCTGCTGCTGGCGGGACTGATCATCGGCGGTGGTCTGCGGCTGCCCCGGATCGGCTGGGGCACCGGGATCGCGGGGGCGGTCCTGCTCGGGGCGACGTTCATCGCGCTGTGAGGCGCGCCCTGGTTCGCGGCGCGAGGCGCACCGTCGTTCGCAGCACAATGCGCGCCCCGATTCACGGCGCGAGGCGCACCGTGAACCACGGTGCGCCTCGCGTGGCGGGCGGGACCGGGCCCGCGTCCCGGTTGTGGCTCAGCCGGTGTTGCGCAGGCCCGCGGCGACCCCGTTGACGGTGAGCAGCAGGGCCCTGGACAGGAGCGGGTCGGCTTCCTCGCCGCGTTCTGCGGCCCGGCGCTGGCGGGCCAGCAGCGAGACCTGGAGGTAGGAGATCGGGTCGAGGTAGGCGTCCCGGATGGCGAAGGTCTGCTGGAGCACGGGGCTGGTGCCGAGCAGTTCGGATTCGCCGGTGACCTTGAGGACTTCCTGGACGGTGAGGGCGTGCTCGGCCTCGATGTCGGCGAAGACGTGCTTCAGTTCGTCGGGGACGAGTGTGTCGACGTAGTGGCGGGCGATCCGCAGGTCGGTCTTGGCGAGGGTCATCTCCACGTTGGAGATGAAGTTGCGGAAGAAGTGCCAGTGCTCGTGCATCTCGTCGAGGACGGTGTCCAGTCCGGCTTCGCGCAGTGCCTTGAGGCCGGATCCGACGCCGTACCAGCCGGGGACGATCTGCCGGGACTGGGTCCAGCCGAAGACCCAGGGGATGGCGCGCAGGCCGTCGAGTCCGGCGCCGGAGTCCGGGCGGCGGGAGGGGCGGGAGCCCAGGTGGAGTTCGGCGAGCTGGTCGACGGGGGTGGAGGCGAAGAAGTAGGCGGGCAGGTCGGGGTCCTCGACCAGCTTGCGGTACGCGGCGTGGGCGGCGTCGGAGACGGTGTCCATGGCGGCGTCCCAGCGGGCCAGGGCCTCGTCGGACTGGCGGGGTGCGGTGTGCAGGGCGGACGCCTGGAGGGTGGCGGCGACGGTGAGTTCCAGGTTCTCCCGGGCGAGGGCCGGGATGAGGTACTTGTCGGAGATGACCTCGCCCTGTTCGGTGACCTTGATCTCGCCTTCGAGGGTGCCCCAGGGCTGGGCGAGGATCGCGTCGTGGGAGGGGCCGCCGCCGCGGCCGACGGTGCCGCCGCGGCCGTGGAAGAGGCGCAGGCGCACGCCGTAGCGGTGGGCGACGTCGCGCAGGCGGCGCTGGGCGCGGTGGATCTCCCACTGGGAGGTGGTGATGCCGCCGAACTTGGAGGAGTCGGAGTATCCGAGCATGACCTCCTGGACGTCGCCGCGCAGGGAGACGAGGCGGCGGTAGGAGGGGTCGGCGAGCATTTCGTCGAGGATGACGTCGGCGGCGCGCAGTTCGTCGGTGGTTTCGAGGAGCGGCACGATGCCGATCTTGGCCCAGCCGGCGTGGAGGTCGATCAGGCCGGCCTCGCGGGCGAGGACGGCGGCGGCGAAGACGTCGTCGGCGCCCTGGCACATCGAGATGATGTAGGACTCGATGACTTCGGGGCCGAACCGTTCGAAGGCTTCCTTGATGGTGTGGAAGACGCCGAGGGTCTTCTGTCCGGCGGCGTCCAGCGGGGCCGGGGTGGGGGCGAGGGGGCGGCGGGAGCGGAGTTCCTTGGCGAGGAGCTTCTGCCGGTAGTCGCGGGGCATGTCGGCGTAGCGCCAGGATTCCTCGCCGAGGCGGTCGAAGAGCTGACCGAGGGCGTGGTGGTGGGCGTCGGCGTGTTCGCGGACGTCCATGGTGGCGAGCTGGAGGCCGAAGGCGGCGAGGGTGCGGATGGTGCGGTCCATGCGTCCGTCGGCGAAGAGGCCGCCGCGGTGTTCGCGCAGGGAGGTCTGGATGAGCTGGAGGTCGGCGAGGAGGTCGGCGGTGCCGAGGTAGTCGCAGCCGGGGCGGTGCGGGGTGCCGGAGGCGAGGCGTTCGCGGGTGTTGACGAGCTTCTGCCGGATACAGGTGGCCTTGAGGCGGTAGGGCTCCTCGGCGTTCAGCCGCTTGTAGCGGGGGCTGATCTCGGGGAGGCGTTCCAGGTCGGTTTCGAGGGAGGCGAGCAGTTCGTCGGTGGCACCGGTGTAGCGGATGGAGTTGGAGAGCAGTCCGCGCAGGTGGTCGATGAGTTCGAGGGCGTCGGTGATGCCGTGTTCGTGCTGGAGGATCAGCACTTCCCAGGTGACGGCGGGGGTCACGTTGGGGTTGCCGTCGCGGTCGCCGCCGATCCAGGTGCCGAAGGTGAGGGGGCGGGTGCCGGCGGGGAGTTCGATGCCGACCCGTTCCAGTTCGGCTGCGAGGTCCTCCAGTACGTCCCCGACGGCGTCGGCGTGCAGCTCGTCGAGGTAGTAGATGGCGTTGCGGGCCTCGTCGGCGGGCTCGGGACGTACGACGCGGAGTTCGTCGGTCTGCCAGATGAGGTCGATGTTCTCGGCGAGGCGGAGGTCCTGGCGGCGGCGGTCCGCCTCGACGACGGGGGTGTCCAGCAGGGCGGCGATGCGGCGGAGCTTGTTGAGGACGGAGCGTCGCGCGGCTTCGGTGGGGTGTGCGGTGAAGACGGGTCGTACGTTGAGGTTCTTGACGGTTTCGCGCAGGTGCTCGGGGTCGGCGTCCTTGAGCCGGTCGGCGGTGCGGGCGAGGAGTCCGCCCTCGGCGGCGCGTCGGTCGCGCATCTCGCGGGCGCGGTGCACCTGCTCGGTGACGTTGGCCAGGTGGAAGTAGGTGGAGAAGGCGCGCACGAGTTGTGCGGCGGTTTCCAGGTCCGTGTCGCCGAGGAGTTCGGCGGCGGCCTCGCCGTCGGTGCGGGTGAGGGCGCGTACGCGTTCGACGAGGTCGAGGAGTTCCTGGTTCTCCTGGCGTACGAGGGTCTCGCCCAGCAGGTCGCCGAGGCGTCGGATGTCGGCGCGCAGCTCGGTGCTGGCGGCGGGGGTCTGGTCGGCACTGCTCACGGTGTGCGGCTCCTTGCAGTGAATGAGGAGGTGCGGCGCTCGGCGTCTCCCCACAGGGATGGCGGTGTGAGACGGGTGGGCTGTTTCACCGGGGCCGCGGTCGGCGGCGGTGCCGGTGGGCCGCCCCGGGAAAGCAGAGTTGCGGACCGCGCTGTCCGACCCCACCAGGATAGGTGTCCATGTCGTCGGCGCCGCTCGGGCCCCGATCGGGTTCTCCGCTCGGTGGGGGTCCGTCGCGCTCTCGTGCCGGGGCCTCGGCGCTGCCATACTTACGTCGCCGTAGGTTACGGGAGCGTAGCCAGAGCTGTCCGTCGTACTTCTCTTCCCCGGGGACCCCCCATGAACACCAGCCCCTCCGTGATCGACGATGCCCAGCCAGGGGCGGTCGACGATCAGGTTCTTCCTTCCGCCACGCTCGGCGGGGACAGCAAGCGGTCCATCGAGCAGATCGCTCTTCTGCTGTTCATCGTGGTGCCGTTCGTGGCGCTGGTCGCGGCGGTGCCGCTGGCCTGGGGCCGGGGGGTGAGCTGGCTCGATCTGGGGCTGCTCGTGGCGATGTACTTCATCGGCTGCCACGGGATCACGATCGGTTTCCACCGTTATTTCACCCATGGTTCCTTCAAGGCGAAGCGTCCGTTGCGCATCGCTCTGGCAGTGGCGGGTTCGCTGGCCGTGGAGGGTCCGCTGGTGCGGTGGGTGGCCGATCACCGCAAGCACCACCGCTTCTCGGACGCGGAGGGCGATCCGCATTCGCCGTGGCGTTTCGGGGAGAGCGTGCCGGCGCTGATGAAGGGCCTGTGGTGGGCCCACATCGGATGGATGTTCGACGAGGAGCAGACGCCGCAGCACAAGTACGCCCCCGATCTGATCAAGGATCCGGCGATCCGTGGCGTCTCCCGGCACTTCCTGACCTTCACGATCGTGTCGCTGGCGCTTCCGCCGCTGGTCGGCGGGCTGGTGACGATGTCGTGGTGGGGTGCGGCGACCGCCTTCTTCTGGGGGTCGCTGGTGCGGGTGGCCCTGCTGCACCACGTCACCTGG
Source organism: Streptomyces sp. NPDC001732 (assembly GCF_053596315.1). Lineage (NCBI taxonomy): Bacteria > Bacillati > Actinomycetota > Actinomycetes > Kitasatosporales > Streptomycetaceae > Streptomyces > Streptomyces sp. NPDC001732. The sequence continues at coordinate 23,369 of NZ_JBSFFY010000010.1, forward strand.
TCGATCAACTCGATCTGTCACGCGGTCGGCAAGCGGCCGTTCAAGTCGCGTGACCGGTCGGGGAACGTGTGGTGGCTCGCGGTGCTGTCCTGCGGCGAGTCCTGGCACAACCTGCACCACGCCGATCCGACGAGCGCCCGGCACGGCGTGATGCGGGGTCAGATCGATTCGAGTGCCCGACTGATCCGCTGGTTCGAGAAGCTGGGCTGGGCGCACGACGTGCGCTGGCCGGACTCCGCCCGGATCGAGTCCCGCCGTATCGACGCCCGACGCGACCGTGCACGTGCCGACGCGGCATGATTGACGACGTGGCGAGCGATTCCGGTACCAGCAGCGAGAAAACCCGTACGTCCTCCTCCCGCCGTACCCGCAGGGTGCGGATGACGGGCAAGGAACGTCGCGAGCAGTTGCTGGACATCGGCCGCACCCTCTTCGCCGACAAGGGTTTCGAGGGGACGTCGGTCGAGGAGATCGCCTCGCGCGCCGGGGTGTCCAAGCCGGTGGTCTACGAGCACTTCGGCGGCAAGGAGGGCCTGTACGCGGTGGTGGTGGACCGCGAGATGCGCCGGCTCCTCGACATGGTGACGAGCGCGCTGACCGCCGGCCATCCGCGGGAACTGCTGGAACAGGCCGCGTTCGCCCTGCTGGACTACATCGAGACGCACACGGACGGCTTCCGCATCCTGGTCCGCGATTCGCCCGTGGCCCAGTCCACGGGCACCTTCGCCTCCTTGATCAGTGACATCGCCACCCAGGTGGAGGACATCCTGGGGCTGGAGTTCAAGGCCCGCGGCTTCGATCCGAAGCTGGCGCCGCTGTACGCCCAGGCGCTGGTGGGCATGGTCGCGCTGACCGGCCAATGGTGGGTGAACGCCCGCAAGCCGAAGAAGGCGGAGGTCGCGGCCCACCTGGTGAATCTGGCCTGGCACGGCCTGGAGAACCTGGAGTCGAAGCCCCGGCTGATAGGGCACCGCAAGAACTGAACGGGGCCGGTCAGCCGTCCACCGGTTCCAGGAACTCCAGTCGGTTGCCCACCGGGTCGTGGCTGTAGAAGCGCCGGTGGCCGGGCAGGTCGCCGTCCCAGTGGGCCTCGGCGCCCCGTTCCTCCAGGCGGGCCGCGAACGCCTCGATGTCCGTGACGCGCAGTCCGGGGTGGGCCTTCCCCGCCGGGCGGAAGTCCTGTTCGATGCCGACGTGGAGCTGGACCGGCCCGGCCCCGAACCAGCAGCCGCCGCGGGCCGCGAGCACCGGGGGCTTGGGGATCTCCGTCATGCCGAGGACGCCCGTGTAGTACGCGCGCAGGGCGTCCTCCGAGCCCGGCGGGGCGGCGAGCTGTACGTGGTCGAGGGCGGCGATCATCACTTCTCCTTGTGGGCGACGGCGAAGATCCGGCGGAACGGGAGGACCGTGCCGTGCGGCCCGGCCGGGTAGGCGGTGCGCAGCAGGTCGCGGTATTCGGCGAGGAACGCCTCGCGGGCCTCGGGGTCGTCGGCGAGGGCGGTCAGGACGGGGCGCAGGCCGGTGCCCTTGACCCAGTCGAGCACCGGGTCCTCGCCGGGCAGCAGGTGCAGGTACGTGGTCTCCCAGACGTCCGCCGTGGTGCCGGGACCGGCCAGTGCGTCGAGGTAGGCGGCGGGGGTGAGGACCGCGTCGGTGTGACGGAGTGTGCCGCCCAGCCGGTCGCGCCAGCGCGGGGAGTCGGCGAGCCGGCGCATCAGGACGTGGGTGGGCTGGTCGAAGTTGCCGGGGACCTGGAGGGCGAACGTTCCGCCGGGGGAGATCGCGTCCAGCCAGGCGGGGAAGCGGGCGGCGTGGTCCGGGACCCACTGGAGCAGGGCGTTGGAGACGATCAGGTCGTACGGTTCGCCGGGGGTCCAGGTCGTGGCGTCGGCCTCGGCGAAGTCGAGGAGGGGGCCGGCGTGGGCCTCGGCCCGTTCGAGCATCTGCGGGGAGTTGTCGTAGCCGGTGATGCGGGCCCGGGGCCAGCGGTCGGCGAGGAGCGCGGTGACGTTTCCCGCTCCGCAGCCGAGGTCGGCGATGCGGGGGGCGGGGGTGGGCGGGTCGGGGATCCGGGCCAGGAGGTCGTGGAAGGGGCGGGTGCGGTGGTCCGCGTGGCGCAGGTACTGGCGGGGGTCCCAGGTGGGTGAGGTCATGGCAGCCAGGATCACGCCACGTATATCTTGATGTCAAGACACTCGAATTCAAGAGACTTCATGTCGACAGACCCTCTACACTGATCCACATGGAGGACGAGGTCGACCGGTTGGTCGCTGCATGGCGCCGAGAGCGCCCCGACCTCGACGTGGAACCGCTCGAGGTGCTCAGTCGCGTCTCCCGCCTGGCCCGTCATCTGGACCGGGCCCGCCGGATCGCCTTCTCCGAGCATGATCTCGAACCGTGGGAGTTCGACGTGCTGACCTCCCTGCGCCGCGCCGGCGCCCCCTATCAGCTCTCCCCCGGCCAGCTGCTCACCCAGACCCTGGTCACCTCCGGCACGATGACCAACCGCATCGACCGGCTCACCAAGAAGAATCTCGTCGAGCGGCTCCCCGACCCCAACGACCGCCGCGGCGTGCTCGTCCGGCTCACCGCCGAGGGGCGCGACAAGGCCGACCAGTCGCTGGCCGGCCTGCTCGCCCAGGAGCGGGCCATCCTCGGCGAGCTCTCCACCCGCCAGCGGGGCGAACTGGCGGACCTGCTACGCCAGTTGACCGCTCCGTTCGACAACATCCCCGGATAGCGCCGCTCGCTCCGGCTCCGGTTCGGCCGGTCCCACGCCCGCCCGCCGGGCCAGCGCCACTGCGGCCAGCGTGGAGTGCACGCCCAGCTTCCCCAGCACGTTCTGCATGTGGGTGCGGACCGTGTGCGGGGAGAGGAAGAGCCGCTCCGCCACCGCCTTGCGCCCCAGGCCCGCCACCATGCAGCGCAGCACCTCGCGCTCGCGCGGGGTCAGCGACTCGACCAGCTGCTCGCTCTCGGTGCGGTGCTTGCGCGTCGCCGTCAGCTCCTTCAGCACGCCCGTGAGCAGGGCGGGCGGCAGATGCGTCTCGTCGCGCAGCACACCGCGGACGACCGCGAGCAGCCGTTGTAACGAGCAGTCCTTGGCGACCCACCCCGAGGCCCCGGCCTGGAGGGCCTGCGCGGCCCGGTGCGGGTCGTCCCGCTCGGCGAGCACCACCGTGCGCACCGAGGGCCGGGCGGCGTGGACCCCGGCGACCAGGGAGATGCCGTCCACCGGTGCGCCCTGCCCGCCGTTCGGCACCGGGACGGGCGAGGGGCGATCGCCCGGGGCGAGGGCGCCCAGTTCGGCGTCGACCAGCACCACGTCGTAGCCGCGCCCCTCCGCGGCGGCCCGTTCCAGGCAGCGCAGGGCGGCGGGGCCGCTGCCCGCGGCCGCCACCTCGACGTCGGGCTCGGCCGTGAGCGCCGCTGCCAGCGATTCGGCGAAAATTCGGTGGTCGTCCACCACGAGAACCCGGATACGAACCACAGGCACCCCCATGCCGCGTCTGTTCCCGGGCCACCCCCGGGCCCTTTCGAAGGGACAGATCAGTACGGGTACGGTGCCCGGTTCGGGGAGATGGGACCGCAGTCCACGGCCGCCGCCGTGTTGTCGACTGCCACCCGCCCCGGGCGCCGTACCCGACTGTCTCGTACCCCTGAATCAGCCCCGGCCCCCACCGGTGCTGTGCATCAGGGTAAGGCCGACGGGCCCCGGGGGAAGGCAATTCACAGAACTGGCCCGTATCGTTCAGGTGTTCGGGGGTGACCTGTGCGGTGTGACGTGGCGGAAGGGGTTCAGACGAGGCGGCGGGCGCCCGCCGAGGGAACCGCCGGGAAGATCCCCGGCGGGGTGTGTCCCGCCGCGGCGAACGCCTCCCGCACGGCATCGGCGACCGTGTCCGCCCGCGCCTCCTCCACCAGCACGATCGCCGAGCCGCCGAAGCCGCCGCCGGTCATCCGGGCGCCGAGCGCACCGGCCCCGACCGCCGCCGACACCGCCAGGTCCAGCTCGGCGCAGGAGACCCGCAAGTCGTCGCGGAGCGAGGCGTGCCCGGCGTCGAGGACCGGGCCCACGGCCCGCACGTCCCCGGCGTCGAGCAGCGCGATGACCCGCTCGACCCGCTCGTTGTCGCTGACCACATGGCGCACGTAGCGCACCACGGACTCGTCCGCGCCGGACTCGATCAGGGTGTCCAGGGCCTCGGCGAGGCCGTCGTACGGCAGCTCGCGCAGCGTGCGCAGGCCGAGCGCGGCGGCCCCGGCCTCGCAGCCGGCCCGGCGTTCGGCGTAGGCGCCGTCGCCGAGTTCGTGCTTGACCCGGGTGTCGACCACCAGCAGCCGCAGCCCGTGGGCGGGCAGGTCGAAGGGGACCTGGCGCCGGGTGAGGTCGCGGGTGTCGAGGTGCAGGGCGTGGCCCTCGGTGCAGCAGGCGGACGCCATCTGGTCCATGACCCCGCACGGCACGCCGACGAAGGCGTTCTCGGCGCGCTGGCCGAGCACCGCCAGCTCCGGTGCGGTGAGCCCGAGTCCGAACAGGTCGTTCAGGGCGAACGCGGTGACGGTCTCCAGCGCGGCGGAGGAGGACAGCCCGGCGCCGGTGGGGACGGTGGAGGTCAGCTGGATGTCCGCGCCGGTGACCGGGTGGCCCGCCTCGCGCAGCGCCCAGACGACCCCCGCCGGGTACGCGGCCCAGCCGTGCCCCTGGTCCGGGGCGAGGTCGTCGATCCGGAGCCGGACGACGCCGCCGGGCACGTCGGTCGAGTGGAGCCGCAGTTCGCCGTCGGTGCGGCGGGCGGCGGCCGCGCGTGCGGTGTGCGGCAGCGCGAGCGGCATCACGAAGCCGTCGTTGAAGTCGGTGTACTCGCCGATCAGGTTGACCCGGCCGGGGGCCGCCCAGATCCCTTCGGGCTGCCGACCGTACAACTCGGTGAAGGAGGCGGTCAGTTCGCTGTTCCCGGTCATGGTGCGGGGGTTTCCTCTCGGCGGGCGAACGCCCAGGCGTCGGCGACGATTCCGGTCAGGTCGGGGCGGGACGGGGCCCAGCCGAGCCGCTGCCTGGCGGTGTCGGCGGAGGCGACCAGCACGGCGGGGTCGCCGGCCCGGCGCGGGGCGACGGTCTCCGGGACGGGGCGGCCGGTGACCTCGCGGACCGTCTCGACGACCTCGCGCACCGAGAAGCCGTTGCCGTTGCCGAGGTTGCAGATCAGGTGCTCGCCCGCGGTGGCCGCCTCCAGGGCCAGCAGATGGGCCTCGGCGAGGTCGGCGACGTGGATGTAGTCGCGGACGCAGGTGCCGTCGGGGGTCGGGTAGTCGTCGCCGTACACGGAGATCGACTCGCGCCGCCCGAGGGCGACCTGGAGGACCAGCGGGATGAGGTGCGACTCGGGGTCGTGCCGTTCCCCGCAACTGCCGTACGCCCCGGCCACGTTGAAGTAGCGGAGCGAGACCGCGGCCAGTCCGTGTGCGGCCGCCTCGCCGGTGATCATGTGGTCGACGGCGAGCTTGGTGGCGCCGTAGGGGTTGGTGGGGGCGGTGGCGTCGGACTCGGTGATGGGGGTGGTGGCCGGTTCGCCGTAGGTGGCGGCGGTGGAGGAGAAGACCAGGGTGCGCACCCCGGCGTCGCGCATCGCGGCGAGCAGCGCGACGGATCCGCCGACGTTGTTGACCCAGTACTTCTCCGGGTCCGCGACGGACTCGCCGACCTGGGAGTACGCGGCGAAGTGCAGCACCCCGTCGTAGGAGGCGTCCAGCCACTTCGCGGCGTCCTGGATGCGGCCCTCGATGAACTCGGCCCCGGCGGGGACGCCCTCCCGGAACCCGGTCGACAGGTCGTCGAGGACGGTGACCGCATGGCCGGCCTCCAGCAGGTGCTGGGCGACCACGCTGCCGACGTAGCCCGCACCACCCGTGACCAGGTACTTCTTCTGGGACTTGCTCACTGGCTCGCTACCTCTCGCAGTCGCCGGGCCGCGGCCTCCGGCGGCACGTCGTTGATGAACACGTTCATCCCGGACTCGGAACCGGCGAGGAACTTCAGCTTGCCGGAGGTGCGTCGGATGGTGAAGAGCTCCAGGTGGAGCCCGAATTCCTCCCGTCCGGGGACCCCGAACGGGGCCTGGTGCCAGGCCGCGATGTACGGGGTCGGCGGCTCTCCGGGGCCGAAGATCCGGTCGAACCGCCTCAAGAGTTCCAGATAAACCTGTGGGAACTCCGCGCGTGCGGCCTCGTCGAGTTCCCGCAGGTCGGGGACGCGGCGGCGGGGGTGGAGGTGGACCTCGTACGGCCAGTGCGCCGCGTACGGCACGAAGGCGATCCAGTGTTCGGCTTCGATGACGATCCGCGAGCCGTCCTTCTCCTCGCGGGCCACGACGTCGTCGAAGAGGTTGCCGCCGGTCTCGGCGCGGTGGGCGGTCATCGAGCGGAACATCAGCTCGGTGCGCGGGGTGACGAAGGGGTAGCCGTAGATCTGGCCGTGCGGGTGGCCGAGCGTGACCCCGATCTCGGCGCCCCGGTTCTCGAAGCAGAACACCTGCTGCACCTGCGGGAGTTCGGCGAGTTCGGCGGTGCGGTCGGTCCACGCGGCCAGCACCAGGGCGGCCTGCTCCTCGGTGAGGTCGGCGAACGAGGCGTCGTGGTCGGAGGTGAAGCAGACGACCTCGCAGCGGCCGGAGTCACCGGCGAGCGAGGGGAACCGGTTCTCGAAGACGGCGACGTCGTAGTCCGCCTCGGGGATCTCGCTCAGCCTGCCGTCCTGCGAGGGGCAGAGCGGGCACTCGTCGGCCGGCGGGTGGTAGGTGCGACCCTGGCGGTGCGAGGCGATGGCGACGCTGTCCCCGAGGAACGGGTCGCGGCGGATCTCGGACGACGTCGAGACGGGGTCCAGGGGGCGCCGGTCGACGGCCTCGCGCACGGTGTCGTCGCGGGTGTCGTAGTAGATCAGCTCCCGGCCGTCGGCGAGCGTCGTGACCGTCTTCTTCACCAGGTTCCTCCAAACATAACCAAACACAATGAACCACAAGCGAACAGGCGCGTCAATGAGTGGTCCCGTGCCGGGCGGCAGGGTGCGGCGCGGGCGGCACTGGGCAGCGGTGTGCGGCCGGGCCCGGCGCGCGGCAAAGGTGCGCGGTTCGGAGTTTGTTGGATCGTGAGGGGAGCAGGAGAAACAGGAGGGAAACGGAAGGGGTGGCTCAGGAAAGCAGCGGGTCCGGTCGGCCGTCCGGGGCCGCACGGTCCAGCAGTCCCGTGCGGGCCGCGAGCGCCGCGGCCTCCAGCCTGGAGCCGACGCCCAGCTTCATCAGCACCCGCTGCACATGCGTGCGCGCGGTGCTGGGCGCGATCCGCATCCCGGCCGCGATCCGCCGGGTGTCCTCGCCCTCGGCGACCCGCATCAGGACCTCGACCTCGCGCGGGGTGAGCATCCGCAGCAGCCGCTGCCCCTCGTCGTCCGGCGCGGTGGCGGGGTTGAGCAGTTCGGCGAAGGCTCCCTGGAGGAGCTGCGGTGCCACCGCCGCCTCGCCGGCCCGTGCCTTGGCCATGGCCCGTTCGACGCCCTCCATGCGTTCGTCGTGGCGGACGTACCCCGCGGCGCCCGCGGCGAAGGCCGCCGCGATTCCCCGCGGGCTGGGCACCGGGCCGAGCACCACGACGGCCACCTGCGGGCGCTCGCGCCGGATGCGCACGATCGGGTCGAAGGTGCCGGGTTCGGCGGGTGTCGCGGTGCCGAACAGACAGACCTCCGGGGCCCTGCTGACCACCAGTTCCGCCGCGCCCGCCGTCGGCGCCGCCGCCGCGAGGACCCGGTGGCCCCGCAGCTTCAGCGCCGAGGCGAGCGCCTCGGCGAGCAGTCTGTGGTCGTCGACCACCATGAGCCGCACGCCCATCGAGCACACCCCCGTAGCCACCGGTGACACCGGTCCCCCCGGCCCTCCTGACCCGGCAAGCTACACGCTTGTTCGACGTCGCGGGCGTCTTACCGGCCAAAAGGCTCCGGATCACCGAATCGACGTGCGTTCGGGACCGGTTGATGACGCGCCGTGTCCGACCGGGCTCCGTTGTAATCTGCCTGCCGACCATTACGGATCGGTGGCCCTCCCGCCGATCGGCACGGATCGTCCGTCGAGGAACTCATGCGACTGAAGAAGACCTTGCTCGTCGCCGTGGCCGCGTGTGCCGCGCTCGCGGCCCCGCGTTCACCGGAACCGCGGCCGCCGACGGTCACTCGGTCGGCGTCCGGCTGATCCCCACGGGGACGCCGGAACCCCCTACTTCCCGCTGCACCGCCTGATCCGGGACTCCCGGACGCGTGAGGGGGTGGTGCCCGTCCCGCGGGCACCGCCCCCTCACGCATGCGGCCGGTCGCTCAGCCCCTGCTGAAGCTGACCACCAGACGGCGGTCCGCGTCCAGCGAGCCGTGCGGCTTGCTGACCATCGTGCTCGACAGGTACAGGTGCCCGTCGTTGTAGAGGAACTCGGAGTAGTCCGGCGTGAAGCTGGTCTCCGCGGCACGGACGGCCTTGTCGCTCGGGTTCTCCATCAGCACCGTCTGCTTGAACGTGCCGCCGTCGATGGAGACGACCTGGCCGCCCTTGTCGTACGGGGGCACCCGGTACGCGATGATGTTGCCGCCGTCCATGCGGATCGGGAACATCGTGTAGCGGTCGCCCGCGTCGGCGCGGTCACTGGTCGGCTTGCCGGTCGTGAGATCGAAGGAGACGATCTCGTTGGTGTCGCCGTACTCGCCGGTGCCCTCGTGGTCCTCGGTCGGCAGGTAGATGCGGTTGTTGCCGACGGCGAGCTGGCTGCAGCCCTCGACCTCGGTGGAGGCGCAGCGCGCGGCGTACTTCTCGGCGTCCGCCGGAATCCGGGTGAGCAGCTTGCCGGTGGCGGAGTCGATGGAGAAGAAGTCCGAGATGCCGCTGCCGTCACCGGCGGTGTCGCCGACGTCGGCCGCGACGACCAGCGGCTTGGTGGAGACGATGCTCGCGTAGTCGACGCCGGGCGGCATCTTGTACGAGGAGAGCGGGGCCCCGGTGGTCGGGTTCAGCGCCTGGATGGTCAGCTGCGGGTCGTCGTACGTACCGCACTTGCGGACCACCGCGAGCGCCTCGCCGCCGCCGTACCCCTTGTCCAGGCAGCCGTCGGTGCTGGCCTTGGGCTTCCAGCGCTCGGCGCCGGTGTTCAGGTCGAAGGCGGCGCCGCCCTCCAGGCCGCCCGCGGCGACCGTGTTGCCGCTGACCGTGATCTCGTCGAACCTGACCGGGGCGTCACCGCTGGTGGCGGCGGTGATCGACTTGCTCCACATCAGCTTGCCGGTGGTCAGGTCGAGCGCGCCGACCTGGTTGCACGGCGGGTACTTGGTCTCCTTGGTGGGCTTGCCCTGCTGGAAGGCGATCGCGGTCTTGTAGTCCTTGGACATGTGGCGCGAGGCGGCGCAGAGCTGGCCCGGCAGCGGGATGGACCACAGCTTGGTGCCCTTGGCCGGGTCGTAGCCGACGATCTCGTTCAGCCCGGTCTTCACGTACGCCTTGTCGGTCAGCCAGGAGCCGTCGACCTTGGTGACGTCGGTGACCTTCGGCATCGGCAGCTGGAAGGCGACCGTGGCCTTGGGGTCCGCGGGGGCCTTCTCCTTGCCGCCGCCGAGGGCCCCGCCCTTGTCGGTGCCCTCCTTGCCGCCGGTGGTGCCGCCGGACTGGGACGTCGTGTCCGTCTTGTCGTCGTCGCCGGAGGCGTACCAAATGCCGCCGGCCACGATCAGCACCACGGCGACCGAGGCGGCGACGATGATCTGCATCTGGGTGCTGAACTTCTTGTTGCCGTTGCCGTTCTGCTGCGGCGGGTACGGCTGCTGCTGCTGCATCGGCGTGGTCGGGTAGCCGTAGCCCTGCTGCGGCGGCTGGCCGGGCGGCATCCCCTGCGGGAAGCCGTAGCCCTGCTGCGGCGGCTGGCCGGGCGGCATGCCCTGCGGGAAGCCGTAGCCCTGCTGCGGCTGGCCAGGCACGGGCGACTGCGGGTAGCCGTATCCCGGCTGCGGGGCACCGGCCTGCGGGTAGCCGTAACCGGCCGGCGGCTGCGGGGCGCCGGGCTGCGGGGGCTGCCCGGCGGCGGGCGGCGGGGTCGGCGCGCCGAAGCCCCCGCCCGCGGGCAGGGTGGGCGGCTGCTTGGCCAGCGGGTCGGCGGGCGGGGTCTGCTGACCGGCCGCGGGCGGCGGGGTGGGAGCGCCGAATCCGCCGGGCGGCGGGTCCTGCGGAGCGCCGAACCCGCCCGGCGGGGGGTCCTGCGGGGCGCCGAATCCGCCCTGGGGCGGATCGTTGGGCGGCTGGGGCGGCTGCGTCATGGCGTGCGTACCTCTGGGGGAAAGGGAGTCGGTGGGTCGGGGCCGGCAGCGGTCGGTCGTGCTCCGGCCGCTGCCGGTCGTGAGGCGTCGGGTCCGACGGCTCGGTGTCGCCGTCGAGGGCTCGGGGGAGCCGTCAGTTGCCGAAGGCCATCATGGTCTTCGTCTCCAGCTCTTCCTTGTCGTTCCTGGCGCTGACCCGGCCGCTCGCGATGAAGGAACGGCCGTCCGCGTAGACGATCTTCGTGTTGTAGAAGGAGTTCTCGATCTCGGACGTCGACTGGGGGTGCTGGAGCACCATCCGCGGGGTGCCGCCGGTCGGCGCGAGGGTGGCGATCCCGCCGCCCTTGTTGTAACCGGCCTCCACGTAGAGCAGCACGTTGCCGCCCTCCATGCGCAGCGGCTTCACCGTGCGCTCGGCCGGGGCCGCGGCCTTCCACTTGGACTTGCCGGTGTTCAGGTCGAACGCCACGACCTTGTTCGTGCGGGCGAGGCCGCTGGAGTCCGGGGCGGTGGCCATGTAGAAGGTGTTGGCGTCGGCGGCGACTCCGGTGCAGCCGTCGAGGGACTTGCCGAAGATCGCGAAGGCGCCGCCGCAGTCCGGTGCGAACTTGTCGCCCTTGTCGCTGGTGATGCCGGTGCGGAGCTGCCCGTTCTCCTTCAGGGCGAGGATGCTCCACTCCTTGTCCTTCTTCAGGGAGACCACGAGCGGGGCCACCGAGTAGACCCGGTCGATCTCCCAGCCGCGCTTGGGCTGGTACGTCCACTTGGGCTTGCCCGTGACCGGGTCCAGTTCCTGGATCTGGTGCTGCGGGTTGTCGACGTCGCCGGTGCGGCAGTTGGAGGCGGCGATCAGCTTGGGGCCGCCGGCGAAGGCGAACGGCTGGCAGTTGCCCGACTGCTTGCCGAACAGCTCCTTGCCGTCGCTGACCCGGTAGGCATTGGAGTTCCCGGTGCGCCCGACGGTGACCGTGTCGCCGCTGATGGCGAGGGAGATGTCCGAGAGGAAGTCCCAGGTGCCGTTCTTCGTGATCGACTTCTTCCAGCCGGCCTTGCCGGTGTTGAGGTCGATCATCTGGAGGTCCGCGCAGTCGGCCTTGTCGGTGGTGCCGTTCTTGACGCCGATGACGATCTTGCCGTTGGTGGCGGGCTGGACGGGCGCCGCGCACAGGTCGGCGGGCAGCTTCATCGTCCACTTCTGCTTGCCGTCACTGACGGAGTAGCCGGAGATCGTGCGGTACATGCCCTTGACGACGGTGTCGCCGACCACCCAGGGGCCGCGGACGTCGGAGCCGTTGCGGGGCAGGTCGATGTCGTTCTTCTGGAGCCAGAGGACCTTCGCCTCGCCCTTCTTGCGGCCGGCGTTGAGGTCGTCGTTGACGCTGCCGTCGCCGTCGCCGTTGCCGTCGCCCTCGTCGACGGAGGGCGAGCCGCTGGGCTCGGCGCCCTTGCTCTGCTGCGCGACGGGCTCCTTCTTGTCGTCGTCGCCGTTCAGGGCGAAGACGACGCCGCCGCCGATCACCAGGAGCGCGGCAGCCGCGGCGCCGATGATGAGCGCGGTCTTGCGCTTGGGGCCGCCGTCCGGCCCGCCGGGGGCCGGGGCGCCGGGGTACTGCGGCTGCGGCTGGCCGTAACCGGGCTGCTGACCGTATGGGCCCGTCTGGGTCGGTGCGTTGTACGGACCCGGCTGCTGACCGTACGGGCCCGTCTGGGTCGGCGCGTTGTACGGACCGGGCTGCTGACCGTACGGACCGGGCTGCTGACCGTAGGGGCCCGGCTGCTGGCCCGGCTGCTGCGGGTAGCCGTAGCCGGGGGCCTGACCGGGCGCCTGCGGGTAGCCGTAGCCGGGCTGGGCCGACGGCGGGCCCGGCGGGGCGGCCGGGGGCGGGGTCTGCGGCGGGCCCTGGGGCGGCTGAGGAATTCCCTGCGGGTCCTGCGGCGCGCCGAAGCCGCCCTGCGGCGGTTGCTGGTTGGGCGGCTGGGTCATCAGCGCGTCCCCCCTTCGTGCGGTCCTGTGCCCGCTCCGATCTCCCCCGCGATCCCTGGGAGCCCCGGGGACAGAACCCCCGAACTCTTTGGAATGGAGCGGATCGGGCATGGATCCCGCGGCGTTGCGTCAGTCGAGCGGGCCTTCTTTGTACCACCCGCGACGCCCGGGGCACCGGGTCGGTCCACTCGCTGTTCCCAAGGGAGAACCGCCCCGTGATGCCCCCGTTACGACCTGGTGCGTCAGTTGCCGAAGGCCATCATGGCCTTCATCTTCTTCTCGTCGCCGTCCGAGGCGCCGCTGATGGTGGACTGCACGAGGAAGGACCGGCCGCCCGCGTAGGCGACCTTGGGGTCGAAGAAGTCCCGCTCGGTCTCCGAGCCCGCGGCCGGGTGCCGCAGCACCGTCTGCGGGGTGCCGCCGGTCGTCGGAAGGGACGCGATGCCGCCGCCCTTGCCCTTCCCCGCGTCCAGGTACATCAGCAGCCTGCCGCCCTCCACCCGCATCGGCATCAGGGTCTGCCCGGCCGGGGAGGCGGCCTTCCACTTGACCTTGCCGGTGCCCGGGTCGAAGGCGACGACCTTGTTGGCCGGGTCGAGCCCGGACTCGGCTTCGGTCGCCATGTAGACCCCGTGCTGGTCGGCCGTCACTCCCAGGCAGCCGTCGAGGGCCTTGCCGGAGCTGAGCATGTCGGCGTCGCACTGGGTCTTGTAGTTCGCGTCGTCACCGATCAGCTGGGAGCGGTAGGTCCCGTTGTCGTTGAGCACGAGAATGGCCCACTTCTCCTCCTCCGGCTTGCGCAGGGAGACGACCAGTGGGCTGACCGAGTAGAACTGCGAGATCTCCCAGCCCTTCTTGACCTCGTACGTCCACTGGACCTTGCCGGTGACCGGGTCGATCCGCTTGACCTGCTGTTCCTTGTGGTCGTCGGCCGCCGTCTGGCAACTGGCCGCGGCCACCGCCACGGGGCCGCTCGCGAAGCCGAACGGCTGGCAGTTGCCCGGCAGCTCCCCGAAGAGCACCTTGCCGTCAGCGACCCGGAAGGCGTCCGTCCTGGTCTTGCGCCCGATGGTCACGGTGTCCCCGTTGATCGCCATCGCGGGGTCGGAGAGCATGTCCCAGGTGCCCTCCCGCTTGTACGTCTTGTACCAGCCGGCCTTGCCGGTGTTGAGGTCGACCATCTGGAGCGCGTTGCAGAACGCCTTGGTGCCGCTGCCGCTCATGACGCCGAGGACGATCTTGCCGTCGGTGGTGGCCTGTGTGGGGGCCGCGCACATGGTGGCCGGCAGGCGCAGGCTCCACTTCTCCTTGCCGTCGCCGACGGAGTAGCCGGAGACGGTGCGGTACATCGCCTTGACGACGGTGTCGCCGACGATCCAGGGGCCGAAGACGTCCGCCCCGTTGCGCGGCAGGTCGACGCCGCCCTCCTGGAGCCAGAGGGCCTTCGCCTCGCCCGCCTTGCGCTTGGCGTTGATCCCGGCGACCTGCGCGCGCAGTGCGCTCGCGCGCTCGGCCGCGGCCTTGTCCTCGTCCTCGGCGCCGGACTTGTCGTCCTTCGTGCCGCCGGACGAGGAGTCCTGGTCGGGGCCCGCGCTCCTGCTCGCGTCGGGTTTCTTCCCGTCGTCCCCGCCCACGGCCAGCCACACGCCGCCCCCGGCCAGCAGTGCCACGGCGAGCACGCCTCCGACGACCGCTCCCCGCCTGCCCCGGAAGAACCCGCCGCCGTTCCCCGCCGGTCCGCCGGGCTGCCCCGGGGGACCGTACGAGCCGGGCTGCGCGGGGACGTTGTACGGACCGGGCTGCGCGGGGGCGTTGTACGGGCCGGGCTGCGCGGGGACGTTGTACGGCCCCGGCTGGGCGGGGACGTTGTACGGCCCCGGCTGGGCGGGGGTGCCGTAGGGGCCCGCGGCCTGGCCCGGCTGGGCGGGCGCCTGGTACGGACCGCCGGGCTGCGCGGGGGCGTTGTACGGACCGGGCTGCGCCGGTGCGTTGTACGGGCCGGGCTGCGCCGGGCCGTACCCCGGCCCGGGGGCCGGAGTCGGGGACGGCGGCGTCGGCGGCGCGGACGGTGACGGCTGACCCGACCCCGGCGGGGGGTCGTACGGAGCCCCGAAGCCTCCCTGCGGCGATTGCTGGCCGGGCGGCTGGGTCATCAGCGCGTCCCCCTTCGTGCTTCGTACGGACCGTCCGGCTGCTGGCGGTGCCGGGGCAAGGTTTCTTTCTACCACCCGCCCCACCGGCCCCGACGGCCGCGTCGGATCACGCCTCGACGGTCAGGAGTCCTCGGCCAGTTCGAGCCAGCGCATCTCCAATTCGTCGCGCTCGGCGACCAGTTCGCGCAGCTCGGCGTCGAGCTGCGCGACCTTCTCGAAGTCCGTGGCGTGTTCCGCGATCTGGGCGTGCAGGGTCGTCTCGCGCGTCGAGATCTTGTCGAGCTGCCGCTCGACCTTCTGGAGCTCCTTCTTCGCCGCGCGGGCGGCCTGCGGGGAGAGCGTCGCGGCCGGGGCGGCCTTCTCCTTTGCCGGGGCGGGTGCGGCGGAGGGGGTCGCCGCCTCCTCGATCCGCTGTCTGCGCTCCAGGTACTCGTCGATGCCGCGCGGCAGCATCCGCAGCGTGCGGTCGCCGAGCAGCGCCATCACCCGGTCCGTGGTCCGCTCGATGAAGAACCGGTCGTGGGAGATCACGATCATCGATCCGGGCCAGCCGTCGAGGAGGTCCTCCAGCTGGGTCAGGGTCTCGATGTCCAGGTCGTTGGTGGGCTCGTCGAGGAAGAGGACGTTCGGCTCGTCCATCAGCAGGCGCAGGATCTGGAGCCGTCGCCGCTCACCGCCCGAGAGGTCCCCGACCGGGGTCCACTGCTTCTCCTTCGTGAAGCCGAACTGCTCGCAGAGCTGGCCGGCGGTCATCTCCCGGCCCTTGCCGAGGTCGACCCGGTCGCGCACCTGCTGGACGGCCTCCAGGACCCGCAGGTTCGGGTCGAGTTCGGCAACGTCCTGGGAGAGGTAGGCCAGCCTGACGGTCTTGCCGACGACGATCTTCCCGGCGACGGGCTGGACGTCGCCCTGGGTGCGGGCCGCGTCGGCCAGCGCCCGCAGCAACGAGGTCTTGCCCGCGCCGTTGACCCCGACCAGGCCGATCCGGTCGCCGGGGCCGAGCTGCCAGGTGAGGTGGGCGAGCAGCGTCTTGGGGCCGGCCTGGACGGTCACGTCCTCCAGGTCGAAGACGGTCTTGCCGAGCCGGGCGTTGGCGAACCTCATCAGCTCGCTGGTGTCGCGCGGCGGCGGCACGTCGGCGATCAGCTCGTTGGCCGCCTCGATGCGGTAGCGGGGCTTGGAGGTGCGGGCCGGGGCGCCGCGGCGCAGCCAGGCCAGCTCCTTGCGCATCAGGTTCTGCCGCTTGGCCTCCTCGGTCGCGGCGATCCGCTCCCGTTCGGCCCGTGCGAAGACGTAGTCGCTGTAGCCGCCCTCGTACTCGTGGACCGTGCCGCGCTGGACGTCCCACATGCGGGTGCAGACCTGGTCGAGGAACCAGCGGTCGTGGGTGACGCAGACGAGGGCGGAGCGGCGGGCCCGGAGATGGCCGGCCAGCCAGGAGATGCCCTCGACGTCGAGGTGGTTGGTGGGCTCGTCGAGGACGATCAGGTCCTGCTCGGCGATGAGCAGCTTGGCCAGCGCGATGCGGCGCCGCTCGCCGCCGGAGAGCGGGCCGATGACGGTGTCCAGACCGTGCTCGAAGCCCGGCAGCGCGAGCCCGCCGAAGAGCCCGGTGAGGACGTCGCGGATCTTGGCGCTGCCCGCCCACTCGTGGTCGGCGAGGTCGCCGATCACCTCGTGGCGGATGGTCGCCCGTGGGTCGAGCGAGTCGTGCTGGGTGAGGACGCCCAGGCGCAGCCCGCCGCTGTGGGTGACGCGTCCGCCGTCCGCCTCCTCCAGCCTGGCGAGCATCCGGATGAGGGTCGTCTTGCCGTCGCCGTTGCGGCCCACGACACCGATCCGGTCCCCCTCGGAGACCCCGAGGGACACGCCGTCGAGCAGGGCACGGGTGCCGTACACCTTGCTGACCTGCTCGACATTGACCAGATTGACGGCCATTTCACTCCTGCCCCGTGGGATCGATCGACTTCCCAGGGTACGGGGCCGCGGACGGGGTTCCACGCGGCGGCCTTGCCGCCACCGGTCCGTCCGGGCGGTGGCGCGGCACCCCCGTCAGACGACCGTGGCGCCCGGGGCCGGGGAGACCGCGGTGCGGGCGTTGCGGCAGGTGCCCGAGGCGAGCAGGGCCTCGGCCACCTTCCGGGCCGATTCCTCGTCCGCCGTCAGGAACGCGGTGGTCGGGCCGGAGCCGGAGACCAGGGCGGCCAGGGCCCCCGCCTCCGTGCCCGCGGCGAGGGTGGCGGCCAGAGAGGGGCGCAGGGAGAGCGCGGCGGGCTGGAGGTCGTTGCCCAGGGTGTCGGCGAGGGCGGTGACGTCTCCGGAGCGCAGCGCGTCCAGGAGGGCCGGGGAGGCGGCGGGGGCCGGTACGTCCGTGCCGGCGGTGAGCCGGTCGAACTCGCGGTAGACGGCCGGGGTGGAGAGCCCGCCGTCGGCGACCGCGAAGACCCAGTGGAAGGTGCCGCCGACATCGACCGGGGTCAGCAGTTCGCCGCGGCCGGTGCCGAGGGCGGCGCCGCCGACCAGGCTGAACGGGACATCGCTGCCCAGCTGTGCGCAGATGGCCAGGAGCTCGTCCCGGTCGGCGCCGGTGCCCCAGAGGGTGTCGCAGGCCAGGAGCGCGGCGGCGCCGTCGGCGCTGCCGCCCGCCATGCCTCCCGCGACGGGGATGTCCTTGGCGATGTGGATGTGCACGTCGGGGGCGATGCCGTGCCGTTCGGCCAGTGCGATCGCGGCGCGGGCGGCAAGGTTCGTCGCATCCAGCGGGACCTGGGCGGCGTCCGGGCCGGAGCAGGTGAGGCGCAGCTCGTCGGCGGGGGCGACGGTGACCTCGTCGTACAGGCCGACGGCGAGGAAGACGTTGGCCAGGTCGTGGAAGCCGTCGGGGCGCGGGGCGCCGACCGCGAGCTGGACGTTGACCTTGGCGGGGACGCGGACGGTGACGCTCATTCGCCGCTCCCGGAGGGCTTGTTCCCGGCGGCCCCGGCCGGCTTGTTCTCGGCGATGGCCGCGAATTCCTCGACCGTCAGCGCCTCGCCGCGGGCCTGCGGCGAGATCCCGGCCGCGACCAGCGCGGCCTCGGCGGCCGGGGCGGAGCCCGCCCAGCCGGACAGGGCCGCCCGCAGCGTCTTGCGGCGCTGGGCGAAGGCCGCGTCGACCACCGCGAAGACCTCGGCCCTGCTCGCGCTCGTCGTGACCGGCTCCGTGCGGCGGACCAGCGAGACCAGCCCGGAGTCGACGTTCGGGGCGGGCCAGAAGACGTTGCGGCCGATGGCCCCGGCCCGCTTGACCTCCGCGTACCAGTTGGCCTTCACCGACGGCACGCCGTAGACCTTGTTGCCCGGCCGGGCGGCCAGCCGGTCGGCCACCTCGGCCTGGACCATGACGAGGGTGCGCTCGATGGACGGGAAGCGCTCCAGCATCGTCAGCAGGACCGGCACGGCGACGTTGTACGGGAGGTTGGCGACCAGCGCGGTCGGCGCCGGGCCCGGCAGCTCCCGGACCAGCATCGCGTCGGAGTGCACCAGGGCGAAGCGGTCGGCGCGCTCCGGCATCCGGGCGGCGACGGTGGCCGGCAGCGCCGCCGCCAGCACGTCGTCGATCTCGACGGCGACGACCCGGTCCGCCGCTTCCAGCAGCGCCAGGGTCAACGAGCCGAGCCCCGGGCCGACTTCGACGACGACGTCGTCCGGGCGGACCTCCGCCGTGCGGACGATCCTGCGGACCGTGTTGGCGTCGATCACGAAGTTCTGGCCGCGCTGCTTGGTCGGGCGTACACCCAGTTTCGCGGCCAGCTCGCGGATGTCTGCGGGGCCCAGGAGGGCGTCGGGCTCAGTGGTGCTCACTTTTCAAGCTTAAGGGGCTCAAGTTCTGAGCCCGCCCCCTCGGTCAGTAGTCGAAGGCTCGCGCGGTGTTGTCGGCGACGGCCTCCGCCAGGGCGTCCTCGTCCATGCCCTTCACCTCCGCCATGGCGCGCAGCGTGACGGGGACGAGGTAGGGCGCGTTGGGCCGTCCCCGGTACGGGGCGGGGGTCAGGAAGGGGGCGTCCGTCTCGACCAGCACCAGTTCCGTCGGCGCGACGGCCAGGGCGTCCCGCAGCGGCTGGGCGTTCTTGAAGGTGACGTTGCCCGCGAAGGACATGAAGTACCCGGCGTCCGCGCAGATCCGGGCCATGTCGGCGTCACCGGAGTAGCAGTGGAAGACGGTCCGCTCGGGGGCGCCCGCGTCGGCGAGGACGCGCAGCACGTCCGCGTGCGCCTCGCGGTCGTGGATGACCAGCGCCTTGCCGTGCCGCTTGGCGATCTCGATGTGGGCCCGGAAGGACTCCTCCTGGGCGGCCACGCCCTCGGGGCCGGTGCGGAAGTAGTCCAGTCCGGTCTCGCCGACGCCCCGCACGTGGTCGAGGGCGGCCAGCGCGTCGATCTCCGCCAGCGCCTCGTGCAGCGCGGCCGTCCCGCCCGCCTCGCGAGCCCCCTGGCGCGACCAGCCGTCCGGGTCGCCGTGCACGATGCGCGGCGCCTCGTTGGGGTGGAGGGCGACGGCCGCGTGCACGTCGGCGTGGGCGGCGGCGGTCTCGGCGGCCCAGCGCGACCCGGCCACGTCGCAGCCCACCTGGATCACGGTGGTGACGTTCACCGCGGCGGCCCTGGCCAGGGCCTCCTCGACGGTTCCGTCCTGCATGTCCAGGTGGGTGTGCGAATCGGCGACCGGTACCCGGAGGGGTTCGGGCAGCGGCGGGGCTTCGGTACGGCTCATGCCGACGATCGTACGAGGACCGCGCCGCGGCCCGAGCCCGCACCGGCGCCCTCACCACCCCGTGCCGGGGAACGGGCCCGCGCCGGGGCCCCTGGGCTGCCCCGCGCCGGACCCGTGGGCCCGTGGGCCGTTACTTGCGGTGGAAGGGGTGCAGCAGGTTGGACAGGTGCCAGTGGTGCCCCGTGCCGGAGGGCACGGCGGTGGCGGCCGAGTCCTGGCGGACGTCGGCTTCGTTCTGTCCGCTCGTGGCCGCGGGCGCGGGCGGTGTCGCCGGCCGGGACGGCTGGGGGTTGTGGAGCAGCTGCTGGACGGTCGAGACCCGGCCCGCCCGCATGATCCGGACCACGTGGCCGCCGCAGTTCATGCAGGTGGGCCTGGAGAGGGGCGAGGGCACCCGCTCCCCGTCCGCCTTGTAGATGACGAAGTCGTTGTTGGAACCGTCGATGTGGTGCTCTATTTCATAGGCCTGCTCCCAGCCGTACCCGCACCTCATACAGGCGAAGGCGTACGCCTCGTGCACGGTGGTCGCTGCGGTCTCGCTCATGCCCTGCTCCTTTGTCCGCCGGACAAAGCACTCCGGAGAATGCGTCCCTGACCCAGTGGACGCCTTTACCGGCGGGGGCGCATCGGACCCTGTCGAGTGTTGGAGCGGTTTTGGTCTTCTCGTGGCAGAAAGGGCCCGCACGCGGCTCGCTCTTTGCTTTTCACGATAGTCCTTTGCCCTCTTCCGGGCCGGTTCGAGCCGCGTTCTTTGCCGCGACGACCGCGTCGAACACGTCGCGCTTGGGCAGCCCGGCCTCGGCGGCGACGGCGGCGATGGCCTCCTTGCGCCGCTCCCCCGCCTCCTCGCGCACCCGCACCCTGCGCACCAGCTCCGCCGCGTCCAGCTCCTCGGGGCCGGTGTCGGCCGCGCCCTCGACGACGACGGTGATCTCGCCGCGCACCCCTTCGGCCGCCCAGTCCGCCAGTTCTCCCAGCGGGCCGCGCTTCACCTCCTCGTACGTCTTGGTGAGCTCCCGGCACACGGCCGCCCGCCGGTCGGCACCGAGAATTTCGGCCATCGCGGCGAGGGTGTCGCCGATCCGGTGCGGGGACTCGAAGAAGACCATCGTGCGGCGTTCCGCGGCGACCTCGCGCAGCCTGCCGAGCCGCTCGCCCGCCTTGCGGGGCAGGAAGCCCTCGAAGCAGAAACGGTCGACGGGCAGTGCGGAGAGGGCGAGCGCGGTGAGCACGGCGGACGGTCCGGGAACCGCGGTGACCCTGATGTCCTTCTCCACCGCGGCGGCCACCAGCCGGTAGCCGGGGTCGGAGACGGACGGCATCCCCGCGTCCGTGACCAGCAGGACCCTGGCCCCGCCGGTCAGCGCCTCGACGAGTTCCGGCGTCCGGGCCGCCTCGTTGCCCTCGAAGTAGGAGACGACCCGGCCCGTGGTGTGGACACCGAGCGCCTGGGTGAGGCGGCGCAGCCGACGGGTGTCCTCGGCCGCGACGACGTCCGCCGTCTCCAGCTCGGCGGCGAGCCGCGGCGGGGCGTCCGCCACGTCGCCGATGGGGGTTCCTGCCAGTACCAGCGTTCCAGTCGTTCCAGTCACAGGAGTCATCCTCCCAGCACGGGCTCCGGCACTCGCACAGACGCGTTCCCTACGATGGCGCGGTGACGAGTACTGCGCCCGAAGCCCGACAGGGCCAAGACGCCGGGGAACCGCACGGCGAAGAATCTGCATCCTGGCAGCGGCGGCTGCGCCGCTTCGGCCATTCGCCCCGGTCCGGTACCGGGCTGCGCGAACGGCTTGTTCCGCCGTACACCCGGCCCGGCGCCCAGCTGTGGGCGGTGCTCGGCGTCTCCCCGCCGACGGCCGAGCGCCTGGTGCGGTGGTCGGCCTGGGGCGGGCCGCTGCTGGTGGCGCTGGTCGCCGGGGTGCTGCGGTTCTGGAACCTGGGCAGTCCGCACGCGCTGATATTCGACGAGACGTACTACGCGAAGGACTCCTGGGCGCTGATCAACCAGGGGTACGAGGGCGACTGGCCCAAGGACGTCGACAAGCTGATCCTGACCGATCCCTCGAAGGTGGAGATCCCGGTCGATCCGGGTTATGTGGTGCATCCGCCGGTCGGCAAGTGGATCATCGGGTTCGGGGAGCAGCTCTTCGGTTTCACACCGTTCGGCTGGCGGTTCATGGTGGCGGTGCTCGGCACGCTGTCGGTGCTGATGCTGTGCCGGATCGGCCGTCGGCTGTTCCGCTCGACGTTCCTGGGCTGCCTGGCGGGCACGCTGCTCGCCGTGGACGGCCTGCACTTCGTGATGAGCCGCACCGCGCTGCTCGACCTGGTGCTGATGTTCTTCGTGCTGGCGGCGTTCGGTGCGCTGCTGATCGACCGGGACTGGGCGCGGCGCCGGCTGGCCGCCGCGCTGCCGGTCGACGAGGAGGGGGTGCTGCGCCCGGACGCCGAGGTCGCGGAGGGGCTGCGGCTCGGGCTGCGCCCGTGGCGGCTCGTCGCCGGGCTGATGCTCGGGCTGGCCTTCGCCACCAAGTGGAACGGCCTGTACGTCCTGGCCGCCTTCGGTCTGATGGCGGTGCTGTGGGACGCGGGCGCGCGCCGGACCGCGGGCGCGGTGCGGCCGTACACGGCGGTGCTGAAGCGGGACCTGGTGCCGGCCTTCGTCTCGACGGTGCCGGTCGCGATCCTGACGTACGTCGTCTCCTGGACCGGCTGGATCGTCACCGGCAAGGGCTACTACCGCAACTGGGCGCAGACCGACGGCCGGGGCGGCAACTGGACCTGGCTGCCGGACTGGCTGCGCAGCCTGTGGCACTACGAGTACCAGGTCTACGAATTCCACGTGAACCTGACGTCCGGCCACACCTACCAGTCCAATCCCTGGAGCTGGATCGTGCTGGGCCGGCCCGTCTCGTACTTCTGGGAGGAGCAGCCGGGCTGCCCGACGTCGGAGGGCGGCAAGTGTGCCCGCGAGGTGCTGGCCATCGGGACGCCGCTGCTGTGGTGGGCGGCGTGCTTCGCCCTGGTGTACGTGCTGTGGCGGTGGTTCTTCCGCCGCGACTGGCGGGCGGGCGCGATCGCCTGCGGCGTGGCGGCGGGCTGGCTGCCCTGGTTCCTCTACCAGGAGCGGACGATCTTCCTGTTCTACGCGGTCGTGTTCGTGCCGTTCCTGTGCCTGGCGGTGACGATGATGATCGGCGCGATGCTGGGGCCGGGGGCGAGAACGGCGTCCGGCCCGGAAACCGTGCCGATGGGCGACGACCCGGCGACGGAACGCCGAAGGACGCTGGGTGCGATCGGGGCGGGCGTCCTGGTCCTGCTGATCATCTGGAACTTCATCTACTTCTGGCCGATCTACACGGGCGAGCCGATCCCGAACGGTTCGTGGCGCGACCGGATGTGGCTGGACACCTGGATCTAGCCGGGCGGAACAAGCCGAGGGGCCGCGGTCGACGACTGCGGCCCCTCGGTGGTTGTCGGTGCTCATCGGCCGCCTTCGGCCGGCCCGACCACTTGCGAGTCGGTCCCGCCTGCACGCCCGGGGGGCCTTCACGGACCCGGTTTCGGCCGCGCCGCAATGGCTGCCTTCAGTCGCGGGACCCTGGTACCACCGAACCAGGCTTGGGTCCGAGGGCACAGGTAGCCGAGCAGAGTGGTCATGTCCTGCATGTTCAGCGCGATGTTGTTGCTGAACACGGGCTCCAGGTGAGCTACGCGGTTGCGTAGCAGGTGAAGGCGTTTGACCGGCCCCTCGACGTGCGCGAGGGCCTGTGGTGTGAGATGCGGGAAAGCGTGTCGGAGAGCGTCGTGCCAAAGCGTGTGGGTATAACGCGAGGCCAGCAGGTACCTCCAGAAGCCGAAACCGAGTTGAGCCACGATGTCCCCCTCCAGCGGGGTGATCCTCTGGATCGCGGCCCCTCTGATCGGTGGAGACTGTTTGCGCGCTATCTCCTCCTGGGAGCGACTTCGCGCCTGGGCGATGTCCTTCCTGGCCCGGTCCGTCAGTTCGGGGAACGGGTTGTCGAGCCAGCTGCCGGCACCGTGGCGCTTCAAGTACAGCTGGGACAGTTGCTCATGCAGAGCGTTGCGCAGCACGACTTCGACAACGTGCAACGCTTCGTACAGGGCACCGGAGGCCTCGACGTTCCACTGATAGAGGCGGATACCCGCACGGGTCGAGCCGGCCGCAGCGGTATAGGGCTGCAGCCGGGCCGGCGCCAATCGCTGTTGGAGAACCTTCTCCATGGGGAGTTGTCTCATGGTGCAGGGCATCGTAGACTGCCCCACGAAGACCTACCCGGCCTCTGCATGCAAGCTGGTGGGTTCATGATCATCAAGGGTCCGTTGGCGCTTCTGGCCAAGGGGCCCTTGTTTTTTGTCGGCGCAGCCACGCAGCAGAGGAGCAGTCGGCCTGCACGGCCTCAAGCAGCGGCAAGCCGGATCAGTCCGGATCGGCGGACGAGCGGCAGCTGTTCGTCTCCGACACCCGGGCCGGGTTCGTCCGCGTCTTCGACGTGCGGGACGACGGCACGCTGTCGGGCGGCGAGGTCTTCGCCGAGGCGGCGGCCCGGCAGAAGGCCCGCTCCGACAACCTCCGCTTCGACGACGGCGGCCGGCTCCTGGTCGCCGCGATGGACGACGGCGTGCACTGCTACGACCCCGACGGCACCCTGATCGGCCGCCTGAACGTCCCCGAGACGGTCGCCAACATCTCCTGGGCGGCGCCGAGCGCAACCGCCTCCTCATCACCGCCGGGACCAGCCTCTACTCGGTGGTCATGGGCGTCACCGGCACCCACCCGACCGGACCGGGACGACAGCCCTGGCTGAACCCGGCACCCCGGTGACCTCCCGGCCGGGCACGGGGCGGACCGTCCGCCTCCGCGTTCAGGGGGCACGTACCGCGTATCCCGTTCCCATAACAACCGACTCGACCGCCCCTCCCCTCCCGTAGGGTGCCGACCAGCATCCCCTTGAACACGTTCAAGGGGGCTCCTGGGGAGGGGGACTGCAGGATGCGCAGTGGAGCGAAGGTCGCCATGGTGGGCGGAATGTTCGCGGTCGTGGTCGGCGGGGTGGGGTACGGGGCGTACAACGTCCTGGACGACCTGGGCGGCGGGGGCGGTACGGACAACCGTTCCACGGCCGCCGAGGTGAAGTCGGGGCCGGTCACCGAGGAGGAGATCGGCGAGGCGTCGAAGAAGTTCCTGAAGGCGTGGGCGAGCGGCGACTCGGCCGCCGCGTCCCAGCTGACCAACAACGCGGGCGAGGCCGGACCGGCCCTCGCCGGTTACCGCGAGAGCGCCCATGTCACCGAGGCGGTGATCACGCCGGGCCCGGCGGTCGGCTCGAAGGTGCCGTACACGGTGAGGGCGACCGTGTCCTTCAAGGGGAAGTCCAAGCCCTGGTCGTACTCCTCCGAACTGACCGTGGTACGCGGCCTGACCACCGGCAGGCCGCTGGTGGACTGGTCCCCCACCGTGATCCACCCGGACCTGACGGACGGCGCGTCGCTGAAGACGGGCGAGGCGACGGCCCCGTCGATCGAGGCGGTCGACCACAACGGCCGGGCGCTCACCAAGGAGAAGTACCCCTCGCTGGGGCCGGTCCTGGACGCGCTGCGCGAGAAGTACGGCGAGAAGGCCGGGGGCACCGCGGGCGTCGAGACCTGGATCGAGAGCCCGGACGAGAAGACTCCGGACAAGACCCTGCTGACGCTCACCAGGGGCAGGCCGGGGAAGCTGGTGACCACTCTGGACGCCGGGATCCAGGCGGCGGCCGAGGCGGCCGTGAAGAGGTTCGGCCAGGCGTCGGTGGTCGCGGTCCGGCCGTCCACGGGCGCGATCCGGGCGATCGCCAACAGCCCGGCCGCCGGCTTCAACGCGGCGATGCAGGGCAAGCAGGCGCCCGGCTCGACGCTGAAGATCGTGACCGCGGCGATGCTGATCGAGAAGGGCCTCGCCTCGGCGGACCAGCCGATCGAATGCCCGAAGACCGCCATGTACCAGGGCCGCACCTTCCACAACCTGGACGGCTTCGACATCCCGCGGGGCACCCTGACGACCAGCTTCGCCCGGTCCTGCAACACGGCCTTCATCAAGCTGATCGACGACACGAAGGACGACGCCGCGCTCGCCAAGGAGGCCCGTGAGGTCTTCGGCATCGGCCTGGACTGGCAGACCGGCGTGGTGTCCTTCGACGGCAGCGTTCCCGAGGCGACCGGCGGCGAGGCGGCGGCCCAGTACATCGGCCAGGGCACGGTCCAGATGAACGCCCTCAACGTGGCGTCCATCACCGCCACCGCGAGGACCGGCACCTTCCGCCAGCCGATCCTCGTGGACCGGGACCTCGACGGCCGGCCGATCGCCACCGCCGCCAGGTCGCTGTCCCCGAACGTCTCCCGGCAGCTCACCGAGATGATGCGCCAGACCGCGGCCTGGGGCACCGGCAAGGCGGCGATGGCCTCGGTCGGCGGTGACAAGGGCGCCAAGACGGGCTCGGCGGAGGTGGACGACCAGGCGACGTCCAACAGCTGGTTCACCGGCTTCAGCAACGACCTGGCCGCCGCAGCGGTCGTCCAGGCCGGTGGCCACGGCGGCGACGCGGCGGGCCCGGTGGTGGCGGCGGTCCTGCGCGCCGGTCCTTGAACCGGGTCCTGGGCTCCGTCGCGTGTCCCGCCAACTCCGTCGCGCGCCCCGTACCGCGTTCGCTAGCGTGCGGGGCATGAGCACTCCCGACACCACCACCACCGCCGAAGCCCACCCCCGATTCGCCGAGGCCCTGCAGGAGCTGGGTCTCGACGTCGAGGTCCGCAAGTTCCCGGAGGCCACCCGGACCGCCGCCGAGGCCGCCGCCGCGATCGGCTGCGGACTCAGCGAGATCGTCAAGTCGTTGATCTTCGAGGCCGACGGCGTGCCGGTGCTGGTCCTGATGGACGGCTCCTCGCGCGTCGACGTGGAGCGCGTGCGCGCGGAGCTGGGTGCCGGGAAGGTCGGGCGGGCCGGTGCCGACCTGGTCCGGGAGACGACCGGTTACGCGATCGGGGGCGTGCCGCCCTTCGGTCACCGTACGAGGACCCGGGTGCTGGCCGACCGCGGGCTGCTGGAGCACGCCGTGGTGTGGGCGGCGGCGGGCACCCCGCACACGGTCTTCCCACTCGACCCGAAGACATTGATCGCACACGCCGGAGGAACCGTGGTGGACGTGCGCGAACAGTCGAAGTGACGTCAGCAGAAGGTTTCATGACGGCCCGTCGGATCATCCGGCGGGCCGTCACAAAGTAGTCGCCCCGGGTCGGTCGAGCACGTACGGGTCCAGGAATTCGTGGAGATCGGCGACCGTCGGCTCCCCCTCCTTCTTGTCGTCCTCGCCCGGCGGCGGGGCGACGGTGCGCGGCGGGCACGGGTCGGCCGCCGATCCGTTCGGGTCGTCCGACCGGAAGCGCTCCCCGCGGATCTCCTTGCTGCCCAGCCGCTTGCCGGTCGCGGCCTCGTACACGGTCGCCTTGTAGATGCCCTTGTAGAGGTAGAGGGAGAACGGGTGCTGCCTGGTCTCGCCGCCGGTCCCGCCGAGGACGTCGGGCATGGTCTGGTAGACACAGCGCTTGACGAGCTCGCCCCGGCCGGTGCGTTCGACGCAGGCGACGAGCTGCACCGTTTCCGGCTTCGTGGGGTACCAGACCCGGAGGTCCGCGGCGGTGGGCCCGTTCGGGCCGGAGTCCGCCTCGGGCCAGTAGCTGTCGATGACCACGGGGCGGGGGCCCTTGTCGGAGCGCGGCGGCGCCTGGGAGAACTCCCGGGGCTCGTCGCACATGGTCAGATAGCTGTAGGTGACGAACGGCTTCTCCTCTTCGTCGAAGAGGGTCAGGTAGCCGAACACCCCCAGGGCGAGCACCGCGGCCACCGCGACCGCCCTCCCGATCACTTTCCGTGCCATGCGGATGAATCCTTCCCCCGTCGGTCCTCGGCACGAATCCTTCCCTCTTGACAAGGCCGGGACAACCGCGCCCGGCCATCGCTGCACGAAACTGCCGTTCCGCTCCGGGCCGCGAAGGGGCCGGAACGGGTGTGCCGTCCCGGCCCTGCGCGGTGCGGGGGCGGGCCGCGCCTACTCTCCCGAAATCGCCTGCTGGAAGCCGTAGTTCGTGGCCGTCAGTCCGCCGTCCACCCGCAGCGTGGTCCCCGTGATCCAGGCCGCGTCGCGGGAGGCGAGGAAGGCGACGGCGGAGGCGATGTCCTCCGGTTCGCCGACCCGGCCGAGCGGGTAGATGCGGCTGGCTCGGGCCAGTGCCGCGTCCTGGCCCGCCCAGGCGTCCGTGCGGACCGTGCCGGGGGCGATCAGGTTGACGCGTACGCCGCGCGGTCCGGCGTGACCGGCGAGGGTGCGGGTCAGGCTGGCCAGGCCCGCCTTGGCCGCGCTGTAGCCGTGGTTGCCGAAGTCCTGTTCGCCGTTGACCGAACCGATGTTGACGATCGCGCCCCGGCCGGAGGCGATCAGGTGCGGGAGCGCGGCGCGGCAGCAGCGGTACGGGCCGGAGAGCGAGATGTCCAGATCGCGTTCCCACGCCTCGTCCGGCTCGTCCTCGAAGAGCGGGACGTCCGAGGAGCAGGCGTACGCGTTGTTCACCAGCACGTCGAGGCGGCCGAAGACGGCGACGGCGTGGGCGACCGCGGCCTCGACCGCCGCCCGGTCGCCGACGTCGCAGGGCAGTGCCTCGGCGGTGCCGCCCGTCTCGCGTATCGCCTCGGCGGTGCGGGCGGCGCGGTCGCCGTCCAGGTCGGTGACCAGGACCCGCGCGCCCTCGGCGGCCAGTCGGCGGGCGGTGGCGGCGCCGATGCCCCGGCCCGCTCCGGTGATGAGTGCGCTGTGTCCGTCGAACCGTGAACCGGCGGGGTGCGAAGGAGCCGCAGCGTGAGGAGGAGTCATAGCGCCGACCGTACTGCCCTGACCAGGGCCTGGGCACGGGGGTCGGCGGTGACTCCTTTCTGCAGACCGTTCGTCACGTAGCCCAGTGCGATGCCGGATTCGGGGTCGGCGAAGCCGAGGGAGCCGCCCCGGCCGGGGTGGCCGAAGGAGCCGGGGGCCAGCAGCGGGGCCGCCGGGCCGTGGAGCATGTAGCCGAGGCCGAAGCGGGTGTTGACGACCAGGACCCGGTCCGGCCCCGCCGACTCCTCGGTGCGGGCCAGGGTGAGGGTGGCGGGGGCGAACAGCCGGTGGCCGTCGACCGGGCCGATCATCGCGGCGTAGCAGCGGGCCAGGGCGCGGGCGGTGGAGATGCCGTTGGAGGCGGGGAGTTCGGCCGCCCGGTAGCCGGGGTCGTTCTCGTCGGGGAGCGGGTCGATGGCGCCGAAGGCGCGGCGGGTGAGGGACTGCGGGTCGCGGTACGCCTCGGTGACGGAGCGCTTGGGGCGCAGCCGCAGGGAGCCGCCGTTGCCCGCTCCGGCGGGCGGTTCCACGGGCCCGATCCGGCCCACCCGGTGCGTCTCGTCCGCCGGGAGGCCGAACCAGAAGTCCAGGCCGAGGGGGCGGGCGATCTCCTCGGCGATCCAGCGGCCGATGGTGCGGCCGGTGACCCGGCGCACCAGTTCGCCGACGAGCCAGCTGTAGGTCTGGGCGTGGTAGCCGTGGTCGGTGCCGGGTTCCCACTGGGGGCGCTGGGCGGCGACGGCCTGCGGTCCGGAGTTCCCGTCGGCCGCCTCGGAGGGGGTCAGCGGGCAGTCGAGGGCGGGGAGCCCGGCCCGGTGGGACAGGAGGTGCCGGACGAGGACGCGTTCCTTGCCGGCCGCCTTGAACTCCGGCCAGTACGTGCCGACGGGGGCGTCGAGGTCGACCTGGCCGCGCTGGTGCAGCAGCAGCGGTACGGCGGCGGCGATGCCCTTGCCCGCCGAGCGGACGATCTGCACGGTGTCGACGGCCCACGGTTCGGCGCCGTCCACGTCCCTCGTGCCGGCCCACAGGTCGACGACCTTGTGCCCGTCCCGGTAGACGGCGACGGCCGCGCCGCGTTCGCCGCGCTGCTCGAAGTTGCGGACGAACGCGTCCCGGACCGGTTCGAATCCGGCCGTCACCGTGCCGCGTACGTCCACATCTGCTCCCACGCTCCCGCTCATCCCCCCATGGTGCATCCCCGTGCGGGTGGAACGGGGGCCGGGTCACCCGTTGTTCACGCCCGCGGAACGTTCACGGCCGGGAAACGCTCACGGTCACGGAAAGTCCGTGCTCACGGAACGTCCACCGTCACTGAGCGCGGGTCGAAGCCGAAGGGCAGTTCCAGGCGGTGGGCACGCATCAGCTCCTCGTCGCAGAGCAGGTCCTGGGTGCGGTCGTCGGCGGCGATGACGCCCTCGCTGAGGATCACCGAGCGCGGGCAGAGCTCCAGGGCGTACGGCAGGTCGTGCGTGACCATGAGCACGGTGACGTCCAAGGAGCGCAGGATGTCGGCGAGTTCGCGCCGGGAGGCCGGGTCGAGGTTGGAGGACGGCTCGTCGAGGACGAGGATCTCCGGCCGCATGGCGAGGACGGTGGCGACGGCGACGCGGCGGCGCTGGCCGAAGGAGAGGTGGTGCGGCGGCCGGTCCGCGTATCCCTCCATTCCGACCCGCTTCAGGGCCTCGGTGACGCGTTCCTCCAGTTCGGCGCCGCGCAGCCCGGAGGCGGCGGGGCCGAAGGCGACGTCCTCGCGGACGGTGGGCATGAAGAGCTGGTCGTCGGGGTCCTGGAAGACGATGCCGACGCGGCGGCGGATCTCGGCGAGGTTGCGCTTCTCGACGGGGAGGCCGGCGACGCGGACGGTGCCCGCCCCGGCGTCGAGGATGCCGTTGAGGTGGAGGACGAGGGTGGTCTTGCCGGCGCCGTTCGGGCCGAGCAGGGCGACGCGTTCGCCCCGGGCGACCGTGAGGTCCACCCCGAAGAGGGCCTGGTGGCCGTCGGGGTAGGCGTACGCGAGGCCGCTGACCTCCAGGGACGGGGCGGGGGCGGTGGGGGTGCTCATACGGTCCATCCCAGCAGACGGATGGCGAGGGCGAGAACGGGGAGTGCGGCGGCGTGCGCCCACTGGGTCCGGGAGGCCGTCACCTCGTCGATGACCGGCATGGAGCCGGTGTAGCCGCGGCTGACCATCGCGAGGTGGACGCGTTCGCCGCGTTCGTAGGACCGGATGAACAGGGCGCCCGCCGTTTTGGCCAGGACGCCCCACTGCCGTACGCCGCGGGCCTCGAAGCCCCGGGAGCGGCGGGCGATCGACATCCGGCGCATCTCGTCGGTGATCACGTCGCCGTACCGGATCATGAAGGAGGCGATCTGGACGAGCAGCGGGGGCAGCCTGAGTCGCTGGAGGCCGAGCAGCAGCGCGCGCAGTTCGGTGGTGGCGGCCAGGAGCACGGAGGCGGCGACGCCGAGGGTGCCCTTGGCCAGGACGTTCCAGGCGCCCCAGAGGCCGGGGACGCTGACGGAGAGGCCGAGTACGTGGGTCTGTTCGCCGGGCACCACGAACGGCATGAGCAGCGCGAACGCGACGAACGGCACCTCGACGAGCAGGCGCTTGAGCAGGAAGCCCGCCGGGATGCGGGCCAGGGCGGCGACGGCGCCGATCAGCACGGCGTACAGCGCGAACGCCCACATCGCCTCGCGCGGCGTGGAGACGACGACCACGACGAAGCAGAAGGCGGCGACGAGTTTGCAGTGCGGCGGCAGACGGTGGACGGGCGAGTGCCCGTGCCGGTGGAGCTTGTGTGCGTGGCCTGCGCCCATGTCAGACGGCTTTCTGTTTCGTGCTTCGTACCCGGCGGGTTCCCCGCGGGGCGGTGGTCGTGCTCACGGTCGTATGCGGGCCGGGCGGCCTTCCGTTCCGTGCCCCGCGGGTTCCCCGCGCGGCGGCCGGGCCCGTTCAGACGGTTTCGCGGTCGCGTGCGGTGTCGGTGGGGGCGTCCGGGGTACGGCGGCGGCGGACGGCGTAGAAGACGCCGCTGCCGACCACGACCGTGGCGCCGACCCCGATCACCCCGGCGAGGCCGCCGGAGAGCCGGGCGTTGGATACGTCCTTGACGCCGTAGTCGGCGAGCGGGGAGTCCTTGGCGGCGTGTTCCTCGGTCTTCTCGTCGATGCCCTGGTCGGCGGCGACCTTCTCCAGGCCGTCGGGGTTCGAGGAGGCGTAGAAGGAGACGAAGCCCGCCAGGACGAGGGCGGTGACCAGGCCGGTGGCCCAGAGCCCGCGGTGGGAGCGGGCGGCGGCCGGGGCGGCGGGTCGCGGGGCGGGGGCGTCGACCAGTTCGCCGTCGACCCGGAGCTTGAGCGGGGCGGCGAGGCCGCGGGCGCCGTGGACCAGGTCGGGGCGTACGGCGATGACGGCGCCGACGGTCAGCGCGGTGATCACGGCCTCGCCGATGCCGATGAGGACGTGGACCCCGACCATCGCGGTGAAGACCTTGCCGATCGCGATGTCGGTGGTGCCGCCGATCCAGTAGAGCAGCGTGAAGGCGCAGGCCGCGGCCGGTACGGAGACCAGGGCGGCGACGAAGGACGCGACGGTCACGGAGCGCCGGGTGCGCGGCAGCACGCCGAGCAGCCCGCGGAAGAGGGCGTACGCGACGACGACGGTGACGACACCCATGACGAGCACGTTCACGCCGAGCGCGGTGAGGCCGCCGTCGGCGAAGAGGACGCCCTGCATGAGCAGGACGACGGCGATGCAGAGCACCCCGGTGTACGGCCCGACCAGGATCGCGGCGAGCGCCCCGCCCAGCAGGTGTCCGCTGGTGCCCGCCGCGACCGGGAAGTTCAGCATCTGCACGGCGAAGATGAACGCGGCGACGAGACCGGCCAGCGGTGCGGTGCGCTCTCCCCCATTCTCGGCTGCGCTCGAACGGGAGGTGCCCCCCAGCTCCCGCCGGGCGCCCCGCAGACCGACCGCCACGGCCCCCGCGGCGACGACTCCGGTGACGGCGGAGACGGGTGCGTCGATGAATCCGTCGGGTACATGCATGCCAAGGCTCCGCTTCCTGCGACCCCGCGTTGCTGCGGACATGTCGTGAACCGCTCAATGATAGGTCCTTGTTGCAAAGCTGTCGCAAGAGCGCCTTCGTCACAACTGGCCGCCGCACCCCTGACGCAAAATGTGGGACATTTGATGACAAAGGAGAAAACAGCAGGAGGAATTGGCCATGCCCCCCGTGATCCATGAACAGGCCGAAGCCTGGCTCGTCAACGACACCCCGGACCTTCCGGCGGTGCCGGTCGACCTGCTGTACGACGCCGACGACGACCCCTGCACCGTCCATGTCGCCTTTCCCGGCGGCATCGACTGGGCGTTCGGCCGCGATCTGCTGGAACGCGGCCTGCTCTCCCCCGCCGAGCACGGCGGCGTCCGGGTGTGGCCGTGCGGGCGGACGCAGCTGGTCGTGGAGCTCCACTCGGAGAAGGGTGTGGAGGTGGTGCAGTTCGACAGTGCGCCGCTGGTCCGTTTCCTGCACCGCACGCACGACGGAAACGCCGACGACGAAGGCGTCGGGGGGCGGCAGTCGCACGACGTGCCCGCGTGAGCCACCCGCATGGTGCAAGCCCGCCCACCCGATACAGGCGTCCCCTGACGCCCCCCGACCGCGGGCCCTGATCGCAGAGATCCCCGACCGCAGACCCCCATGGCGGAAGCCCCCGTGCCGCTTCGCACGGGGGCTTCCGCTGTCGCCCCGGCCCCCGTCCCCACAGGCAACCGGCGCTTCCGGGGCCGCGCTCCGCTCAGGCGCGGCCCCGGAATCTCTTTCACAACTCGGAACGTGCGGGCCGGACCCGAATCGACTCCGGACCGTGCGGCCCGGACCCGAACCAGTTCCGGACCGTGCGGGCCGGCCCCGAACAGAGGCCCGGCCCGCCCCGTCCCGGCTCAGACCCGGGCCAGCTCGCGCTCGCCCTCGGCGTCGCCGCCGTGTCCGTGCCCCTCGGCGGGCGTCTCGCCGAGCTGCTCGCGCAGCTTCTCGCCCTCGACGTCCACGTTCGGCAGGGCCCGGTCCAGCCAGCGCGGCAGCCACCAGGCGCGGTGGCCCAGCAGGGCCAGGACAGCGGGCACGATCGCCATCCGGACCACGAACGCGTCGAAGAAGACGGCGATGGCGAGCGAGAAGCCGATCATCTTGACCATCTGCTCGCTGGAGCCGATGAAGCCCGCGAAGACCGCCATCATGATCACGGCCGCGGCCGTGACCACCCGGGCGCCGTGCCGGAAGCCGGTGACGATCGCCTGGCCGGGCTTCTCGCCGTGGACGTACGCCTCGCGCATCCGGGTCACGAGGAAGACCTCGTAGTCCATGGCGAGACCGAAGACCACGCCCACCATGAAGATCGGCATCATCGACATGATCGGGCCGGTCTGCTCCACGCCGAAGAGCGAGCCGAGCCAGCCCCACTGGTAGACCGCGACGACCGCGCCCAGGGCCGCGACGACCGAGAGCAGGAAGCCCAGGGCCGCCTTCAGCGGCACCAGCACCGACCGGAAGACCAGCATCAGGAGCAGGAAGGCGAGGCCGACGACGAGCGCCAGGTACGGCAGCAGCGCGTCGTTCATCTTCTGCGAGAAGTCGATGTTCATCGCCGTGGAGCCGGTGACCAGGACCTCCGCGCCGGTGTCGGACTTGATGCCCTCGCCCGCGTCACGGATCGAGTGGACGACGTTCTCCGTGTCGACGGAGCTGGGCCGGTCCTTCGGGATGACGGTGATCATCGCGGTGTCGCCGGCCTTGTTGAACTGGGCCGGGGTGACGGCGACGACGCCCTTGATGCCGGAGATCTCGTCGGAGACCTGCTTGGCCGCGGCCTTGCCGTCGGAGCTCTTCGCGGTGTCGACGACCACCATCAGCGGGCCGTTGAAGCCGGGGCCGAAGCCGTCCGAGAGCAGGTCGTAGGCGCGCCGCTGGGTGGTGCTGGTGGGCTGGGAGCCCTCGTCGGGCAGGCCCATCTCCAGGGACGCGGCCGGGACGGCGACCGTGCCGAGGCCGATGACGCCGACCAGCAGCACCCAGACCGGCCTGCGCAGCACGAACCGCGCCCAGCGGGTGCCCATGTTCGGCTTGCCCTCGGTCCCGGGCGCCTTCTCGGCCCCCGCCGAAGCCCCGGCCGATTCCTCGGCGGCCTTGCGCGCCTTGCGGCCCATGACCCGCTTGCCCGCGAAGCCCATCATCGCCGGGACCAGGGTGAGCGCGATGAGGACGGCGATCACGACCGTGCCGGCCGCGGCGAAGCCCATCTTCGTCAGCATCGGGATGTTCACGACCGCGAGGCCGGCCAGTGCGATGACGACGGTGAGACCGGCGAAGACCACCGCGGACCCGGCGGTGCCGACGGCCCGCCCGGCCGCCTCCTCGCGCTCCCGGCCCTCGGCCAGCTCGGCGCGGTAGCGGGAGACGATGAACAGCGCGTAGTCGATGCCGACCGCGAGGCCGATCATCATCGCGAGGATGGAGGTGGTGGAGCCGAGGTCGAGCACGTTCGCCAGCGCCGTGATCGTCGAGACGCCGACGCCGACGCCGATCAGGGCGGTGAGCAGCGGCAGCCCGGCCGCGACCAGCGAGCCGAAGGTGATGACCAGCACCACCGCGGCGACCGCGACGCCGATGATCTCGGTGGCCCCGGTCTCGGGGATCACCATGAGCGCGTCGCCGCCGATCTCCACGGTCAGCCCGCTCTTCTGCGCCGCGTGGCCCATGTCCTCCAGGGACTCACGGGTCGCGTCGGTCAGCTCCATCGAGGTGACCTTGTAGGACACCGAGACGTACGCCGTGGACCCGTCCTTGCTGACGGCACCGGCGGTGTACGGGTCGGTGACCGAGGCGATCTGGTCCGAGCCCGACTTCAGCTCGGCGACGACCTTGTTCACCTCGGCCTTGTTCGCCGGGTCGGCCATCTTCCCGCCGTCGGGGGCCTTGAAGACGACCCGGGCGGTCGCGCCGTCGGCGCTGGCTCCGGGGAAGCGCTGTTCCAGCAGGTCGAAGGCGCGCTGCGCCTCCGTGCCCGGTATCGAGAAGGAGCTGGAGGTCGCGGTGGACGCGGAGGCCGCGCCGAATCCGGCGAGCGCCAGCAGTGCCACCCAGATCAGGGCGACATAGCGGCGGCGCCGGAAGGCGAACCGTCCGAGTTTGTAGAGGAATGTGGCCACGGAGGCGTACTCCCGGTCAGGTCGTGTGGGTGGAAAAGGGCGTGTGGAACCAGCCCGACGACGAGAGCGGCGTGTCAGGTGGAGCGGGGAGAGGGCCGTACGAGGGGACCGCGGGGCCGGTCCGGGGACTCGGTACCTCAGATTCCGAGAGCGGGGAGAACCACGGAGTCGATGTAGTCGGTCAGGAATGCCCGGTCGACGGAGCGGTCCTCGACCAGCAGCCGGGCGGCGAAGGCGCCGATCAGCATGTGCGGTACGTATTTCAGCGCCGGGTTGTCCGGACGCAGTTCACCCCGGTCCACGGCTCGGCGCAGCAGTTGGTCGAGGCCGGTCATCTCTGGCTCGATCAGCAGCTCGCGCAGCGCCTCGTGCAGATCGGGATTCTCGTGGACGGCATGGCTCAGACCCCGCATCAGCGCGGAGTCCTTCTCCATCTGGCAGTCGTCGGTACGGCTCAGCACGGCGTGGAAGTCGCCGCGCAGCGACCCGGTGTCGATCTCGGCGAGGGACACCGGCTTGTTGTGCCGCAGAGCCTTGACGACCAGCTCGGGCTTGCTCCCCCACTGGCGGTAGAGGGTGGCCTTGCTGGAACGGGTGCGGGCGGCGATGGCGTCCATGGTCAGGGCGTCGTAGCCGACCTCGCGGAGCAGGTCGAGCACGGCTTCGTACAGCTCGCTCTCACGCTCGGGCGTGAGCCTGGTGCGCGCCATTGCCGGCCTCCCGTCTCGGTGCGTACGCGGGTGTCCCGGTGCGCACGCAAGCCTCGCCGACCGACTCGAACGCGAGTCCGCCGAACGAAACTGTTTCGTACACATCGACGTTACCCCGCCCCTCCAGCGAAA
This sequence comes from Streptomyces sp. NPDC001732, assembly GCF_053596315.1. Lineage (NCBI taxonomy): Bacteria > Bacillati > Actinomycetota > Actinomycetes > Kitasatosporales > Streptomycetaceae > Streptomyces > Streptomyces sp. NPDC001732. Next base: position 59,576 of record NZ_JBSFFY010000010.1, read on the forward strand.
CGAAATCGTTTCGCTTGTGTTCCGCACCACAGCGACCCGTGCCACGGCGACCCGCCCCGCAGCGCCCTCGCGCCCCGCCCCCGTGCCCCGGCGCGCCCCGCACCACGAGTTGCCGGGGCCCTGCCGCGCGGAAAGCATGGGAGGGTGAGTGACGAAGTCGCGTATCTCCGTTTCCCGCACCTCCACGAGGACCTGCTCTGCTTCGCGGCCGAGGACGATCTCTGGGTCGCCCCTCTCGCGCCGGAGGGGCAGCGCCCCGGCCGCGCGTGGCGGGTGACCGCCGACCGGACCCGGATCGGCCATCCGCGCTTCTCCCCCGACGGCAGCCGCATCGCGTACACGTCCTGGCGCACCCTCGACCCCGAGATCCACCTCGCCCCGGTCGAGGGCGGCCCGGCCCGCAGGCTCACCTACTGGGGGTCCACCGACGCCCGGGTCTGCGGCTGGACCCCCGACCCCGGGGACGCCGCCCAGATCCTCGCCGTGTCCTCGCACAACCAGCCGTTCTCGCACGTCTCCTGGGCCTACACCCTGCACACGGACGGCAGCCCCGGCGGGAAACTGCCCTGGGGCCCGGTCTCCGACATCGCGATCGCCGACATCGAGGACGAGCGCCGCACCCTGCTGCTCACCGGCACCCCGCCGCACGAACCGGCCTCCTGGAAGCGGTACCGGGGCGGCGCGACGGGCCGGCTGTGGCTGCACGGCAAACGGCTGCTGCCGGACATCGGCGGCCACCTCGACTCGCCCATGTTCGTCGCCGGCCGGATCGCGTTCCTCTCCGACCACGAGGGCGTCGGCAACCTGTACTCCTGCCGCCCCGACGGCGGCGACCTGCGCCGCCACACCGACCACGACGCCTTCTACGCCCGGCACGCCTCCAGCGACGGGCACCGGGTGATCTACCAGTGCGCGGGCGACCTGTGGCTGGTGGACGACCTGGCCTCGCCGGACGCGGTGCCCCGGAAACTGGAGGTCCGGCTCGGCGGGCCGCGCGCCGGACGGCGTACGTACCAGATCCCGGCAGCCAGCAACATCGACTCGCTGTCCGTGGACGAGACGGGCCGGGCCAGCGCCGTCGCCGTACGCGGCAGCCTGCACTGGCTCACCCACCGCGACGGCCCCGCCCGGACCATCGCCGACACCCCGGGCGTCCGGGTCCGGCTGCCCGAGATGCTCGGCAGCGGCGACCAGGTCGCCTACGTCACGGACGCGGACGGCGCGGACGCCGTCGAGATCGCCTACCTGCCGCGCGCCAGCGGCGACCGCGCACCGCGCCGACTGGCCTCCGGCCTGCTCGGCCGGGTCGAGGAGATGGTCGCCGACCCGGACGGCGAGCGCCTGGCGATCGCCACCGACGACGGCCGGCTGCTGATCCTGGAGACCGACGAGGAGACCACCACCGGCGAGCCCACCGAGCTGATCCGCTCCATCAACGGCCCGGTCCGCGACATGGCGTTCTCCCCGGACGGTGCCTGGCTGACCTGGTCGCACCCCGGGATCGGCCGTTCGCTGCGCCAGATCAAACTGGCCCGCATCCTGGGCACCGGCGCCCCCGTCATCGTCGACGTCACCAACGGCCGCTTCGAGGACGAGAACCCCGTCTTCACGGGCGACGGCCGCTACCTCGCCTTCCTCTCCTGGCGCGGTTTCGACCCGGTCTACGACGTCCACACCGGCGACCTGTCCTTCCCGCTGGGCTGCCGCCCCTACCTGGTGCCGCTCTCCTCGGCGACCCCCTCCCCGTTCGCCCTGTCCCCCGAGGGCCGCCCGGCGGCGGGCGGTCTCGACCCGGTCGACGACGTCCCGGAGGCCCTCACGGGCGAGGGGCCCTCGACGGTCACCGTCGAGTTCGAGGGCCTGGAGAACCGGGTGACGCCGTTCCCGGTCTCCGCGTCGAAGTACTCGGCCCTGCACCCGGTGAGCGGCGGCGGGCTGGTCTGGCTGCGCTGGCCGATCTCGGGCGCGCTCGGCGAGACGTTCGCCAACCCGGCGGACATGTCGGGCCGCCCCACCCTCGAACACTTCAACATCTCCAAGGCCCGCAGGACCGAACTCGTCGCCCACCTCGACTCGTTCGCGGTCAGCGGCGACGCCACCCGGCTGGTCGTCATGGACGAGGGCGAGCTGCGCGCCGTGCCCGCCACCGAGATCGCCGACGGCGACTCGACGGTCTACCTCGATCTGCGCCGCATCCTGCACGAGGTCGATCCGGCGGCGGAGTGGCGGCAGGCGTACGCGGAGGCCGGTCGCATCATCCGCGCGTACTTCTGGGAACCGGACATGTGCGGCATCGACTGGGACGCCGTGCTCGACCAGTACCGCCCGCTCCTCGAACGGGTCGCCTCCCCCGACGAATTCGCCGATCTGCTGCGGGAGGTCCTGGGCGAACTGGGCACCTCGCACGCGTACGTGTCCCCGGCCCGCCGCAACGAGGGCCCGCCGCACTACCAGCGGGCGATCGGCATGCTCGGCGCGAACCTGGTGTGCCGGGACGGCGACTGGACGATCCGCCGCATCCTGCCCGGCGACTCCTCCGACTCCAAGGCCCGTTCCCCGCTGGCCGGTACGGGCATCCGGGAGGGCGCCGTCCTCACCCATGTCGACGGCCGCCCGGTGGACCCGGTCGCGGGCCCCTACCCGCTGCTGGCCGCGGCGGGCGGCACCACGGTCGAGCTCACCTTCCGCCCGGTCGGGAAGGAGGGCCGGTCCCGCCGCGTCGCCGTCGTCCCGCTGGTCGACGAACGCCCCCTGCGCTACCAGGACTGGGTGGCCAAACGCCGTGAAGTCGTACGGGAGTTGAGCGGCGGCAAGTGCGGCTACCTGCACATCCCGGACATGGGCGGCTCCGGCTGGGCCCAGTTCAACCGGGACCTCCGCCTGGAGGTGTCCCGCCCGGCCCTGATCGTCGACGTGCGCGGCAACGCGGGTGGCAACATCAGCGAGCTGGTGGTCGAGAAGCTCACCCGCACGATCCTGGGCTGGGACCTGACCCGCAACGCCCAGCCCGTCAGTTACGCCTCCAACGCCCCCCGGGGCCCGGTGGTCGCCCTGGCCGACGAGGCGACGGCCTCCGACGGCGACATGATCACCGCTGCGTTCCGGCTGCTGAAGCTGGGCCCGGTGGTGGGCCAGCGGACCTGGGGCGGTGTGGTCGGCATGACCGGCCGGCACCGGCTGATCGACGGCACGGTGATCACGGTGCCGATGAACGCCGCCTGGTTCGACACGTACGGCTGGTCGGTCGAGAACCACGGCGTCGAACCGGACCTGGAGGCCCTGCGCACCCCGCTCGACTGGGCCGAGGGCCGGTACGCGGTGCTCGACGACGCAGTGCAGCTGGCCCTGGACCTGCTGGCCGCGCAACCGGCGTCGGCCCCGCCGACGTACGACAACGTCCCGGACCGCAGGCGCCCACCCCTGCCGCCGCGGTAAGCGGTACGGGCCCGGGGCGGACCCGTACCGCCCGCCCCGGGCCCGCCGGTCCCGCACCGGCGGGCCCCACTGGACGGGCGCCCGCCGACCGGCGCTTCCGCATCCGGTCGGCGGCCGGTGCGACGGAGCCGTCCGTGTCAGGCCGGACAGCCCGTCGGCAGGGGCGGATGACCCGCCCCGGCGACCAGTCGAAGCCCATCATGCTGCCGCCCGGTGGTACGTCCCGTACGTAATTCCCGTTGCTGCCAAGGAGCTTGACAGGGCCCAAAAGAGGTGGCGGCCGCCCGGCGGGCCGGGCGCCTCGCTCCGGCCCGGCCGGAGCTCTCAACCGGCGCGGCCGAGCCGTCCTGCGGGCATCGGTTCGCCCATGGGGTCTGCGTGACGGACGAGGCCACGAACGCCGACGACCAGGGCCCAGAGCAGAAGAGGAAATGCGGCGACGCGCTCCATGCCTCCCATGCCGAGACCGAGATAGTGGTGGGAGAGGAACAGCCCCAGAGCCGCGATCGCCGTGATTCCCAGCAGGCCGGTGCCCCACCGCAGGGGGGCCGGAACCCGTTCCGCGAGGCCGAACCCCGCCAGGACAAGACCGATGTTGCCCGTCGCCATGATGAGAAGGGCGCCCAGGACGTGCTGGTTCTCGTTGACGTCGGCAGGAGCCAGCCCGGCCAGCACGAATCCCGTGCCGGCACCGGCCAGCAGGAGCCGGGCCACGACACCGGCCGCGCCCCTGCGCCACAGGGCACCACCGGTCAGGGCGACACCGACGACGAGCAGCAGTCCCAGGGTGACGAACGAGAAGTTCATCAGGCCGTGCTCGGGGGAGCAGATGTACCGCGGTTCGGGCTCCGACTGCAGCGCGCAGTACGCGTTGCCCAGATCACTGATGTTGTTCCGCGCCCAGCTGTACGCCGGTTTCGCCCAGGCCGACTCGGCGATCCCGTGGACCACGAAGAACTGCACCACCCCCACGATCCACGCCAAGTAACCGATCCTGACCTTCACTTGTCCGCCTTCCGCCAGGTGAATCCCGTACGGACAGCCGATCATGCGGCGCTGGGCCCGGACACTCCGACGAGCCCCCTGGAACGGGGTGGGGCAGGCCCCACTTCGACCGGGGCGCAGGAGCTCAGTGATCTGGCTCACCCCCTGTCACAGCGGTCCGCCGTCCGGTGTCTTGATGCCGAAAGCCGAAACCGGGCAACGGACGGAGAGACATCATGGACAGGAACACCGGCGTGGTCGTCATCGGCGGGGGTTACGCGGGCGTCACCGCCGCCAACCGGCTGGCCCACCACGACGACGTGACCGTGACCCTGGTCAACCCGCGCCCCGACTTCGTCGAGCGCATCCGCCTGCACCAGGTGGCCGGCGGCAACCACGACGCGGTCGTCGACTACGGGGAGGTCCTGGCCGGGAACATCCGGCTGGTGGTCGACAGCGTCGCGACGATCGACGCGGCCGGGCGCCGCCTGGAACTGGCGGGCGGCGACACGGTCGGCTACGACTACCTGATCTACGCGGTGGGCAGCGGCAGCGCCGAACCGGACGTGCCCGGCGCGGCGGAGTTCGCCCACCCGATCGCCACCCTGGAGGAGGCGCGGCGGCTGCGGCCGGTCCTCGCCGACGCGCCCGCGACGGCCCCGGTGACCGTGGTCGGCTCCGGCCCGACCGGCATCGAGACCGCCGCCGAACTGGCGGAGGAGGGCCGCGCCGTGACCCTGGTCTGCGGCGAGGAGCTCGGCCCGTACCTGCACCCCCGGGGCCGCCGCTCGGTCGCCCGCACCCTCGCCGAACTCGGCGTGACCGTGGTCGCGGGCCCCGGTGCGCGGGTCGCGGCCGTGACCGGCGACGCCGTGCGGCTCGACGACGGCCGCGAACTCCCCAGCCGGGTCACCGTCTGGGCCGCCGGCTTCGGCGTACCGGACCTGGCCGCCCGCAGCGGGCTGAGCACCGACGCCGTGGGCCGCCTGCTCACGGACGAGACGCTGACCAGCGTGGACGACCCGCGGATCGTCGCGGCCGGGGACGCGGCGGCACCGGTGGACATGCCGTTCCGGATGAGCTGCCAGGCCGCGGGCCAGCTGGGCTCGCGCGCCGCCCGCACGGTGCTCAGCCGGATCGCGGGCGAACGGCCCGCGCCGCTCAAGCTGTTCTTCGCCGGCCAGTGCCTCAGCCTGGGCCGTCGCACCGGGATCTTCCAGTTCGCCTCGAAGAACGACCGCGCGATCCCGCTCCTCCTGGCGGGCGGCCCCGGTGCGAAGCTCAAGGAGTTCGTCTGCAGGACCACCGTCAAGCAGTTGGCGAACGAGGCACGCAAGAACAACCCGCACCCCGCGCACGACAAGGCACCGGCCCCCGCCGGGCGAACCGCCTGAGGGCCGGAAACCGATAACCCGGAGCCGACCGCCAACAGCCGACAACCAACAACCAACAACCGACAACCGCCTGCCGACAGCCACAGAGAGGCCGCCGTGAACGACGCCCACGACGAACGCGACGAGCACGCCACCACCGACCCGGCGACCGAGGCGTTCGTCGCCCACCGCAACCTCCTCTTCACCGTCGCCTACGAAATGCTCGGCTCGGCGGCCGACGCGGAGGACGTCCTCCAGGAGACCTGGTTGCGGTGGGTCGAGGTCGACCTGGACCAGGTCCACGACCCGCGCGCCTACCTGGTCCGGATCACCACCCGGCAGTCCCTCAACCGGCTGCGCACGCTGTCGCGCCGCAAGGAGGCGTACGTCGGCCCCTGGCTTCCCGAACCGGTGCTCACCTCGCCGGACGTGGCCGAGGACGTCGAACTCGCCGAGAGCGTGTCGATGGCCCTGATGCTCGTCCTGGAAACCCTGTCGCCGACGGAACGCGCCGTCTTCGTACTGCGCGAGGTCTTCGACGTCGACTACGACGAGATCGCCGCCGCCGTCGACAAGACCCCCGCGGCCGTCCGCCAGATCGCCCACCGCGCCCGCCGGCACGTCGACGCCCGCCGCCCCCGCACGACGGTCTCGGCGAGCGTGTCCCGGGCGGCGGTGGATTCGTTCCGGCGCGCCCTGGAGACCGGGGACCTCCAGGGCCTACTCGACGTACTCGCCCCCGACGTCGTCCTCCTCGGCGACGGCGGCGGCATCAAGCAGGCCGCCCGACGGCCGATCATCGGCGCCGACAAGGTGGCCCGCTACCTCGTCGGCGGCACCGGCAAGACCACCGCCGCGATCACCATCAGCCCCACCCTGGCCAACGGCAACCCGGCGTTCGTGCTGCGTCTGGACGGCGAGGTCGACGGCGTCGTGGCGTTCCGGATCGAGGACGGCCTCATCACCGGCCTCTACTACGTGCGCAACCCGGAGAAGCTGACCCGCGTCGACTCCGAGACCGCGCTCACCCTGCGCTGATCTGCCCCGCCGGTCCGCCCCTCGCCCCCACGGGCCCGGGGGGGCGGACCGCCGTTTTCGGCCTTCCACCGGCCGGGGGCCCGCTCGGGGCCCGCAGTTCGCACCAGACCGTCTTGCCGCGCGGCCCCTGCTCGACACCCCACCGCAGCGCCAGCGCGTCCACGAGCGCCAGCCCCCGCCCCGACTCGTCACCGCCCGCCGCGCTCCGTATCACCGGCCAGGCACCCGGCTCCGGATCGCTCAGCTCGACGCGGACCCGGCCGGTGCACGTACCGCTGACCCGGAGCGTCACCGGCGTCCCCTCCCCGAGGTGCACGATCACATTGGTCAGCAACTCACTGACGCAGAGCAGCAGATCGGGCGAATCCGCGCCCCCGCATCGCTCCCGCAGAGTGCGCCGCACTTCCGGTACGGCCTTCGGCACGGCGAGCAGCTCCAGCGTGACCGGCAACGGGCTCATCCCCCGGCCGCCGAACGCAACACCTCGGCCAGCCGGTGCGCGGTGACCGCGTTGCAGTTGCCGAGCGCGATCAACGGCGGCCGGGTCGTCCACCCGGCGAGCGTCAGCGGATCGACCCCGAGCGACGGCAGGATGATGCCGTGCGCGGCGAGCGCGCCCCGCAACGCGTCGATGGCCGCGCCGACGTCGTAGGTGGGGATGTCGTGCATGGAGGTACCGCCGGGCCTGTCGTCGTGCTTGCTGTCGTCGGGCCTGCTGTCGTCGTGCCTGTCGTCCATGAGGAGCCGTACACCTTTCGTTGCACACTGTGACGAACGCCTCACACGCTGCCGCACGGGCCCCTACCTTGGAAGGGTTTCCCGCTCCACAACGCACAGCGCGAAAGGTGGTCAACGGTGGCTACGCGCAAGGAGATCGACGGCTCGGCGGGCGTCCCGCAGTTCTACGGCAAGGAGCTCCGCTACCAGCGGGAGAAGGCCGGGATGACCCTGGAGAAGCTGGCGGAGGGCAGCTTCTACGGCATCTCGCTCCTCAGCGAGATCGAACACGGCAACCGCAGCATCCCCCTGGACCTCGCCCAGCACGCGGACCAGGTATTCGGCACGGACGGCTACTTTTCACGCTGCTGCGACGACGTGCAGAAGTCCAGGCGCAAAGGCCATGCGGAGTACTTCGAGCGCGTATTGGAAGCAGAGAAGCACGCCGAGTCCATCGAGGAGTGGTCACCAGGCGTCTTCCCTGGCCTGCTCCAGACGGAGGCATACGCACGGGCCGTGATCTGCGCCGAGCGGCTACCCGAACTTCCGGAAGAAACCGACGAGAAGGTCAATGGACGGCTGGCACGTGCACAACTTTTCGAAGCCGACCACCGAACCCCGCAGTACTGGGCGATCCTGCCCGAGTCCCTGTTGTGGATGCCGATCCTGCCACCGCAGCAGATGGCCGAGCAGCTCGACCACATTGCCGCCCTCATCAGGAGGGGCCGGATCTTTACACAAATCCTTCCGTGGAACACGGGAGCGCATGCCTTGATGCTGAGCAACGCCATGGTGCTGGACTTCACGGACGCCCCTCCGCTGGTCTACATGGAGGGCCAGCACCACGGAAACACCGTCGACGATCCGGCCCTCGTGAAGCAGTATCGGAGGTCGTACGATCTCTTGAGGGCCGCCGCCTCGCCGCCGGGGGCGTCCCTCACCATGATCGAGGAAGCGGCAGAGGACTACCGGAATGGTGCTCAACCACTTCGACTTGAACGCCGTTACCTGGCGTAAGAGCAGCCACAGCAACTCCTCCGGTGGCAACTGCCTCGAAGTCGCGGACGGGCACCCCGGCATTGTCCCCGTCCGCGACTCCAAGCGCCCCGAGGGGCCCGTGCTCATCGTGAACGCGTCCGCGTGGACCCCGTTCGTGGAGTCCGTCAAGGTTTCCTGATGGGCGAACCGGACCGGATTCGCATCGCATGGGACCGGATCGAGGCATGGCTGCACCGGCATGCTCCGCGGACGCTGGAAACGCTGAACAGCCCGGCCGGTGAAGGCGAGATACGCGAGGCGGAGCGAGTGCTCGGCCTGCGGTTCCCGCCCGGCCTGGTGGCGTCCTTGCGACGGCACAACGGAGCCCGCGGCCAACTGGCGGGCGAGGAGCTGAATCCGGCCGCGTTCTGCCTGCCCTCCGAGCATCGCCTTCTCTCCGTGTCGGAGATCGTCGCCCAAACGCTCCTGCTGCGCTCCGCGCAGGGCAGCGACAACGGGGGCGGCGAATGGTGGGACACGGGCTACGTACAGGTCGCCTCGTACGACGTCACGACCGATGGCACGGTCGTCGACTGCCGGGACACCAGCGCCTGCGGCCGAGCCGGAGAGTTCTCCCGCACGGGCGGCACCTCCTTCACCGGCCCCGCCGATCTCGGCGCGCTCCTCACCGCTGCCGCCGAGGCCCTTGAGAGCGGGCAGGGAACACTGATCGACCTGAACGAGGAAGAGGTCGACGAGAGCGATCCGGACGCCGCGCCGCTCCAGGAACGAGCGGTGATCTGGGACTGACCCCCGCCCGACTCACCGACGTTGTCCGACCTGCCTGCGATGATCGTGCGCCCCCTGCCCCGCAGAGCCAGTACGCCCCGGACGAACAGAGTGCCCGTACGCCGATTTCCCGGGGGTGGGGCGAGCACGGCCGCCGACACGTCCACGTAGCCGTGTTCCTTGAGGATCAGCGCCCATACGTCGGGTTCGCAGTCCCACCGCCTGACGACAGCGGGGTCCTCTTCGGGCCCGCACCCGAGGCCAAGCACACTCTCTCCGGGTTCGAGGCCGAGCACCCGGCCCCGGGGCCGGACCGCCGGAACCGAGGCCGGTACGGTCCGGAAACCACCGACACGCGATACTTTCCGTTATGCCCGAGATCAAGGCCGTCCCCCCTTCCCGGGCTGCCGCCCCGCGGCCGGCTTCCGTGTCCCGTTCACTGAAGGTTTCGCTCCGCAGCGCCGCGCCCGCGCTGCTGGGCTATGTCGCCGTACGGCTCACCGGCCTCGTGATTCTGCTGGTCACCGCCGCCGCCACCGGCAAGGACGGGATGCACCGGCTGACGGGGCGCTGGGACTCCGTCTGGTACCAGCGGATCGCCGAGCACGGATACGGCTACGAGGTCCGGCTCCCGGACGGCGCCCTCCACTCGGATCTGGCCTTCTTCCCGCTCCTGCCCGCGCTGGAGCGGGGACTGTCCGCCCTGGTCCCGCCCCTCGGTGTGGCCGGTGCGGGGCTGGTGGTCTCGTGGCTCGCCTCGCTCGTCGCCGCCTGGGGCATCTTCGCCGTGGGGGCGCGGCTGTACGGGCGGCGGGCGGGCGTGCTGCTGGCCGTGCTCTGGGGGGTGTACCCGACGGCGTTCGTGCAGTCCATGGCGTACACCGAGACGCTGTTCACGGCGCTGGCGGCCTGGGCGCTGTACGCCGTTCTGACCGACAGGTGGATCACGGCGGGCGTGCTGTGCGCCGGGGCCGGGCTCACGCGGCCGGTCGCGGCGGCGCTGATCGCGGCGATCGGCGTCACCGCGGTGTGGCGGCTGGTCACCGCGCGGGGCGGAGGCGCACCGTTCCGGACGCACTGGCGGATGGTGGTGGGCGCGTGCCTGGCCCCGCTGGGCTGGCTGTCGTACATCGTCTTCGTGGCCGTGCGCGAGGGGCACCCGTTCGCGTACTTCGACGTCCAGGCGGGCTGGAACAACCGGATCGACGGAGGGGCGGCGCTGGCCGCGTTCGTGGCGGAACAGTTCGGCCGCAACGTCTTCGCCGGGCTCGGACTGTGCGCGGCCTTCGCCTTCCTCTTCTGGGTGGTGCGGCTGTGCGTACGGCAACGGCCGCGCCAGCCGCTGCCCGTGATCACCTACTGCCTCGTGGTGGTCGTGATCTCGCTGATCGGGTCCGGCTACTTCGGCTCCAGGCCCCGGCTGATGATGCCCGCGTTCCCCTTGCTGCTGCCCGCCGCGGTGGCCCTGGCGGGCCTCCGGCGACGGATGGTTCCGGCGGCGGCCGTCGTGGGCGTGGCGGCGCTCGCGTCGGGGGTGTACGGGGCCTTTACGCTGCTCGGTTCCGGTCCTCCGTAACGCGGTCACCAACTCCTCGGCTCTCCGGTTTCCTGGTTCTCCGGTTTCCTGGTTCTCCGGTTCCCCGGCTCTCCGGTTCTCCGACTCCTCAGCCCTTCGACTCCCTACACTTCGCCATGTGCCTGACAGCAGCGGCACTGCTCCACTCCCGCGAACGGCACATCCGAAGGGACGATCGGCGCATGGCGAAGCCCGAGAGCACGGGGCCCGAGAGCACGGAACCCGACTACGACGTCGTCATCAGCGGGTCCGGCCTCGCCGGCAGTGCCGCGGCGGTCCTGCTCGCCCGGCGCGGTGCCCGTGTCGCGCTGCTGGAACGCCGCTCGGACCCCGAGGCGTACAAGGTGCTCTGCACCCACTCCATCACGGCCAATGCCCACCCCGTGCTGGCCGAACTCGGCCTCGTCCCCGATCTCGAAAAGGCGGGAGCCGTTCGCAACGACGCCCGTTGGTACACCCGTTGGGGATGGATCGAGCCGAATGCCGCTTTCACGGGCCCTGAGCTGCCGCACGGGTACAACATCCGGCGCAGCGTTCTCGACCCGTTGATCAGGTCCCGTGCCGCGGAGACCCCCGGCGTCGATCTGCTCCTCGGCCACCGGGTGACCGGGCTGGTCCGGGAAGCCGGGCGGACCGTGGGGGTGCGGGCGGCGACGCCCCGGGGCGAGCGCGAGATCCGGGCCCGGCTGGTGGTCGGCGCCGACGGCAAGGACTCGGCCGTGGCGAAGTTCGCCGAGGTGCCCGGTCGGGTGCACGAGAACGCGCGGTTCGGCTACCTCGCGCACTTCCGGAACCTTCCGCTGCACGGCGGGATCGGCCAGACCTGGTTCCTCGAACCCGACATGGCGTACGCGTTCCCGAACGACGACGGGGTGACGGTCCTCGCGGTGATCTTGGACAAGAAGCGGCTGCCGGCCTTCAAGGAGGACCTGGAGGGCAACTTTCTCGACTTCGTCCGCGCCCTGCCCGAGGCCCCGCCCATCGACTCCGCCGAACGCATCACCAAGTTCATCGGCACGGTCGACTATCCGCTCCACAGCCGCAGGGCGACCGCCCCGGGCGTCGCGCTCATCGGCGACGCCGCCCTGACCGGCGACCCCCTGTGGGGCGTGGGATGCGGGTGGGCCCTGCAGTCCGCGCAGTGGCTGGCGGAGGCGGTCGCACCGACCGTGACCGGGCCGCAGGGCGGCCTCGACAAGTCGCTCGCGACGTACGCACGCAAGCACCGGCGCCGCTTGGGCGGCCACCAGCACCTGGCCGCCGACTACGCCAGGTCCCGCCCGTTCAACCCCATGGAACGGCTGATGTTCTCGGCGGCGGCGCGCGACACGGCGCTGGCACGGCACATGTACCTGTTCGCGGCCCGCCTGATCGGCCCGCTGCGTTTCCTGAACCCCGCAGCAGTCGCCAGGGCCCTGGTCGTCAACGCCAGGCACCGCTGACGACGGCCGCGCGCGAGGGCAGGCCGTCCCGCAAGTCGAACGTGTCGCCCTTCTTGGCCTTCGTGCTTGCCGGGCAGGGCGGCGCGTGGCCGCCGGGCAGGGCTGCGCGCGGGCCTCAGGGATTCATCGCGGCCCGGTCGGACTCGCTGCGGAGAACGCAGAATTCGTTGCCCTCGGGGTCGGCCAGGACCGCCCAGCCGGAGCCGTCGGGATTCCGGTGGTCGGCGACAAGGGTGGCACCGATCCCCAGCAGCCGTTCCACCTCCTGTTCGCGCGAGGTCTCGGGGCGCAGGCACAGATGGATCCGGTTCTTGATCTCCTTGGGCTCGGGCACCTGGTTGAAGTACAGCACCGGCCCCTCGGCCAGCAGCACCTGAGTCTCCCGGTCGCCCGGCCCGGCCTCCGGATCCAGTGGACGGCCGGTCACCCTGCTCCAGAACCGGGCCAGCCCGTAGGCATCCGCACAGTCGATCGCCACGTTCTGCACTACCGAAACCATGCGGGCCAGCCTTCCCGAATTCCGCTCCGAACGCCATGGATCGGCTCGCCGCCGTCCTCGGGGTGATGGATCCGCTCGCGGCCGACCGGTTGACTGCCCGACCAGCTGACCGCCCGACCGGCCAACTGCCCCACCGGGCCGTCTCTTTCGGATCATCGACCGGCATACTGGGCGCCATCCAAAGTACGGCCGGAAGCAGACAGCGTGAAACCCGACATACTTCGCATCGGCGCAAGCCTTGCAGCTGCCGCCGTGACGGCACTCGCCCCGTCCTCTTGCGGGGCGGGCAAGCCCGTGGCCACTCCAAAAGCCGTAACTCATTCCGAATTGGTCGGCCGATGGGACGGGGAGCGAAAATGCGGATCGCCGATACTTCGACTACGTGACGATTACACTTTTTCCAGCAAAGACTTTCCAGTCCAGTGGGACGGCCCCGTGCCGGACGCGCAGGTGACACGCCGTTCATCCGACGGGAAATGGCATGGGGTCAACAAAGACCCCGGCCTGCCCCCCTATCTGGTACTCAGTTTCAAGAATCACAACGACATCCAGATTCTGCATTTCTTTTTGGAGCACGGAGAGCTGCAGATGGATGGGACTGTCCACGCGGACGGAGGGGATCCCTATCCCTACCCATGTCACTACAAACGCACTTCTGTCGACCCCGAGGCCTGAGGGCCGACCGGCCGGCCGTGCGAAGTAGACCCCCGTCCTTCTTCGCACCGGCCCCCGGCAGCAGCCCGGAGGACCCGGGCTCGGCAACAACTCTGATGCGCCAACTTCCGTACGGCCAGAGCTGCTGGCCGATCTGGGCCCGTGTGGGACATTCCATGCCCTGACCTGCGAGGACGTACCCTCTGGGGACACAATCGTGGGACGATGGTCCGTGGCCGACACACCACGGCTTCTTCTGCGTGGCCGCGATGCCGCATTATTTATGGCATCGGCCGCAAGCATCGGGGGGAATCCGCATGCCGCGATGGAAAGAGCTGCCCGCAGAGATCTCCGACAACGAACGTCAGCTGCTCGTCCAGCTGCGCAGGTTGAAGGACCACAGCGATTTGAGCCTGGCCGCCCTCGCGGGCCGGACCAGTTACAGCCGTTCCTCGTGGGAGCGGTACCTGAACGGGAAGAAACCCGTACCGCGCACGGCTGTTGAAGAACTGGCCCGGGTCTGCGGTACGGAGCCGACGCGGCTCCTCGTGCTGTACGACGTCGCCGAACGGTCCCGCGTCAAGGCACCCGCGCCCGAGGCCGGTTCCACAACCGGGCCCACAACCAGGCCCACCACCGGGCGTACAGCCGACCGTACGGACGCCCCCTCGTCGTCCCCGGAGACCGGGCCCGAGAACGAGACCGAGCAGGGAGAGAGCCAGGAGACGGCGTCGGTGTCGGTACCGGCTCCGGTGTCTGAGCAGCCTGGGCGGCCCGGACGTACGGTGCCGCTGGGACGGGTGCTCGCCGTGGTGGTCCTGGCCGTCGCCGTGTCCTTCGGGGCCGGACTGCTGACGGGGCGGACGTGGGGCGACGACGCCCCGGCAAAGAGGACCGGGCCCGTGGCGGCCGGCACGGGGTATCTGCGCGGCCAGACCTACGAGTGCACGGTGCAGCGGAAGGACGGCAGGCTGCGGGCGGGGCACAGCGACACCCGCGAGATGCTGCTCGACATCAACAGCACCGGTTTCGACGTGGTGGAGGCCCAGTGCCTGCTGCGTGAGAAGGGCTTCGACCCCGGGGTCTTCGACGGGCTGTACGACGAGCGCACCAAGGGGGCCGCGAAGAAGTTCCAACAGGCTCACCACCTGGTCGTCGACGGCATCATCGGCCCGGACACCTGGAGGGAGCTGCGCAGATGACTGCTTCCACCGTGGGCGGTCAACTGGCGGAGGAGCTCCGGGGCATCAGGGAACGGTCCGGGCTGAGCCTGGCCGCGCTGGCGGCCCGTACCCCGTACAGCAAATCGTCCTGGGAGCGGTACCTCAACGGGAAGAAGCCCGCCCCCCGCCAGGCGGTCGAGGCGCTGTGCGCGCTCACCGGGACGCCGCCCGGCCGGCTGCTGGCGCTCTGGGAACTGGCGGACGCCGAGTGGAGCGGCCGGGCGCGGCCCGTGTCCGTGCAGAAGCAGCCGGGGCAGCCGGGGCAGCCGAAGGTATCGCAGTCGGCGAAACAGCCGGGGAGCTCTGAGGAATCGGAGGAATCGGGGGGTCCCGCCGCCCCGTCCGCCTCCGGCGCCCGTGCGGGCGTGCGATGGTGGGCGGTCGTCGCGACCGTCGCGACCGCCGTCGGGGTGGTGGCGGCCGGTCTGGCCGTGTCCGACTCCCCCGGCGGGGAGCCGGGCGCCGGGCGACCCACCGCCGTCACGGAGCCGCCCGTACGCAACCCCGGGTGCAGGGCCGACGGCTGCGAGGGCAAGAACCCCGTGGCCATGGGCTGCGGCGGGGCCGGCATGATCACCACCCTCGCCACCCACACCGCCTCCGGCGGGCGGCGCCTGGAGCTCCGCCATGCCGAGCTGTGCCGCACCCTGTGGGTACGCACCACGGGGCTGCTGCCGGGCGACCGGGTCGAGCTGTCCCTGCCGACCGGGCACACCCAGCAGGTCACGGCTGTGGGAGGCCGCGACGCCGGACAGTACCTGGCCACCCCGATGGCCGCAGGTGACAGCAAGGCGGGCGCCAGAATCTGCCTGAAGGTACCGGGCAGCCGCCCCGAATGCTTCACCGGCTGAACCCAGGCGTCGAAAGAGAACAAGGAGAGCAAGGAGAACACCGGAGTGCCGACGGCGCCGGGCCCGAAGACCCGGAGACCCGGAGGCCCGAAGACCCGAAGGCTCGAAGATCCGGCGCCCCGGCACCGTCGGCTCAGCCGCTCAACGCGAACTCAGGATTCGCGAACTCAGGGGCCGCGAACTCAAGGGCCGCAGCCCAGAAGTCGCGGACCCAGGAGTTGTCGCGGACTCAGGAATTGCAGTACCGCGCCAGCGCGGCCTTGGTCCCCGCCCCGGCAATTCCGTCGATCTTGCCCTTGTAGCCCCAGTTGGCCTTCAGCCAGCGCTGCATGGCCTTCACCGTGTTGCTGCCGACGATCCCGTCGATCTTGTCCTTGTAACCCCACTGCTTGAGGAAGCGCTGCATCGCCTTCCAGCTCTCGGTGCCGAGCTGACCGTCGATCTTGCCCTTGTAACCCCAGTTGGCCTTCAGGTCGCGCTGGAGCCTCTTGGCCTGGGTGGTGTTGAGGCCCATGTTGTTCACCGCCAGCGGAGTGACGGCGTCGGCGCTCGCCACCGCCTGCGTGGGCTGCCCGGTCGCCGCGAAGCTGGTGCCCGCGGCGGCCACGCCCCCTCCGGCGATCGCGACGGCGGTGGTGATGCCGACGAACACCCGCGTCATGTTTCGCATGTCCCTTTTCCCTCCCATTGGAGCGATCCGACCGACCTGGCCGGCTCTGCGACAAGACTGCGGGGCGGGAAGGAGGGGCGGCCACAGCCACCGGGAAAGTGACGCGCTCACGGGACGTCCCACCCACTGACCTGCGGAGACGTCGTTCGCGGTGAGAGTGCGGCGGGACGGTGGGACGGCGGGACGAATGCGGCAGATCGGATTCCGCCCCTCCCCTCGTCGCCGTACCGCGCACCCACGGCGAAAGGGTGCGCCCGGCCTCCCGGACACACCCTCTCGTCATTCGTCAGACAACGCGCAGAAGCACGGGGCCGGAGCCGGGGCCGAAGCCGGGGCTGCGGAACACGTCAGCGGTTGCGAGGCTCGCGCATGTCGCCCGTGGTGCCACGGGCCTTGTCCTGCGCCTTGCCACGGCCTTGTCGCGACGCGTCCTGAGCCCGCCCGGACGCGTCCTGCGTCCGCTCGCGGCCCTCTTCGCGGCCTTCGCCCATCTTCTGCTTCGCCTGGTCGGCGAGCTCCTGCGCCTTGTCCTTGAACTGGTCGGCGATACCCATGCCGTTCACTCCTCGTGAGTACGTGGGGGACGGTCCGTGAGGACCTCGACCAGATTCTCAGGACCCGGCTCGGGGCGCATGTCGATCAGTCACTCTGCGTGCGCGCCGCCCTCGCGTCCTGGTCGGCCGCGCCCCCGGCGCCCACGAGCCCCTTGCTCACGCCCTCCAGCCGCGACCCGAACTTGCGGACCTCCCGCTGTCCGACGACGCCTATCACCGAGGGCAGGTAGCCCCGCACGGACTGCATCCCGCGCAGCCACCACTGCGCGTACACGTGCGGGGAACGGCGCTCGATGCCGGCCACGATCCGGTCGACCGCGGGGCCCAGCGGGTACGTGCGGTTCGCCGGCCAGGGCAGTCGCTGCCGCAACTCCCGCATCACGTCGTCCTGGTCGGCGCCCCGCACCATGTCCGTGTCGGTCCACGACAGGTAACCGACCCCGACCTTCACCCCGCGGTAGCCGACCTCGGCCCGCAGGCTGTGGGCGAACGCCTCCACGCCCGACTTGGACGCGCAGTACGCGGTCATCATCGGCGCCGGGGTCATCGCGGCGAGCGAGGCGATCTGGAGGAAGTAGCCGCGGCTCTCCATCAGCACCGGCAGGAACGCCCGCCCCGTCACCGCGCCACCGATCAGGTTGACCTCGATGACCCGTCGCCACGCCTCGGGGTCCGAGTCGACGAACGGACCGCCCGCGGCGACACCGGCGTTGGCGACGACGACGTCGATCTTTCCGAACCGCTCCTTCACCTCCTGGGCGACGCGTGCCATCGCCTCGTGGTCGGTGACGTCCGCGAACCAGTGGTCGCTCTCCGCGTGCAGCCGCTCGGAGACCTTCTTCAGCTCGTCCGGCTCCAGGCCGACCAGCGCGAGCTTCGCACCGCGCGCCGAGAGCTTGCGGGCCAGCAGTTCGCCCACGCCGCGCGCCGCGCCCGTGACGACGACGACCTGTCCTTCGAGACTCCGCCTGCCGCTCATGCGACCTCCTCCTTCTCGGCCGTGCCGTCCGTGTCCGTGCCCGCGCCCGTATCCATGCCCGCGCCTGTGCCCGTATCCATGCCCGTGTCCGCGCTCGCCGCCGCTGTCGTCCCGGCCGCCGGAAGGTACGCGGCGACGAGCTCCCGGAGCTTTGCCGTGACCGCCTCCGGCGCCTCGACCGGCGTCATGTGTCCCATACCCGTCAGCTCGGTGAGCCCCAGCCCCTCGGG
Source organism: Streptomyces sp. NPDC001732 (assembly GCF_053596315.1). Classification (NCBI taxonomy): domain Bacteria; kingdom Bacillati; phylum Actinomycetota; class Actinomycetes; order Kitasatosporales; family Streptomycetaceae; genus Streptomyces; species Streptomyces sp. NPDC001732. The sequence continues at coordinate 77,568 of NZ_JBSFFY010000010.1, forward strand.
CAGCGCCGCCACGATCGCCCGTGCGTGCCCGAGCGGCGTCAGCCGGTCCTCGGTGCCCGCGATCACCGCCGTGGGCACCCGCAACTCCCGTACGCCCGCGTCGAGATCGAGGTCCGCGAGGACGTGCCCCCAGGCAGCCCTGGCCTTCCTCGGGCACGCGTGCACGATCCGGGCACAGGTCTCCACGCGCTCCGGGGCCGACCCCGGTCCCATCGTGGCGTACTTGAGCACCCGCCGGGTAATCGGAGTGACGGGCCCCAGCGGGGCCGACGCCACGAGGATCGCGCGGTGCAGCCGGGTCCGGAGCGCCCCGGCCCGCATCGGCACCACGACCGAATCGGCGGCCAGCCGCGAGCTCCCGGTGCTGCACAGCAGTACGGCGGCGGCGTGCTCGCGCAGCCCGGGGCGCCGGGCCGCGGCCATGATCGTCATGCCACCCATGGAGTGCCCGGCGAGCACAGCCTTCTCCCCCGGTGCGAGGGTGGCGGCCAGTACCGCTTCGAGGTCGTCGGCGAGGGCGTCGGTGCCGTATCCGCCGCGGTCGACCGCGGGCGAACCGCCGTGGCCCCGCTGGTCGTAGACGACGACCCGGTGGTCCGCCGCGAGGGCCCTGGTCTGCGCGTCCCAGAAGCGGGTGCTGCACGTCCAGCCGTGTGCGAGGACCACGGCGGGGGCCCCGTCCGGGCCGTGCACCTCGACGTGGATGCGGGCGCCGTCGGCGGAGCGGACGGTGAGTTCGCGCGCGGGCACCGGAGGCGCGCCGTCGCGCCGCAACAGCCGGCTCATCCCGCGACCTCCTCGGCAACGGCCTTCCCAGCGGTCTGCTCCCCGGCAGCCGGCTTCTCCGCGCCCACGGAGCCACCCGCCGAGCCGTTCGCGGCGGCCGTCCGCTTCGGGGCCCGTACGACCTCGTACTCCGAGAGGTCCACCGACCTCGTCACCCTGCGGAACTCGGAGGTGGTGCCCGGCCAGACCGTGGTGTTGCGCCCGTTGGCGTCCAGGTACCAGCTGTTGCAGCCGCCGGTGTTCCACACGGTGCGCTTCATCCGCTCCTGGACCCGGCGGTTCCACGCGCCGAGCGCCGAGGGCCGTGCGTCGAGGGCGACGCGTCCGCCCAGCACGTTCAGCTGGCGCAGGTAGTCGGCCATGTAGTTCAGCTGGGCCTCGATCATCAGGATCATCGAGGAGTTCCCGAGCCCGGTGTTGGGGCCGATGATCGTCATCCAGTTGGGGAAGCCCGAGACGCTCGCCCCGCGCAGCGCCTGCACGCCGTCCTTCCAGGACTCGGCGAGCGTGATGCCGTCCGCGCCGATCACGCGCTCGGCGATCGGCATGTCGGTGACGTGGAAGCCGGTGCCGAAGACGATCGCGTCGACCTCGGCCTCCGTGCCGTCCGAGGCGACGACGGTGGAGCCCCGCACCTCGGCCAGGCCGGAGGCGACCACGTCCACGTTGGGCTGCGCGAGCGCCGGATAGTACGTGTTGGAGAGCAGGATGCGCTTGCAGCCGATGCGGTACGAGGGGATCAGCTTGGCGCGCAGCTCCGGGTCCTTGATGGACCGTGCCATGTTGGCCTTGGCTATCTTCTCGACCAGACCCAGCTCGCCGGGGTGCTTGGTGAAGGCGCTGACCTGCAACTCCCGTATACCCCAGAGCAGTCCGCGGCGGGCGGTGCCGGTGGCGGGGACCGCGCGGTGCAGCCAGCGCTCGGCGCCGCTGATCTTGCGGTCCATGCGCGGCATGACCCAGGGCGGGGTGCGCTGGAAGAGCGTCAGCCTGCCGACCCGGGGCTGGATCGCGGGCACGATCTGGATGGCGGAGGCGCCCGTGCCGATCATCGCGACGCGTTTGCCGGCCAGATCGGCGTCGTGGTCCCAGCGGGCCGAGTGGAAGACCTTGCCGGGGAAGTCGGCGAGACCGGGGATGTCCGGCATCTTCGGGTCGGAGAGCGGCCCGCTCGCGGAGACGACGAAATCGGCGGTGAGCGTGGCCCCGTTCGCCGTCTCGATGACCCAGTGCAGCTCGTCGCGGTCCCAGCGCATGACTGTCACTTCATGGTTGAACCTGATGTGCGGGCGCAGCCCGAAGGTGTCCGCGACGTGCTCCAGGTAGGCGCGGATGTGCTTCTGCCCGGAGAAGGTGCGCGGCCACTCGGGGTTGGGCGCGAACGAGAACGAGTAGAGGTGGGACGGTACGTCGCAGGCGCAGCCCGGGTAGCTGTTGTCGCGCCAGGTGCCGCCGACGGAGTCCGCCCGTTCCAGGACGACGAAGTCGGTCATGCCTTCGCGGCGCAGCCGGACCGCGGCCCCGAGGCCCCCGAATCCGGATCCGATCACCGCCACCCGTACGTGCTCGTGCTGGGCCATGCTGCCGCCTCCTGCGGTACGTCACACGACTCTGCCAGCAATCACTGGCATAGTTGGGAGAGTAGAACAGCTCCGTACCGATGGGTAGGGGTACGGCGAGGGAAAGTTACCGGCGGTACAACATAGGGTTCGGCTGTGGCTGAAGGACACGAGCACCGTGAATACCGCATGGAGGAGCTGGCCAGGGAAGCCGGCATCCCCGTGCGGACCGTGCGCTTCTACCGGGAGCGCGGGCTGATCTCGCCGCCCCGCAGGGAGGGGCGCATCGCCTGGTACGACGACCATCATCTCGCCCGGCTGCGCACCATCACGGGCCTGCTGGAACGCGGCCACACCCTCACCGGGATCGCCGATCTCGCCCGTACCTTCGAGAGCGGCCGGGACGTCGCCGAGGTGCTGGGCCTGGGCGAACCGACCGAGGAGACGCCGGTCCGCCTGACCCCCGAACAGCTCGCGGACTACTTCGAGGGCGAGACCAGCGCCGAGAACCTCGCCACCGCCCTCGACCTCGGCTATCTCGCCACCGACGGCGACGAGATCGTCCACATCAGCCGCCGCCTGCTGGACGTGTCGTCCGAGCTGGTGCGGGAGGGCGTGCCGCTCGCCACGGTGCTCGCGGCGGGGCGCCGGGTGCGCGAACACGCGGACGCGCTCGCGGAACTCTTCGTGAACGTCCTGCGGGACCACAGCGACGAGGCCGAGCCGCCCCAACTCCGGCCGCTGGCACGGGCAGTGGTGGACGCCGAGCTGTCCATGGCGCTGGACCGACGGCTGCGCCGGGAAAGCGCCGGCGAACAGCCGCAGGCCCCCGCTTCCTGAACGTCGTACCCCGCTTCCCGGGGGCCGCGCCCCTCACCGTCGAACCCCGGCCGCTGAACCCTGTTCTTGATCGCACGCCGGAATACTGCCCGGCCCGAACCGCCCCGCACGCCCTCCAGTTCGCACGATCTACTGTTCGCACGATCCACCGTTCGAAGCCCCGGCCCGCACACGGTCCGCACATGGCCCGCACCCGGCCGGGACTCCGGCGCACGGGCGGCCCGGGGTCAGTGCTCGAACACCACCGTCACGGGCGCGTGGTCGCTCCACCGCTCGCCGTGCGTGGCGGCCCGCTCGACCAGGCCCTTCACCGCGAGAGCGGCCAGTCCCGGCGTGGCCACCTGGTAGTCGATCCGCCAGCCCGTGTCGTTGTCGAAGGCCCGCCCCCGGTAGGACCACCAGGAGTACGGCCCCTCCACGTCGGGGTGCAGCGCCCGTACGACGTCGACGTACCCGGCCTCGTCGAAGACCCGGGTCAGCCACTCCCGCTCCTCGGGGAGGAAGCCGGAGTTCTTCTTGTTGGCCTTCCAGTTCTTCAGGTCGGCCTCCTCGTGGGCGATGTTCCAGTCGCCGCAGACCACCACCTCGCGCCCGTCGGCGGCGGCCCGCTCCTTCAGCCCCTTCAGATAGGGCAGGAACGCGGCCATGAATCGTTCCTTCTCCTCCTGCTTCTCCGTGCCGACCTCGCCGGAGGGCAGATAGAGGCTCGCGACCGTGACGCCGGGCAGATCGATCTCGACGTAACGGCCGCTCGCGTCGAACTCCTCGCTCCCGGCGACCCCGAAGCCGCCGAACCCGATCTGCACCCGCTCGGGCGCCCGGCGCGTGTAGAGGGAGACACCGGCCCGGCCCTTGGCGGCGGCCGGCGCGTGCACGGTGTGCCAGCCCTCGGGGTCACGCACCTCGTCGGGGAGCTGCTGCGGCTCGGCCCGCACCTCCTGCAGGCAGATCACATCGGCTTCGGTACGGGCCAGCCACTCGACGAAGCCCTTCTTGGCGGCGGCACGGAGCCCGTTTACATTGACCGTGGTGACAGTGAGCATTCCGGCACGATACCGACATCGACCGCCTGCATACATGTACCATTTTTCGCATGAATATCCAGCCTCGGCCCTTCGACCACCCCGACGCCGTCAAACTCAATGACCAGGTGCAGCTCGAATACGCCGAGCGGTACGGCGACGAGGGCGATGTCACACCGCTCGACGCGTCGATGTTCGAGCCGCCGAACGGCCTGTACCTCCTCGCCTACGACGCTCAGGACCGCCCCGTCGCCACCGGCGGCTGGCGCGCCCAGGACCGCAACGACCAGGGCTACTCGGACGGCGACGCCGAGCTCAAGCGGATGTTCGTGATACCCGAGGGCCGCGGCAACGGACTGGCCCGCCGCATCCTGGCCGCCCTGGAGGACGACGCACGGGCGGCGGGCCGCATCCGCATGGTGCTGGAGACCGGGGACAGGCAGCCCGAGGCGATCGCGCTGTACACGTCCAGCGGGTACACCCCGTGCGAGAAGTTCGGTCACTACCGCATGTACGAGAGCAGCCGCTGCTACGCCAAGCCGCTGCGCTGAGGAGAGCCCGCCGCACCGGGACTCCCCCACCCCGGCCCCGCACGGCAGCGGCCCCAACGGCCTTGCGTTGAAGTGCACTTCAACAAGCACACTCCCTCTCGTGGCCACCGAACGACGGCGGTCGCACCCGGGAGGGGACAGTCATGAAGTACCGCACCATCGGAACGAATCCCGCCACCCGCCGAGAGGTGAGCGTCCTCGCACTCGGCGCGATGCTTTTCGGTTCGGTGACCGACGAGAAGACCTCGTTCGCCATCCTGGACCACTTCGTCGAGGCGGGCGGCACCTTCATCGACACCTCCGACAACTACGCCTTCTGGGTCGACGGCGGCCTCGGCGGCCAGAGCGAGCGGCTGCTCGGGAAGTGGCGGCGCAGCCGCGGCATCGGCGACGAGATCGTCATCGCCACCAAGCTGGGCGCCGCCCCGCTCGCCCCCGGCACCGGCTTCCTCGACAACCCGGAAGGGCTCTCCGCGAAGGCGGTCCGCGAGGCCGCCGACCGCAGCCGGGAACGGCTCGGGGTGGACAAGCTGGACCTGCTCTACGCACACATCGAGGACCGGACCGTCCCGCTCCGCGAGACCGTCGAGGCGTTCGGGGAGCTGACGACCGAGGGGACGGTCGGGCTGCTCGGCGCCAGCAACCACGCCATCTGGCGGGTGGAGCGCGCCCGGACGCTCGCAGCGGCGGCCGGAGTGCCCGGCTACGAGGTGCTCCAGTACCAGCACAGCCACCTCCGCCCCCGGTACGACGTACCCGGCCCGCTCTTCCGGGACGGCAGCCTCGGCCACGCCGGACCCGAACTGCTCAGCTACCTGCGCGCCGAGCCCGCCCTGACCCTGGTCGCGTACTCCCCGCTGCTCGCCGGCGCGTACACCCGCGCCGACAAGCCGGTCCCCGACGACTACGACCACCCCGGCACCCCCGCCCGGCTCGCGGTGCTGCGCGAGGTCGCCGCCGAGACCGGAGCCGGCCTCAACCAGGTCGTCCTGGCCTGGCAGATCGGCAGCCGACTGCCCGTCGTCCCGCTGGCCGGGGCGTCGTCGGTGGCACAACTGAAGGAGAACCTGGCGGCGGTCGACCTGGAACTGACGGACGACCAGCGGGCCCGCCTGGACGCCGCGCACTGATTTCCCGGGCCGTCCTCCTGCTCGGGGGGGGCTGGGAGACCGGGTGCCGGGCGGGGCCGGGGGACGGCCACCCCGCCCGGTACGCCGAAGAGCCCCTACCGGGCTGACCCAGTAGGGGCTCTTGCGTTGTTGTGGACCTGTGGGGATTTGAACCCCAGACCCCCTCGATGCGAACGAGGTGCGCTACCAGACTGCGCCACAGGCCCTTGCAACGAGTGAAACTCTAGCACCCCTGACGGGGTGCTCGGAAATCCGGTCCCCGCTGGTCAGCCGAGCCGGCGTCGCGGCCGGGTCCGGGCCGGGCTCATTCGTTGGCGGCGCGGGGCCGCTCCCCGTCCTCGTACTGGTCGAAGAGCGGGGTCCGGCCGCGGTCGCGGTTGCGGCGGGACTGGTTGGTGCGCTGCCGCGGCGCCGGTTCGACGGGGGGCGCCACGGGGTGCGAGGTGCCCGTCTGGGTGGGCTCCGCGGCACTGGAGCGGGCCGAGCTCCAGGTCTCCGGGTTGCCGACCTCGACGCCGCCCGTGGCGCGCGGGGCGACCGGAGCGGTGACATAGGTCGGCAGCGGGACCGGGACCGGCTCCCAGCTGTCGCCCTGGGTCCGGCCGCGTTCGCGCTGCTGGTCGACCCACTCCGCGTGGTCCGTCTGCTCGACCAGGGCGCGACGGCCGGCCTCCTGCGGGGAGACCGCGGACGCGGGCTCCGGCTCGGGGCTGCGCGCCTCGGGCTCCTCGTCGGGCTCGACGGGAGCCGTCGCCGTGGCCGGCTGGTGCCCGCGGTGGCGGTTCTCGCGCAGGTGCTGCGCCGCCACCTCGGCCCGTCGCCGGTCCATGGTGAAGGCGAACCGCCGCCGCTCCTGGGTCCGCAGATGCACGATGTACGCGCTCAGCAGCACGGCCGGGACCGCGGGTGCCCAGAGGAAGTGGAGGCCGCCGACCGCCGCCACGACCGCACCGAGGGTGAAGGCCAGGAAGAGGACGACGGTGGTGCGCCGACGGCGCGCGAGGACCTGGAGGCGCTGGGCCCGCCGGACACGCTCGACGTCGTCCGTCGCACCCTGCCGCGGGCGGGCGCGCCGCGCCGGAACCGGCTCGGCGTGCTTCTCGGTCGCGCGCTCGGGGTCGTGCGCCCGTGCCTCGGTATGGGCTTCGGGCGCGGCGAAGGCCCGGACGTCCACGGATTCCATTCGGTCCGTTTCGGCGTCCGGGTCGACGTCGGGCCCCGCCTCCTCGGCGGTGCGCTCCCGCAACTCCTTGGCATACCGGCGCTCCATACCCGCCCGTCCGGACAGCAGCCGGATGGCGGTGCTGAAGCGTTCGGTCGGACGGGCCTCGTTGAGCTCGTCCTGCCTGCGGAGCCACATCGGCACCAAGTAGGCGGCCCAGGCCCCGACGATGACTGCGTAGATGAGGCCGCTGCTGCTCACATCTCACACCGTAGAGGGGTTTGCGCGGAGGCATCCGCCAATTGGACCGGTGTGTCGCACGATCCGGCTGATATCAAGGACTTTTTTGTGATTGCCCGGATCACCCGTGGGGGTTTGCGCGCGCCCCGATGACCAACTGACGACCAATATCGAACACTTATTTTATTTTCCCTGATGTTCCAGGCCGTTTCCGGTGCCAGCGACGGAGCAACCCCTCGGGGACTTCCTCCGCGGTGAGCGCGTAGATCAGATGGTCGCGCCAGGCTCCGTCGATGTGGAGATATCGCGGACGCAGCCCCTCTTCGCGGAATCCCAGTTTCTCGACGACCCTTCGGCTGGGCCCGTTCTCCGGCCGAATGCACACCTCGATGCGGTGCAGTCCGACCGTGCGGAAGCAGTGGTCGACGGCGAGGGCGACCGCCGTCGGCATCACGCCCCGCCCGGCCACCTCCTGGTCGACCCAGTAGCCGACATGGCCCGAGCACATCGATCCCCAGGTGATCCCGGCGACCGTCAACTGGCCCACCAGACGGCCCCGGTACTCGATGGCGAAGGGCAGCATCCGGCCCGCGTTGGCCTCGGCGCGCAGATGCCGGATCATCTGACGGTACGTGGGGCGCCGGGCCACCGGGCCGCCCGGGGCCGGTGGCGGCACGGTCGCCTCCCAGGGGCGCAGCCACTCGCGGTTGCGCCGGTTGACCTCGCGCCACACGCGCTGGTCGCGCAGTTTGATCGGGCGCAGGACGACATCGCCGTCGCCGAGGACCACCGGCCAGGTCGAGACGTTCAGCTCGGGCTCCCGGGTCGGGGGTGGTCGCCGCCGCGCAGTTGGTCGACGGCGTGCACCAGGAGGCGTTCGAGGACGGCGAGGCCGTCGCGCACCCCGCCGGTGGAGCCCGGCAGGTTCACGATGAGCGTGCGGCCGGCGACGCCCGCGAGGCCCCGGGAGAGGGCGGCGGTGGGGACCTTGTCCCGGCCCTCGGCCCGGATCGCCTCGGGGATGCCGGGGACCTCGTGGTCGAGGACGCGCCGGGTGGCCTCGGGGGTGCGGTCGGTGGGCGAGATGCCCGTGCCGCCGGTGGTGACGACGACGTCGTATCCGGCGGCCACGGCGGCGCGCAGGGCCTGTTCGACCGGGTCACCGTCGGGCACCACCTGCGGCCCGTCCACGGCGAAGCCGAGCCGGGCGAGCCCCTCGACGAGGAGCGGGCCGCCCCGGTCCGCGTAGACACCGGCCGAGGCGCGGTTGGAGGCGGTGACGACCAGGACGCGGTGGGGGGTCGGTGATGCCCCGGGCGCCGTCACGCGTCCGCCCCGTCCGGCTCGGTGCGCCGGTAGTCGCCGGACTTGCCGCCGGTCTTCGACTCGACCCGTACGTCCGTGATGACCGCCGCCTTGTCGACCGCCTTGACCATGTCGATCACGGTGAGCGCGGCGACCGAGACGGCGGTCAGGGCCTCCATCTCGACGCCGGTGCGGTCCGTGGTCCTCACGGTGGCCGTGATCTCCACCGCGTCGTCGGCGACGCCCAGGTCGACCTTCACGCCGGAGACGGCGAGCGGGTGGCAGAGCGGGATCAGGTCGGGGGTGCGCTTGGCCCCCATGATCCCGGCGATCCTGGCGGTGGCGAGGGCGTCGCCCTTGGGGACCCCCTCGCCGCGCAGCAGCTCGACCACGCGCGGCGAGACGAGCACCCGGCCGCTCGCACGGGCCGTCCGCGCGGTGACGTCCTTCTCGGAGACGTCGACCATCCGGGCCGCGCCCGCCTCGTCGATGTGCGTCAGCCTGTTCTGCGTACTCACTCACTCCGCCTCGCGGTAGGGCGCCGTTTCCCGCGCGGCCCGCACCGGGGGTGCGGGCCCGGGGCCCGGGAGGTGTCCCCGGGGAAGGCACAGCGGCAGATACCGTACCGCCACCGCCCGGGGGTCAGCGGAGCAGGATCACCTCGGTGTCCGTACCGGGCTCGGCGGAGGTGACGTCCTCGGGCAGCACGATGAGGGCGTCCGCGTGGGCGAGCGCGGCGATCAGATGCGACCCGGAACCGCCGACGGGGGCGACCGTGCCGGCCTCCTCGTCGTACGTGCCGCGCAGGAACTGGCGGCGGCCCTCCGGCGAGGACAGCGCCTTCTCGACGTCGAGCGTGGCCCGGACGGTGGGGCGGTTCACGTCCGGGAGGCCCATCAGGGCCCGGATCGCGGGCCGTACGAACAGCTCGAAGGAGACGTACGAGGAGACGGGGTTGCCCGGGAGCGCCAGCAGCGGGGTGTGGTCGGGGCCGATCGAGCCGAAGCCCTGCGGCTTGCCCGGCTGCATGGCGAGCTTGCGGAAGTCGATGCCGCTGCCCGGCTCGTCCTCGTCGCCCACCGAGGACAGGGCCTCCTTGACGACGTCGTACGCGCCGACGCTGACGCCGCCGGTGGTGACGACGATGTCGGCCCGGATCAGCTGGTCCTCGATCGTGGCGCGGAGGGTGTCGGCGTCGTCGGTGACGGCGCCGACGCGGTAGGCGATCGCTCCGGCGTCCCTGGCCGCGGCCGTGAGCGCGAAGCTGTTCGAGTCGTAGATCCGGCCGGGGGTCAACTCCTCGCCGGGCTGCACCAGTTCGCTGCCGGTGGAGATGACGACGACGCGCGGCCGGGGCCGCACCTTCACGGTCGAGCGGCCGATCGCGGCGAGCAGACCGATCTGCGGCGGGCCGATCACCGATCCGGCCTTCAGCGCCAGGTCGCCCGGCCCGACGTCGCTGCCGCGGGCCCTGACGTGGGCGCGGGCCTCGACGGGGCGGTGCACGCGGACCTCGCCGCCCGCGCCCTCCGGGGCGTCGCGATGGGCGCGCATGGTGTCCGCGGGGCCGCCGCCCGTGCCGCCGTCGGTCCACTCGACCGGGACCACGGCCTCGGCACCGGCCGGCAGCGGGGCGCCGGTCATGATGCGGGCGGCCTCGCCGGGGCCGACGCTGCGGCCGTCGGGCAGCCCGTCGCTCCCGGCCGCGACGTCGCCGACGACCGTGAGCACCGCGGGAAACTCCTCGTCGGCGCCCTCGACATCGGCGACGCGGACCGCGTACCCGTCCATCGAGCTGTTGTCGAAGGGCGGCAGGGCGATCTCCACCATGACGTCCTCGACGAGGACGCAGCCCTGGGCGTCGTGCAGTTGCAGCTCGATGGGTTCGAGCGGGCGCACCGCTTCGAGAATGTCTGCCAGGTGCTCGTCCACCGACCACATCGTGCTGCTCAAGGTGTTACATCTCCTCCGTGACGTACCCGCGAAGCCAGGTCCTGAAGTCCGGGCCCAGGTCCTCACGTTCGCATGCGAGCCTGACAATGGCACGCAGGTAATCGCTCCGGTCGCCGGTGTCGTAGCGGCGGCCCTTGAAGACGACGCCGTGCACGGGGCCGCCGACCTTCTCGTCCTCGGCGAGGAGCTGGAGGGCGTCGGTGAGCTGGATCTCGCCGCCGCGGCCCGGCTCGGTCCTGCGCAGTATGTCGAAGACGGCGGGGTCCAGGACGTAGCGGCCGATGATGGCGAGGTTGCTGGGCGCCTCGTCCGCCTCGGGCTTCTCGACCAGACCGGTGACGCGCACCACATCGCCCTCGGCGGTGGGTTCGGCGGCGGCGCAGCCGTACATGTGGATCTGCTCCGGCGCGACCTCCATCAGCGCGACGACGCTGCCGCCCTCGCGCTCCTGGATCTCGACCATGCGGGCCAGCAGCGGGTCGCGCGGGTCGATCAGGTCGTCGCCGAGGAGGACCGCGAACGGCTGGTCCCCCACGTGCGGTGCGGCGCACAGCACGGCGTGGCCCAGGCCGCGCGGGTCGCCCTGCCGGACGTAGTGGATGGTGGCCAGGTCGCTCGACTCCTGGACCTTCTTGAGCCGTTCGGCGTCTCCCTTGCGGGTGAGCGCGGACTCCAGCTCGTAGTTGCGGTCGAAGTGGTCCTCCAGGGGACGCTTGTTGCGGCCCGTGACCATCAGGACGTCGGAGAGGCCGGCGGTCACCGCCTCCTCGACGACGTACTGGATCGCCGGCTTGTCGACGACAGGCAGCATCTCCTTGGGAGTGGCCTTGGTGGCCGGCAGGAAGCGGGTGCCGAGGCCCGCTGCCGGAATGACAGCCTTGCTGATCCTGGGGGGCGACTGAGTCATGCGCAGAACGATAACCGCCCCGCACGGGTGAAAGATGAGTTTCCGGTTAACTTTGTACGCCTATAGGCATATTCGAGTGATTCACAGGTCCCCCTTGAGTACAAACCCATCCCAAAAGGCACTTCTCCGACATGAACTGCTGGCCGCTCGACGCCTTCTGACCAAGGAGGACGTGGAGAACGCCGCGACGGTTCTGTCCCGGCGCGCTCTGGGTCTCCCGGAGCTGTCCGGGGCCCGCACCGTCGCCGCGTACGTCTCGGTGGGCAGCGAACCGGGCACCCGCGCCCTGCTGGACGCCCTGCGCGCGCGGGGCGTGCGGGTGCTGCTGCCGGTGCTGCTCCCCGACAACGACCTGGACTGGGCGCCGTACGAGGGCGCCGCGCGGCTCGTACGGGCCGGACGCGGGCTGCTGGAGCCGGCCGGGGCACGGCTCGGCCCGGACGCGGTCCTGGAGGCCGACGCGGTCCTGCTGCCGGGGCTCGCGGTGGACGGGCGCGGGATGCGGCTGGGGCGCGGCGGCGGCAGCTACGACCGGGTGCTGGCCCGGCTCGCCGCGGCCGGCGCGCATCCGGCGCTGGTCGTCCTGCTGTACGACAACGAGGTGGTCGCGCAGGTTCCGGAGGAACCGCACGACCGCCCCGTGGACGCGGTGGTGACCCCGGCCGCGGTCCGCCGGACGGGGCCCGCGGCGCCCTGAGCGACTCCGGAGCCCGCAGGAGGCCGAAGGGGCCCTTGAGCCCTTTGCGAGCGGCCCCGGGAGAACCCCGGAGCCCCGGGAAAACCCCGGAAAGCCCCTGGAACGCCCTCGGGCGGCCCCTGGATGGACCAGGGACCGCCCGAGGGCTCCGCGGAGGCGTCCTACGGCTTGAGCCGCAGGGTGTCGACCGTCGACTTGGAGACGGCGTTCGTACCGAAGGACCAGTCGAGCAGTTCGCCGTTGACCCACTTGTCGGTCTGATCGGTGTAGTGCGCGCTGAACGCGTGCCCGGAGGCGCCGGTGAGGTTGATCCAGCGGGACTTGTCCCAGTCCCCCACGTTGACCACCATGCGCATCGACGGCACCCAGACGACCTCGTAGCCGCCCGCCGCGTTCCAGCCGGTGGCGTTGACCGCGGCCTCGCCGCCGCCGAGGTTCCACGGGCCGCGGTTGAGGGCCTGCTGGAGCAGGCCGGGGCCCTCGGTGCCGAGGGTCTGGTTCTTCAGCGTCAGCTGGTGCAGCCGGCCCCAGCTCCAGGTGCTGATGTCCTTGCCGAGCTTGGCGGTCAGCTCCCAGCGGGCGTCCTCCAGGGCACGGGCGAAGAGTTCGTCGCGGTTCTCCGTCCCCGGTTCCCGGCCGCTCTTCGGCGTCTTCCACCAGTCGCTGTCCTGGTCGTCCTTCAGGTTGACGACCACCTGGTACCAGCGGTCGCCGCCGTCCGGCTGCGCCGAGTCCGCGTCGCGCCGGCCGCACTCGCGCACCAGCTTGTGCTGCTCGTCGACCGGGCCGGAGTCGTCCGCCCGGGGCACGTTGAGGCACTCGCCCTTGACCCGCAGCTCCTTGGGGAGCTTGTTGCCGAAGGCCAGCTTGAGGATGTTTCGCCAGACCGCGTTGAAGTACGCCGCCGCCGCCGAGTCGGACTCCTGGGTGTAGTTCCACCCCTCCAGCAGCTTCTGCGCCTCGCGGACGCTCTTGTCCGAGACGTTGATCTTCATCAGCTCGGGCACGAGCTTCACGGCGATCTCGCTGAGGTTGTCCATCTGCATCTTCTGCATGTCCTCGGTCGAGATCTTCCCCCCGTCCTTGATCTTCGACTGGATGAGGTCGTTGATCCGCTGGCTGCGGCTGCCGTAGCCCCAGTCCTTGGTGAGCAGGTGGGGGTACTTCTCGTCGTCGACGACGGCCTGGTTGGCGGTGACGATGTAGCCGCGCTTCGGGTTGTACTCGTAGGGCAGTTCGGCGAACGGGATCGACTTCTTCTCCCAGCCGTACTTCGAGGACCAGCCGGGGCTGGGCATCGTGCCGTCGCCGTCGAGACGGACCGGGATCTTCCCCGGCGCCTGGTAGCCGATGTTGCCGTCGGTGTCCGCGTAGATGAGGTTCTGCGAGGGGACCTCGAAGTGCTCGGCCGCCTTGCGGAAGGACGTGAAGTCCTTGGCCCGGTTCAGCTCGAAGACGGCGTCCATGGAGTGGCCGGGTTCCAGCGCGGTCCACTTCAGGGCGACCGCGTAGCCGTCGGCCCGGTCCGGGGCCGCGTTGGCGACGGGCGCCTTCTGGCCGACCGTCTCCAGTTCGCTGCTGCGGTCGGAGACCAGGGGGCCGTTGTTCGTCTCGCGGACGGTGATCGTCCGGTCCTTGCCGCCCGCGACCTTGATGGTCTCGTCGCGGACGGTGAAGGGCTTGACCTTGCCGTCGTACAGGTAGCCGTCGGCGGAGACCTTCTCCAGGAAGAGGTCGGTGACGTCCGCGCCGAGGTTGGTGAAGCCCCAGGCGATGTCCTGGTTGTGGCCGATGATCACGCCGGGCATTCCGGAGAAGGTGTAGCCGGCGGTGTCGTACCGGCACGTGGCACTGGTCTCGCGGCAGTGCAGCCCCATCTGGTACCAGAGCGAGGGCAGCTGCGGCGCCAGGTGCGGGTCGTTGGCGAGCAGCGGGCTGCCCGTGGTCGTGTACTTGCCGGAGACCACCCAGGAGTTGGACCCGATGCCGTTGCCGTTCGGGCCGAGCAGCGCCGGGATCTGGTCGAGGGTGTCGGAGAGCGAGGCGAGCTGGGTGTTCAGCCCCTCGGTGGCACCCTGCGCGGTGTCCGCGCCGACGTTGCCGGACGGTTCCGCGGCCGGGTCGTACTTCCCGGTGACCGTGGAGATCGCGCCCCGGTCGACGATCGGCACGTGCTTGTCGTACGGGTACTCCGGATACAGGTCCTGGATCTGCTTCGTGTCCAGCCTGCTGCTCATCAGCGAGCGGTCGATCTCGTCCTGCATGTTGCCGCGCAGGTCCCAGGCCATGGCCTTGAGCCAGGCGACGGAGTCGACCGGCGTCCACTCGCCCGGCTTGTAGTCGTTGGTGAAGCCGAGGGCCGCGTACTCGACGGAGATGTCCTTGCCGTCGCGCCCCTTCAGGTAGGCGTTCACCCCGTCCGCGTACGACTGGAGGTTCTTCTTGGTCTCCTCGGACAGGACGTTGTCGTACTCCTCCTGCGCGACCTTGCGCCACCCCAGCGTGCGCAGGAAGGCGTCCGTCTCGACCTGCCCGGAGCCGAACATCTCGGAGAGCCGGCCCGCGGTCATGTGCCGGCGGACGTCCATCTCCCAGAAGCGGTCCTGCGCGTGGACGAAGCCCTGGGCGCGGAAGAGGTCGGCGTCGGTGTCCGCGTAGAGCTGGGGGACCCCGTAGCTGTCGCGTTTGACGTCGACGGTGCCGTCGAGGCCGTCGATCTTGATCGAGCCGGTCGTCTGCGGGTACGAGGCCCGCACGGTCGACACGGACCAGAACGCGCCGTAACCGATACCCGCGACGAGCGCCAGCACCAGCACGATCACGATCAGGCGGGCGCGTCGCCCCTTCTTCCTGCCGGTCTTCGCACCGGTGGACCCGGTGGAACCGGAAGAGGCGGTTGTGTTGGCGGGCATCGCTGTCCTTCGAGGGGCAGGTGGTCCTGGGAGTGCAGGAGCAACCATAGGCGCAGCGGCCCGGCGGCTCCGACGCGGTATCGGGATGGCTCGAATTGCGTGGTGATCGTACGGACGCTCGAACGCGTCAAGAAAGCGTTAAAGATTAGGTAAGGTAACGAAGTACCGGCCGCTCATGGCCGATACCGAGGCCCGACCGGCCCGATCCGGCCGTTCCGTTCAAATCGTTCGGCTCGGCTCGAATCGTTCGGCCCGAATCGTTCGGCTCGGCAGACGTACGCAGGGAAGGACCGGCCACTGACTGTCCACACGCTCAACGAACTCCTGCTCGTCTGCTCACTCGTACTGCTCGTCGCGGTGGCGGCGGTGCGCATCTCCTCGCGCAGCGGGCTCCCCAGCCTGCTCCTGTACCTCGGCATCGGGGTCGTCATGGGGCAGGACGGCATCTTCGACGTCAAGTTCGACAACGCCGAGCTGACCCAGGTCATCGGCTACGCCGCGCTCGTCGTGATCCTCGCCGAGGGCGGCCTGGGCACGAAGTGGAAAGAGATCAAGCCGGCGCTGCCCGCCGCGGCGATGCTCTCGCTGCTCGGCGTCGCGGTGAGCGTGGGCGTCACGGCGGCCGGGGCGCACTACCTGGTCGGACTGGACTGGCGGCAGTCGCTGATCATCGGCGCGGTCGTCTCGTCGACGGACGCCGCCGCGGTCTTCTCCGTACTGCGCAAGGTGCCACTGCCCGCCCGGGTCACCGGCGTACTGGAGGCCGAGTCCGGCTTCAACGACGCCCCCGTGGTGATCCTGGTGGTGGCCTTCTCCACCAGGGGCCCGGTGGAGAGCTGGTACGTACTGGTCGGGGAGATAGCCCTGGAGCTCGCCATCGGCGCCGCCGTGGGCATCGCCGTCGGCTGGCTCGGCGCGTTCGGCCTGCGTCATGTGGCGCTGCCCGCCTCCGGCCTCTACCCGATCGCCGTGATGGCGATCGCGGTCAGCGCGTACGCCGCGGGCGCCCTGGTCCACGGCAGCGGCTTCCTCGCCGTCTACCTGGCCGCGATGATCCTCGGCAACTCCAAGCTGCCGCACTGGCCCGCCACCCGGGGCTTCGCCGACGGGCTCGGCTGGCTGGCCCAGATCGGCATGTTCGTCCTGCTCGGCCTGCTGGTCACCCCGCACGACCTGCTCGACGACTTCTGGCCCGCCGTCGTGGTGGGGCTGGTGCTGACCGTGGTGGCCCGCCCGCTGGAGGTCTTCATCTCGCTGCTGCCGTTCCGGCTGCCCTGGCAGGAGAAGGCGCTCATGTCCTGGGCGGGGCTGCGCGGGGCCGTGCCCATCATCCTGGCGACCATTCCGATGGTCTCCGGGGTCGAGGGCTCCACCCGCGTCTTCAACATCGTCTTCGTGCTCGTCGTCGTCTACACCCTCATCCAGGGTCCGACCCTGCCCTGGCTGGCGAAGGCCCTGAAGATCGCCGAGGACCCGTCCGAGACGGCCGACCTGGGCATCGAGTCCGCGCCGCTGGAGCGGCTGCGCGGCCATCTGCTGTCGGTGGCGATCCCCGGCGGCTCGAAGATGCACGGCGTGGAGGTCGGGGAGCTGCGACTGCCCGCCGGGGCCGCGGTCACGCTGGTCGTACGGGACGGGAAGAGCTTCGTACCGGCGCCGTCGACCGTGCTGCGGCGCGGCGACGAGCTGCTGGTGGTCGCCACCGATCCGGTGCGCGACGCGGCGGAGGAACGGCTGCGCGCGGTCGGCGAGGGCGGCAAGCTCGCGGGCTGGCTGGGCACCGGCGGGAACGACGGCGAGAGCCTCGCGGGACAGCACACGAAGCACGGCGTGAAGCACAGCGCGAAGCACGAGGTGGCGCACGCGCTGAAGGCCTTGACGAGGCTGGGCAGGACCGGCGGCCCGAAGACAGATCACTGAGGCCCGCCTCGGGGGAGGTCCGCCTCGGGGGCCATGTCGGAGGCCCGTCCCGGGGGCGTCTCAGGACTCCCGGGACGGGCCTTGGCGTTCAGAAGCTGCCCGGGGTGAGGGTGTCCCCGCACACAATCACAGGCAGGCGGGGACAAATGCCTGTATCCTGAAGGAAATCTGAACGACCAACTCTGTCTGATGCAGAGCTGGCGCGACCGTATGGCGGTCGTGGCGTCCTCCGCCCCTGCTGAGCGCCCGGCATCTACCGCAGTTCCGCGCGAAGAGGACAGCTCTCGGCGACACCCGCACGAGCCCGCACCATCCGTCCGGGCCCGCCCTGCGGGGACTCGGCCACCAGGCGGCAGAAAGGCAAGGACCGTGGCGTCCACGGTCTCCGACCGCCCCGGTTACGGGCAGTTGCTGCGCACCCCGGGTGCGTGGACTTTTCTCCTTCCGGGCTTCGCCGCACGGCAGCCCTTCGCGATGCTGGTCATCGGCATCGTCCTGCTGGTCCAGCACACCACCGGCTCGTACGGCAGCGCGGGTGCCGTCGCCGCCGTGACCGGTGTCTCCATGGCCCTGTTCGCGCCGCAGACCGGCAAGCTCGCCGACCGTTTCGGCCAGCGTGCCGTGCTGCTGCCCGGCGTCCTGGTGCACGCCGCGTCGGTCTCGGCACTGACGGCTCTCGCGCTGGCCGACGCGCCCCTGTGGGCGCTGTTCGCGGCGGCCGTGCCCACGGGCGCGTCCGTCCCGCAGATCGGCCCGATGGTGCGGGCCCGCTGGGCGGCCGTCCTGGGCGCGGCACCGGGCCGCGAGGCGTCGCCGCTGCTGTCCACCGCGGCCGCCTTCGAATCGGTGACGGACGAGCTCACCTTCGTCATCGGCCCGGTGCTCGCCACCGCGCTGTGCACGGGCGTGCACCCGGCGGCCGGTCTGATCGCCGAGGCCGCGCTGACGCTGGCCGGCGGGCTGCTCTTCGCCGCCCAGCACCGCACCCAGCCCGCGGTGCACCCCGCCCCGTCCGGCACGACCCGGCGGCACGCCTCCGCCCTGTCCGTCCCCGGCGTACGGGCGCTCGCGGTGGCCTTCCTCGGCATCGGCGCCGTCTTCGGCAGCATGCAGGTCTCACTGGCCGCCTTCGCCGAGGAGATCGGCCGCCCCGGCGTGAACGGCCTGCTGTACGGCGTCTTCGCGGCCGGCAACATGCTGGCCGGGATCGCCTGCGGGGCCATCGCCTGGAAGAGCGGCCCGCGCCGACGGCTGCTCGTCGGGTACACGGCCCTGGCCGTGACCGCGTCCGGCCTGTGGGCAATGCACTCGGTGCCCCTGCTCGCCGGGCTCGGACTGCTGGTCGGACTCTCCATCGCCCCGGCCCTGATCAGCGGATACACCCTGGTCGAGGCCCTGGTGCCGGGCTCCGTCCGGACCGAGGCGTTCACCTGGCTGACGGGCGCGGTCGCGCTCGGCCAGGCGGCCGCGGTGACGGTGGCCGGACGGCTCGCGGACGCCCACGGGGCCTCCGCCGGATTCCTGGTGCCGCTGGTGGGGACCGTACTGGCGCTGGTCACCCTGGTGACCCTGCGTTCGCGGCTCTCACCCACCGCCCCGGGACGGACCGTGGCACGTGGTGTCGGTCACCGGAAGCCGGTCACGGTGGACTGACGCAGCGGAATACGTCACTATGGAGCGTCGTTAGCACTCATCGAGTCAGAGTGCCAGGAGGAGCAAGTGCCGACCTATCAGTACCAGTGCACCGAATGTGGCGAGGGCCTCGAGGCGGTGCAGAAGTTCACCGATGACGCCCTCACCGTGTGCCCGAGCTGCGACGGACGCCTGAAGAAGGTGTTCTCGGCGGTCGGCATCGTCTTCAAGGGCTCCGGTTTCTACCGGAACGACAGCCGCGGCTCCTCGTCGAGCAGCACGTCGGCGTCGTCCTCGGCGAAGTCGTCCGGTTCCGCTTCGTCCGACTCCTCGTCGTCCTCGACGGGGTCCGACTCGAAGTCCGCCACGTCCTCCACGGCGTCGGCCTCTTCGTCGTCCTCGTCCTCGACGAGCGGCACCTCGGCCGCCTGAGCCGAGCGGACCGCTCCGTGCGGTGCCTCCGGGCCTTCACGCTTCCGCGCCTCCGCGCTTTCACCAGGGCCCTGCCGATACCTCGGCGGGGTCCTGCGTGTTTTCCCGCGCCGCTACTGTGAGCGCATGGCGAACGCAGAGATCGGTGTCATCGGCGGCTCGGGCTTGTACTCCTTCCTGGAGGACGTCACGGAGGTGCGTGTGGACACCCCGTACGGAGAGCCGAGCGACTCCCTCTTCCTCGGCGAGGTGGGCGGTCGCAGGGTCGCCTTCCTGCCGCGTCACGGGCAGGGCCACCACCTGCCGCCGCACCGCATCAACTACCGGGCCAACCTGTGGGCACTGCGCTCCGTCGGCGTGCGCCAGGTGCTCGGCCCGTGCGCGGTGGGCGGCCTGCGCCCGGAGTACGGACCGGGCACCCTGCTCGTGCCCGACCAGCTGGTGGACCGCACCCGGACCCGCAAGCAGACGTACTACGACGGGGAGATCCGGGCGGACGGCGCGGAGCCGAACGTGATCCACCTGGGCTTCGCCGACCCGTACTGCCCCGAGGGGCGCAGGGCGGCGCTGGCGGCGGCGCGGGCGAAGGACTGGGAGCCGGTGGACGGCGGGACGCTGGTGGTCGTCGAGGGGCCGCGCTTCTCGACCCGGGCGGAGTCGCGCTGGCATGCGGCGATGGGCTGGTCGGTGGTCGGGATGACCGGTCACCCGGAGGCCGTCCTCGCCCGTGAACTGGGCCTCTGCTACACGACGATGACCCTGGTGACGGACCTGGACGCGGGTGCGGAGGCCGGCGAGGGCGTCTCGCACGCGGAGGTGCTGCAGGTGTTCGCCGCCAATGTGGACCGGCTGCGCGCGGTGCTCTTCGACGTGGTGACCGCGCTGCCCGCGGAGGCGGACCGGGACTGCCCGTGCTCGCACGCACTGGACGGGCTGAAGACGGGCATCGAGCTTCCCTAGGCCGGGCGGGGCGGGTTGGGCGGGCCCGGCTGGGCTGGGCCGGGCGGGCTGGGCTTTTGGAGCGGGGCGGGATTTCACGGCGGGGCGGCGGGCGCTGGGGCGGGCGTGACGGTTATGTCTTGTGTGGCGTGAGCAGCATGCATGGCGAGTGCGGAGTACGTGGCGTGAGCGGAGTACGTGGCGTAAGCGGCGTGCGGGGCGTGAGCGGCGTGCGTGGCGTGCGGGGCGTGAGCGGCGTGCGTGGGTGACGGAGTTGTCCACAACGCCGGGGCCTTCCACAGGCTCCGGCGGGGAGCTCGCGAACGGTGGATCGTGAGGGGTGTCCGTACGAAACCCCTTCGTCCCAGGTGGTGTTGACCATGCCCCCGTCGCCCCTGTTTCCCCCGCTCACGCCGCCGGCCGGGCCGTCGCCGAGGCCGTCGTCCGTGCCGATGTGGGTGTCGCCGTCCACGTCACCGTCCACGTCGTCGTCCGTGCCGTTCCGGGGGTCCGCATCGCCTCCGCCGCCCCATGCGCCGCCCCACGCATCGCCCCATGCCCTGCCCCCGGCGTCGGCTCCCCCGCCCTGCGGAGTGCCCGCGTTCGAGCCGTTGCGGGTGCGTGGTGCAGGTGGCCGCGGACTGCGGCGGGCGGTGTGGCGGCAGCGTCGGGCCCTGGCGGCCGGGCTGGCCCTGACGGCCGCCGCGCTGGCCGCCACGGGGCTGGGCGGTGCCGGCGCGGGTCCGGGAGGCGACACCGCGTACGGGGCCGGTGCGGGCGGCGCGGCCGGGGCGGCCCCGGAGCGGGCGCGGCACCCGGCGGCCCGGCTGGTCTCCGCACCGGTCCGGATCGCGGACGCGGGGGCGGTGCGCTTGCTGCGACCCGGCGACCGCGTCGACGTGATCGCCGCAGGTGACGGCGGCCCCGGAGAGGATGCGCGGGTCCTGGCGAGGGGCGTGCGGGTGGCGGACGTACCGCAGGCCCCGCCGGACGGCGCCACGGGGGACGGTGCGCTCGTCGTGCTCTCCGTTCCCCGGGAGACGGCGGCCTCACTGGCCGGTGCCGGCATCTCGTCCCGGCTGGCGGTGGCACTGTGCTGATTCGTACTGACGAGCGGTCAAGTCACCTGACTAATCCCAAGAATTGGGTAGTTCCGTCGTGTGCTGCCGTAAGTTGCGGAGGAATTTGTTCCGCCTACGGCACATGTGAAGGAAGGCTCATCCGTGAGCGAGAAGAAGGTCAGTCTGCTGGAAGGGTTCAAAGCCTTCCTGATGCGCGGCAACGTGATCGATCTGGCGGTCGCCGTCGTCATCGGTGCCGCATTCACCCAGATCGTGAACTCGATCGTCAAGGGAGTCATCAACCCGCTGGTCGGTGCGTTCGGCACCAAGGACCTGGAGGGCTACAGCTCCTGCCTCAAGGGGCCGTGCATCACCGACCCGAAGACGGGCGAGGCGACCGAGGGCATCCGGATCCTGTGGGGTTCGGTGCTCAGCGCCACCCTCAGCTTCCTGATCACGGCTGCCGTCGTCTACTTCCTTATGGTCCTGCCCATGGCCAAGTACCTCGCCAGGCGTGCGGCGATGCAGGCCGCGAAGGAAGGCGTGCAGGAGACGCTGGAGGTGAGCGAACTGGAGGTGCTGAAGGAGATCCGCGACGCCCTCGTCGCCCAGCGCAGTGGCCCGACGGACGAGACCCGCGGCCAGAACCCCGGACTCGGGCGCGGTCAGTAACGGTACGCGCGCCGGCGGTACACGCGGCAGGAGTGCCGGCAGCGGCGCCGCCGGACCACCACGGAGCGGGAGATTCAGATGTGGTGGGGCGGCTTCTCGTCGAGGAAACGCGCCAGATCGGCGACGCTGCCACCGGCCGGGGCCCGCTCGCCCCACCCTCGGTCCGTATCGTCCGCGGACTGCTGGTCCAGCGGATCATCGAAGATCAGAGCCGGTCTCGGCTTCGGCTGTTCCGGCTGGGACGTCTTCGACTCACGCGGGCCGGGGGCGGGGGCGGTGCTCATACATCAAGAGTACGGCGGTGGTCAGCGATCCTCCGGGTCGAGCAGCCACAGCCCGAGGACGACGAGGAACGACAGACAGAGGAAGCCAGCACCCCACCAGGCCGTGCCGGTGTTGCCCTCCATCCACGCGTCGATGGTGACGGTCAGCCCCCAGAGCTGTCCGACGACGACCGTCATGGCGAGGACCAGCCGGGCCGTCAGCTTCGAGGAGCGCTCGGGCTCCTGGTCGGTGCCCGCCCCCGGGCCGGGACCGGTGTGCCGGACCCGTGGGTCTCCGTAGCCGCTGGTGGGGCGGATCTGCGGGTAGCGCTCGTGGAGGGGGCGGTTGAGCTCGGGACGGGCGCTGCCCGGGTGGTACTCGGAGTATCCCCGAGGCTCCCGAGATTCCCGGTGTTCCGAAGGCTCCGGATGCTCCGGGGGCTCCCGGTGCGTCGAAGACCCGTGGTCCCAGGGCTGCCGGCTCCAGGGCTGTGAGGTGTCGCTCATGTCCGCCTGCCGGGGGGCTCGGTGGCCTCGGCGGTCCGCGTGCGCGAAGTCCCGGCCTCCGGGCCTTCCGCTCCTCCGCCCCTGACGGAGGGGCAGCCGATGCGGGACGCGAGGTCCGGGCGGTCCTTGTCGAGCTGACGGCACAGGCCGTGCTCGACGCTCTCGCCCGAGTGCGTCGTACCGATCGCCCAGATGCTGCCGTCGGTCTGTTCGACGAGCACCACCTTGGGCAGCCCGCAGGACGGGGGCCCGGCGGTGACCTCGCCGGTACGGGCGTCGAAGACGCCTTCGTGGCAGGGGCAGTACAGCTCGTCCTCGGCACCGCGGTCCTTGCGCCAGAGCACCGCGCAGGCGAGGTGCGTACAGATCGCGGAGTAGCCGACGAGGGCGCCGTCGTCGAGCCGTACCGCCACCGCCCGGTCCCCCTCGTCCGGGTAGTGGAAGGAGAGGGACTCGCCGGGCAGGAGCTGACCGGCGATCCGCTTCGGCCCGGGTGCCTCGGCGTCGTCGGGGTCGCCGTGGCGCGGCAGGATTCCACTGGCCACGCCGAGGCTGCCGACGGCGAGTCCGCCGGAGACGGTCGCCACGGTCCGGAGGTAGTCGCGCCGGGTGGTGAGGGAATCGGCGGCGATCCGCTCGCGCAGGGCTTCCCGCGGGTCCCCGCCGGTCGAACGGCCGGGGGCCGGCGGCTCGGGAGCCGACTGGTCGGGAGTCGGACGACCGGGAGCCGGCTGGTGGGGGGTCGGGCTGTCAGGTGCCGGGCCGTCGGCGGGAGGCCGGCCGGGAGTCGGGCCGTCGGCGGAAGGCCGGTCGGAGGCCGGGCCGTCGGGGGTGCTCATCGACGGACGTCCTTCCCGTTGATCTCGACGACGGGAAGACCGCCGGGCACCGGCCACCGGACCCGGTCGGCGGGAACGACCATGGCCACGCCGGTGCGGACCTCGCTCCGGCCGAAGGTGAAGGTGTCGGCGACCTGGACTCCGGGGCGCTCGGCCTGGAGTTCCTCGACCGTTCCGTAGAACAGCGCCCCGGTCGGGCAGACGGTGGCGCACATGGGGGCGAGGCCGTAGGCGGTGCGGTCGTAGCAGAGGTTGCACTTCATCTGCAGCTTCGCCCCCGGGTCGATCTTCGGGACGCCGAAGGGGCAGGCGTTGACGCAGTTGGCGCAGCCGATGCAACGGGTGGTGTCGGCCTGCTGGACCACCCCGTCCGCGGTCACCAGGATCGCGTCGGCGGGACAGACCTCGGCGCACGGGGCGACCGGGTCCTCGCAGTGCATGCAGACCGTGGGAAGAGAGGCCACGGAACGGCCCTCGTCGGTGTAGTCGAGGTGGATCATCGACTTGCCGCGGTGCGAGTCGCACTCCCGGCAGGCGGAGACGCAGGCCTGGCAGCCGATGCAGCGCCCCGGATCGATGAAGATCGTTCTGCCCATCATGCGGCGATCAGCCCCTCTCCGAGGTGCCGCGGCCCTGGGGGGAGGTGGGTGGCAGCGGGTCGGTGCGGGAGACCTGGGTCTCCGGGTAGGCGACGTGGCCGGGCGCGACGGGAGGCGCGGGGACCTCGTCGATCTTCTCGGCGTGCTCGATGCGGCAGGCGCACACCTTGTACTCGGGAATCTTGGAACGGGGATCGAGGGCGTCGATGGTGAGGGCGTTGGCCGCGGTGGGAACGGGCCAGTGGTACGGGACGAAGACGGTGTCGGGGCGGATCGCCTCGGTGACCAGAGCGGGGAAAACCTCGCTGCCGCGCCGGGTGGCGACGCGGACCGGTTCGCCGTTGCGGAAGCCGTGGGAGGGGTGGATCTCCGCCCAGGGGCGCGGGGTCTGTTCGACGAGGGCACCCAGACGGCGGGTCTGGTTGCCGGAGAGGAAGTGGGCGACGGTCCGCCCGGTGGTGAGCGACATGGGGTACTCGTCGTCGTACGGGTCCATCGGCGGGTGCCACTCGACGACCTGCAGGTGGATCTTGCCGTCGGAGTGGTAGGTCCTGCCGTCCTCGAAGAGCCGGGGCGTTCCCGGGTGGTCGGTGGAGGGGCAGGGCCAGGCGATTCCGCCGGTCTCCTCCAGCCGTTCGTAGGTGATGCCGTAGTAGTCGTTGACGGTTCCGGCGGAGGCGACCCGCAGTTCGTCGAAGACCGCGCGGGAGTCGGGAAAGGCGAACTTCTCCCCCGCCCCGAGGCGCCTGGCCAGTTCGCACAGCACCCAGGTGTCGGTCCGTACGCCGGGGGGCGGGTCCTGGGCCTTGTTGTGCTTGACCACCCGGGCCTCGGCGTTGGCCATCACCCCTTCGTCCTCGGCCCAGGTGGTGACGGGGAAGACGACATGCGCGTTGGCAGCGGTCTCGGAGAGGAAGAAGTCGAATTGGGCGTGGAACTCGGTGGCGTCGTAGCCCCTCTTGACCACCTTGTAGTGGGGCAGGGAGACGAAGGGGTTGTTGCAGATGCCGATCAGGCCGCGGATCTCGCCGCGCTGCATCTGCCAGACCATTTCCATCATCGAGGTGCCGGCGGGCGGGAGTTCGGACTCCTCGATGCCCCAGATCTCGCAGATCTGCCTGCGGTGCTCCTCGTTCATGATCGAGCGGCCGCCGGGAAGGAGATCGGCCTTCTGGCCGTGTTCGCGACCGCCCTGCCCGTTGCCCTGGCCGGTGATGGTGCCGTAGCCGGCGCCGGGCCTGCCGATGTGGCCGGTGGCGGTGCAGAGGTTGATCACGCTGAGGCAGTTCTCGACGCCCTGCGAGTGGTGCTCGATGCCCCGGGCGTGCCAGGCCATGGCCTTCGGGGCGCGGGCGAAGGCGCGGGCGACCTGGACGATCTGCTCGGCCGGGACACCGCAGATCCCGGCGGCCCTGGCGGGCGGGTACTCGGCGGCCTTGGCCTTCACCTCCTCCCAGCCGGTGGCGTGGGCGGCGAGATACGCCTCGTCGGTCAGCCCCTCCTCGACGACCACGTGGAGCACGGAGTTGAAGAAGGCCGAGTCGGTACCGGGTCTGAGGGCGACGTGGATGTCGGCCGTGCGGGCGATCGCGGTCTCCCGCGGGTCGACGACGATCAGGCTCGCGTCGCGGTCCCGGGCCCCCCACACGTACTGGGTCATCACGGGGAAGCACTCGCCGACGTTGGAGCCCGCGATCAGCAGGCGGTCGGTGAGCAGGATGTCGGAGAAGGGGTTGCCGGCCCGGTCGATGCCGAAGGCGAGTTTGTTGGCGCCCGCCGCGCTGACCATGCAGAGCCGGCCGTTGTAGTCGACGTGCCGGGACTTGAGGGCGACCCGGGCGAATTTGCCGACCAGATAGGTCTTCTCGGAGAACAGGCTGGCGCCGCCCAGGAGCCCGAAGGCGTCGTTGCCGTAGCTCTGCCGGATGCGCCTGATCTCGGAGACCGTGAAGTCGAGCGCCTCGTCCCAGGAGACCTCGCGGAAGTCCTCGTCGCGGGAGCGGCGCAGCAGCGGGGCGGTGAGCCGGTCGGGGTGGTTGACCTGCTGGTACGCGTTGATGCCCTTGGGGCACAGCCGCATCCGGTTGATGTCGTGGTTGCGGGGTTCGACCCCGAAGACCTTGCCGGCGCGGTCGACGCGCAGATACATCCCGCACTGGACCCCGCAGAAGCAGCAGTGGGTGGGGACGAGCGTCTCGCCGCCCTGGTCGGCACGCCACCGGTCGGCCGGGATGCCTCCCGCGTCCCGGAAGGCCCGGGTGCCGGGCGGCGCGAGAGAGGGGTCGAGGGGTACGGCGGTACGGGAGTCGGGCGTCGTACGGGGGTCGGGTGCCGCATGGGAGTGGGATGCCGTACGGGGGGCGGGTGCCGTACGGGAGCCGGGCGCTCGCGGGTCCGGTGTCACTGGTAGCCCTTCTTCACCTGGGACAGGTAGGCACTGCCGCGCAGCACCCGCTTGCAGCGCGGGCAGTATTCGGCCCACTCGTCGAAGTCGAGGCCGAGGTCGCGCATGGTGCCGCGGAGGTTCTCGACGTACGGGCCGGTGTCGATGGGCTCCTCGCACCGGCGGCAGGCGAAGACCTCCTGATCCTGCCGGGCGGTGTACTTGAACAGCTGCATGCCGACCGCGGCCGGGCGCTGGACGATGTGGAAGAACTTCCCGAACGGGATGTAGATGAGGGTGAAGACCACCGACACCATGTGGAGGATCGCCAGGAACTCGTATCCGCCGCCGTGCAGGAAGAGCGACGAGAAGGTGAGCAGCAGACCGGTCACGGAGATGACGACGAGGGCGATCAGCGGACCAGGTCGTAGGCGAAGCGCTGGCCGGTGATGGCGCCGCGGTCCTTCATGCGCCGCCACAGGAAGTACGAGGCGCCGGGGATGACGAGCACGGCGGCGATGTCCAGGCCGTGGAACATCAGCCAGCCCAGGACGCTCAGGGAGTCGAAGCCGATGATCTTGAAGCCCCAGACGCGCATCTCGTAGCCGGGGCCCGAGCCGGTGCCGGAGGTGAAGGTGAACCAGCCCCAGGTCAGCGGGAAGGTGATCAGGGCCGCGAGGCCGCAGCCCCAGAAGATCAGCTGGTGGGCGGCCCAGCGGGCGTGGGAGCGGGCGCCGAGGAACTTCTGGAAAGCCAGATAGGTGGCGATCATCCGGGGCAGGGCGGTGGGCGCCCTGCGGAGGTTGGCCGCGGAGAAGAAGCTCCGCCACCCCTGCTTGAACAGGCGCCGGGCGCCGGGGGCGGAGACCCAGACCGTGTAGCGGTGGGCGACACCGAAGGCGAGGAAGACGGTGGCGACGGCATACGGAAGGAGCGCGGAGTCGAAGTTCTCCAGCAGCCGGCTCCCGAGCACGATCGCGAGGATCAGCAGACCGGAGACGACGACACCGGCCGCGGTCGCACGCGCGGTGACGGAGCGGGGCCCGGTGGACCGGAACCCGGCCGCTCCGCCCGGCCCGTTCGTCCCGGCGGGCTTGGCAGGCGTGGCGGCCGTCAGGGCGTCGGCAGAGCCGGGGCGTGTGCCGGAGCCGGTGGTGCGTGTGCCGGGGGCGGGCCGCTCGGCTGCGGCGGAGGTCTCTGGTGGCTCGGTCACCCCGTCACCGTAGGGTCGTGTGTGATGATTGGTCCCGTTTTGCGGCTCCGCGGGGTGACCCCGCTCGTCCGTTCGGGGCGCGCCCGGTTCAACGCGGCCGGGCCTCGTCTGATGTGCTGCCCCCATGCCTGTAATGACGGCTCGCAGCCGCACCGAGAAACACCGCGCGTCGACCCCGCTGGAACTCTTCTTCGACCTGTGCTTCGTCGTCGCCGTGGCCCAGGCGGGCGGGCGCCTGGTCCACGCCGTCGCCGGGGGCCACGCCCTCACCGGGATCGGCGGTTACGCGGCCGTTTTCTTCGCCATCTGGTGGGCCTGGGTCAACTTCAGCTGGTTCGCCTCGGCCTACGACACCGACGATCCGCTGTACCGCGTCGTCACGCTCGTCCAGATCACCGGGGTGCTCGTCCTCGCCGCCGGGGTGCCGCGCGCCTTCGACGCGGGCGACTGGACGGTCGTCGTCATCGGCTACGTGGTGATGCGGCTCGCACTGACCAGCCAGTGGCTGCGCGCCGCGCACTGCAGCCGGGACTCCGAACGGCGCGTCGCGCTGCGGTACGCCGTCGGGATCATGGTGGTGCAGCTGGGCTGGATCGCCATGCTGGCGCTGCCCGACGACGCCTCGGGCGGAGTCCGTGCCTCCGTCTTCGTCGTGCTCGTGCTTGCGGAGATGGCCGTTCCGGCGATCGCCGAGCGCGAGCGTTCGACGAGCTGGCACCCGCACCACATCGGTGAGCGGTACGGGCTGTTCACGATCATCGTGCTGGGCGAGACGATCGCGGCGGCCACGGTAGCGGTCCAGGAGGCCCTGGACGAGCACGACGCACTCGGCGAACTGCTGCCGATCGCCGCGGGCGGGCTGCTGATCGTCTTCTCCGCCTGGTGGATCTACTTCGCCGTGCCGATCCATGACTATCTGCGCGGCAGCAGGGAAGCGTTCGTCTGGGGATACGGGCACTACCTGATCCTCGGTTCCGCGGCCGCCATCGGTGCGGGCATCGAGGTCGCGGTGGAGGAGGCCGTGGGCAAGGCCCACGTCCCGACCGAGGTGGCCGCCGCGGCGGTGACCGTGCCCTCCGCACTCTTCATGCTGACGGTGTGGGCACTGCACGCACGCCACTTCAAGCGCGACTTCGCGGAGCAACTGGCCCTTCCCGTGGCCGCGCTGGCCATCCTGGCCTGTACGTTCGCCGGTTCCTGGGCGGTCCTCGCGGCCGGTCTGGTGGCGGCGGGGGCCGTGGCAGTGAGCGTGCTGCTGTCCCGGCGGCCCGATGTGGCCGGGTGAACCCCGGCCGGACGTGCGGTGCGACGGACCGGGCTGGAGGGGAGAAGGACCGGAAAGCGGGGGCCACGAGGAGCATGGGCACACGGCAAGCGTGGGGAGCGTGAGGAGTACGCCATGACGGAAGAGCCGCCGGGTCCGACCCCGGCCCCGGAGCCACCCCCCGGGCCGGGGCTGATGAGCCCCCTCGACGCACCGGCCGACACCCCCGGCCCCCTCGACGCGCTGACCGATGTCGCGGGGCTGCGTGTCGGCCATGCACAGGTGGCGGGCGAGGGGGCGCTGAGCGGCACCACCGTCGTCCTCGCCCCCGAGGGCGGCGCGATCGCGGCCGTGGACGTACGCGGCGGCGGCCCCGGCACCCGGGAGACGGACGCGCTCGATCCGCGCAACCTGGTGCAGCGCGTCGACGCCGTCGTCCTGACGGGCGGCAGCGCGTACGGCCTGGACGCGGCGTCCGGTGTGATGGCCTGGCTGGAGGAGCGGGGTCGCGGGGTGCGGGTCGGCCCCGACCCGTCGCAGGTGGTCCCGGTGGTTCCGGCCGCCTGCGTCTTCGACCTGGGGCGGGGCGGCGACTGGCGGGCCCGCCCGGATACCTCGACGGGCCGCGCGGCGGTGGAGGACGCGGCGGGTACGGAGCCGGGGGCACCGGTCGCCGAGGGGAACGTCGGCGCGGGAACGGGCGCGGTCGCCGGCAGGCTCAAGGGGGGCGTGGGCACGGCGAGCGTGCGGCTGGCGTCCGGCATCACGGTGGGCGCCCTGGTCGTGGTGAACGCGGCGGGTTCGGTGCTCGACCCGCGTACCGGGGTGCTGTACGGGGAGTACGGCGCGGCCGAGCCACCGGTGCACCCGGCGCCCGAGGTCCACCACGCCGCACTGCGGCGCCTCGCCGACGCCCGGGACGCGGACGCGAGGCCTCCGCTCAACACGACGCTCGCCGTCGTCGCCACGGACGCCGATCTCACCCGCGCCCAGGCGCAGAAGCTCGCGGGCACGGCGCACGACGGGCTGGCGCGCGCTGTGCGCCCCGTGCATCTGCTCACCGACGGGGACACGGTCTTCGCCCTGGCCACCGGCGCCCGGCAGCTGAACCCGCGGGACCCGATCGCGCTCAACGGGCTGCTGGCGGCCGGCGCGGACGCGCTCACGCGCGCCATCGTGAAGGCCGTCCGCGCAGCTCGGAGCATCGACGGCGGCCCCGGCGGGGGAAGTTACCCCTCGTACAGCGATCTCTACGGAACCCACGCACGCCCTCCGACGACACCGGAGTACAGTCATCCGGTTCCCGACTCGCCCACTGGGTAGGGAAGTTCGGACGAAACAGCAGGAACCATCGGCGTGCGCCATACGTTTTGATGAACCCGGTCACAATGTCGGACCCAGGGACTACGTTAAGCACGCAGCAAGTAACACGCGGCAACGGCCTGGAGACAGCACCTTGAGCGATCCGTACGAGACAACCGAGCAGCATCTCGACCGACTCATGCGACGGGCACTCAACTCTTTCGACCTGCCCGACAGTACGGTCGAGAGACTCGGTACCGCGCTCGCCCACAGCAGTTCCCTGCACTCCTCGCACCACAGTTCCGTCCTGCACCACGAGATCCATCGGCATGCGTATCTGCTGTCCGACGGCACCGCCCTCACCCTGTGGGAGCTGGTGCACAGCGGCCCGCGGGACGCGACGGGCCTCCGCGCCGGGCCCGTGCCGTACGACCTCGACCATCACGAGCTGTACGACGACGAGGCCGATGTCCGGCTCGCCGCCGCCCGGCTGTCCGGCAGCTTCGGCGAGGTCCCGATGTTCGGGGACGAGGGCTCGCAGGCCGACCTGGAGGTTCTCACGATCCTGATGGCGGTTCCTCCGGCCCCGCTGCCCCGTACGTACGCCCCGGACAACTCCGCCGACCACGCCCGCCGCGTCCTGCGCCGCGCGGAGAACAGCGATGTGCCGGGCGAGGAGACCGCCAGGCTGCTGCGCGCCGCCTTCGCCCACCACATCACGCAGGTCTTCGGACGGCAGTGCCGGGTCGACGGACGGAACGCCGGCTTCACCCTGTACGAGCACGCCTTTCTGCTGCTCGACGGCAGCGAGACGAGCCTGTGGGAGGTCGAGCACACGGCCACGCCCGACGGCCGCCACATGTGCGAGGTGTACGGCGACGAGGCCACCGCGCGCGGAGCGATGGAGAGCCGCACGCGCATCGGCTGACCCCGGAGTCCGGAAGCCCGGCTCCTGCACCCCGGCCGCTCCCGCGTGAACGTGCCGGTGCCCGCACCCTCCCCCGCGTGAACGCACCGGTGCCCGCACCCTCCCCCGGGTGCGGGCACCAGCACGTTCTTCT
Source organism: Streptomyces sp. NPDC001732 (assembly GCF_053596315.1). Classification (NCBI taxonomy): domain Bacteria; kingdom Bacillati; phylum Actinomycetota; class Actinomycetes; order Kitasatosporales; family Streptomycetaceae; genus Streptomyces; species Streptomyces sp. NPDC001732. Next base: position 108,719 of record NZ_JBSFFY010000010.1, read on the forward strand.
CATGAGCCTCGGGGCTCCGCGATGCCCAGGACGTCACGAGGCTCAGGACTCCGCGAGCCTCAGGGCGTCAGAGCGGGCTCCTTGGAGGCCTCCGAACCGGCCCCCGTCGCCGTTCCGTCCCTCGCCTCGCGCACACCCGCGTCCGCGTCCGCACCACTCGCCACATCCACACCCTTCACCGCGTCCGCCGCGCCTGCCACGTCCGTCGCATGGTCCGCGCCGTCGCCGCCCTCGACGTGCTGCCGCGGCCGTGCGGGCAGTGCGAACATCACGAGGAAGATCACCGCGAGCACCCCGGCCACCCACCACAACGAGTGCCGGAACGCCTCCCCGAACGCAGGCCCCATCTGCTGCGGCTTCAGCCCGTCTCCCATCGCGCCGAAGAAGACGACCGAGACCAGTCCGAGCCCGAGCGCGTTGCCCATCTGCTGCACGGTGTTGATCAGCCCGGACGCCGAACCGGAGTGCTCCTTCGGCACCTCGGACAGCACCGCGTCCGTCAGCGGCGCCACGATCAGGCCCATGCCGACCCCCATGACGACCAGCGGCAGCGCCATCTGCCAGGACGCGATGTCCATGCCGTAGTGACCGGACTCCCAGATGTAGATCAGCAGACCGGCGATCATCAGCAGCGCACCCGCCTGGAGGACCTTCCGGCCGAAGCGGGGCACCAGCTTCTGCACGGAGATTCCGGCGGCGAACGACACGGCGACCGAGAACGGCACACCGGTCACCCCGGCCCGCAGCGCGCTCCAGCCGAGCCCCATCTGCATGTAGAGCGTCCAGACCAGGAAGAAGATGCCGAGCCCGATGCCGAAGGTCAGCTGCACGGCGATGCCCGCGGCGAAGCTCTTGACCCGGAACAGCGACAGCTCGACCAGCGGCGAACCGTCCTTCCGCGCCTTCGCCCGCTCGAACACCACGAGCGCCAGGAACACCAGCAGGCTGCCGGCCATCGATGCGTGTCCCCACAGCGGCCAGTCCAGCTCGCGCCCACGGGTCAACGGGTAGATCAGCATCAGCATGCCCAGGGTCACCAGGGCGACGCCGATCAGGTCGAGCCGGAGCGCCTTCGGGGCCCTGGACTCCGTGATGAACTTCCGGCCCAGGAGCAGGCCGGCGATGCCGACCGGCAGGTTGATCAGGAAGATCGGCCGCCATTCGAGACCGGCGATGTTCCACTCGGTGAGCAGTGCTCCCAGCAGCGGTCCCGAGACGGCGCCGAGGCCGACGATCGCGCCGAAGAGCCCGAAGACCTTGCCCCGCTCGTGCGCCGGGAACGTGGCGTGCACGATCGACAGCACCTGCGGGACCATCAGTGCGGCGGTGCCGCCCTGGAGGATGCGGGAGGCGACCAGCATCTCCGGGTTCGCCGCGAAACCGCAGAACGCGGAGGCCAGGGTGAAGCCGCCGATCCCGATGAGGAACACCTTCTTGCGGCCGTATATGTCGCCCAGCCGGCCGCCGGTGATCAGCCCGGCCGCGAAGGCCAGGGCGTATCCGGCGGTGATCCACTGGATCGAGCTGAACGAGGCGCCGGTGTCCTGCCGGATGCTCGGGATGGCGATGTTGACGATCGTGACGTCGACCAGGTCCATGAAGGCCGCGGTCATCACGATGGCGAGCGCGAGCCAGCGTCGCCGGTCCGCCGGGGCCGCGGGCCCCACGGGTCCGGATGCCGCGGACGGCAGAGATGTGGAAGAAGTCATGAGAAGAAACTAGAGGGCCATTAGGACAGTTCATGACCCAATGGGCGAGCATCCTGAGAAGACCGCCATGAACCCCGAGACCGGCAGAAGGCTGAGCCCATGACCGACACTCCGGCACGACTGCTGAACCTGTTGTCGCTCCTCCAGACGCCCCGCGAATGGCCGGGCAGCGAACTCGCCGAACGGCTCGACGTCAGCCCGCGCACCATCCGCCGCGACATCGACCGGCTCCGCGACCTCGGCTATCCGGTCGAGGCCACGCGCGGCTCGGTCGGCGGCTACCGGCTGGTCGCGGGCACCGCCATGCCGCCGCTGCTCCTCGACGACGAGGAGGCGGTGGCCATCGCGGTGGGGCTGCGGGCGGGCGCCGGGCACGCCATCGAGGGGGTGGACGAGGCGTCCGTACGGGCCCTGGCCAAGCTGGAGCAGGTGCTGCCCTCCCGGCTGCGGCACCGGGTCTCCACCCTGCAGAACGCGACGATGCCGCTGACCCGGGGCGACGGCTCGACCATCGATCCGCGGACGCTGACCGTGATGGCGTCGGCGGTCACCGGGCGGGAGCGGCTGCGGTTCGCGTACCGGGCGGGCGACGGCGCCGAGACGAAGCGGGAGGCCGAGCCGTACCGGCTGGTGAGCACGGGGTGGCGCTGGTACCTCGTCGCGTACGACCTGGGGCGCGAGGACTGGCGTACGTTCCGGGTCGACCGGGTGAGCGAGCCGTTCGCGACCGGGGCCCGGTTCACGCCGCGCGAGCTGCCCACGGGGGACGCGGCGGAATTCCTCGCCGGTTCCATCGCCCGGAGTCGAGCGGAACTGACGGTCGACGTGAGCTTCGCGGCACCGGCGGAATTCGTGTCCGCGCGGCTGCCGGCCTCGCTCGGCCCGCTGGAGCCGACCGGCGAGAACAGTTGTCGGCTGCGGGCGACGTCGGCGGACTCGCTGGAGTGGGTGGCGCTCCGGCTGGCGCTGGTGGACTGCGAGTTCACCGCGCGCGAGCCGCAGCAACTGGTGGACTACTTGGGCGACCTGGGCGCCCGCCTGAGCCGCGCGGCAGCCCAGTGATGCAGCCGGGCTCGGACATGAAGAAAGATGCGGCCGGGCTCGGGCGCAAAGAAATGAGCCCCGGCGCCAGGGGGGGTGGGCGCCGGGACTCAGCTTCAGGGGGTCACGCGAAGCGACCCATTTCGGAGGTTACTGGACCAGGGCTCACGCCGCAGCGTCAAAACCCGTGTCGTGAGCCATTCGCTTCAATTCGAGCAGCGCGTGCTTCTCGATCTGCCGGATCCGCTCCCGGGTCAGCCCGTGCTGCTTGCCCACCTCGGTGAGGGTCCGCTCGCGGCCGTCCTCGATGCCGTACCGCATGCGAATGATCGACGCGGTGCGGTGGTCGAGCTTGCCGATCAGGTCCTCCAGTTCCTCGCTGCGCAGCAGCGTCAGCACCGACTGCTCGGGCGACACCGCGGAGGTGTCCTCCAACAGGTCGCCGAACTGCGTCTCGCCCTCGTCGTCCACGGACATGTTGAGGCTGACCGGGTCACGGGCCCAGTCCAGGACGTCGCTCACGCGCTCCGGCGTGGAGTCCAGCTCGGCGGCTATCTCCGTGTGCTCCGGCTCGCGCCCGTGCTCGCGGTTGAACTCGCGCTGCACCCGGCGTATCCGGCCGAGCTCCTCCACCAGGTGGACGGGGAGCCGGATCGTGCGGGACTGGTCGGCTATGGAACGGGTGATGGCCTGCCGGATCCACCACGTCGCATACGTGGAGAACTTGAAGCCCTTGGCGTAGTCGAACTTCTCGACCGCGCGCACCAGGCCGGCGTTGCCCTCCTGGATCAGGTCGAGCAGGGGGAGCCCGGCCCGCGGGTAGCGGCGGGCGACGGCAACGACGAGCCGGAGGTTGGAGCGGATGAATATGTCCTTGGCGCGCTCGCCCTCGGCGACCAGCGCCTCCAGCTCCTCGCGCGTGGCTCCGCCCGCCTCACTGTCCACCGCACCGTCGAGTATCTGCCGGGCGTAGACGCCCGCCTCGACGGCCTGCGACAGCTCGACCTCCTTTGCGGCATCGAGCAGCGGCGTACGCGCGATCTCGTCCAGGTACATGCCGACCAGGTCGCGATCGGCGATCTCTCCGCCCGCGGCGCGAACACTGCTTGCCCGGCTGGTCCCACCGGTGGCGGACGAACGACGGGCGACGGCACGGGTTGCCATGCGTGCTCCCTTGCTGAGTAGGTCGCGACACCCTTCCGGGTGCCCTGCATCCGATGGAAACAACGACTGGAATCCGGACAGAATTCCCACGCCCGGCACTCATTTTCGTGATCATGCAGTACCCTGTCCCGCCACAAGGGCACGCGAGGACTGAAAGGCCGGACAGAAGCGCAGGTCAGGCCGGGCATCGAGGACGATTCGGCGACACTCACGGACACCATGGACATCCACGGCATTACGTACGTGAGACCACGCTCACATCCGACGCTCCCCTCTCACACCCGAACGGCGGTCACCGCGATTGCGTTCCCACCCCGAAGACGGCAGACGCTCCGTTCGGGTTGCTCGGGATGTCCGGCTTGTCGGCCCCGGGCCACGGGCCGGGAGGGCCGGGAGGGCCGGGACCTCGGGTCTAGGACCCATGACCGGCTCCTGATGGGTCCGCGGTCCGTTACTCCGCACGGGCCCCGCGCCTAGCGTCGTCCCGTATGGACGACACGACGAGCACGGACGCAAGCACGGCCCCGAACGACACCATCCCGAACGACACGACCTCGAACGGCACGGGCGCGGGCGCGGGCACGGACGGCACTCGTACGGGTGCGGACGGTACTCGTACGGACGCGGGCGCGATCGGCGCCGCTGCCGACGACACCACCGGCACGCTCGACGAGGCCCTGGAGCGTCTCCACGCCTCGGGCCCCGAGCGGAACGGCTGGCTGAGCAACCACGCCCCCATGGCCGTCGAGGCGCTGGTGCGGCACGGGCAGGCCCCGGCCGTCCATCGATGGCTGGACCACTACCGCCACAAGCTGGAGGACATGCCGACGACCGCGACCCGGGTGACCTCGGAGAACTGGCGCGAGGCCCTGGGCGACCCGCGCCGGATCGCGGACTGGACCGAGTACTTCGAGCGCGAGACCGTCGAGCACCCCTGGCGGGACGTCCTCGCCGAGTGGTGGCCGCGGCTGCTTCCCGGCATCGCGGCGGGCGCCACGCACCCCGTGATCCGGGTCGGCCACTCCGTACGCACCCTGCTCGCCGGCGAGGCGACCGCGCCCCGGATCGCCGAGCTCGCCCACGGCCTCGGCTACTGGGCCGCCCGGCACCAGTCGCTGCCCGCCCTGGTACCGCTGGCGCCCGCGCCGAGCGCCGCCGCCGCGCTGGACGCGGTTCCTCCGGTGCCCGAGCAGAGCGGTGGCATCCGGGACCGGCTGGCACAGCTCACCGCGTTCCCGGTGTGGCCGCAGTGGTCCACCGGCGACCCGGACGAGGCGCGGGCCCGACTGGAGGAGCTGGTGCGGGCCTCAACCCATCGGTACGCCACGCACGGGCACGGTGAACCGATCATGCTGGTGCACGCCGCGACCGCGCCCAACGCCGTACTGCGCACCCTGCCCGCACTCCCCCGCGCGCTGTGGGCACCGAGTCTGGAGGCCGCGTGGGCGGCGAGCGCCGCGGTCACCGCCGCGTACGGACCGGCCGAGGCCACCCCGTACGAACCGGCGCACGCCTGCGCCGACGAGCTGTTCGCGCGGGCGGCGGCACACGGCGACGACCACACCATCAAGTTCACCGACACCGCGCTGGACGTCGGTGACGCGACGGCCCTCGCCGCCGCACTCCGCTCGATCGAGCTCAATCCACCGGTCCTGTGACGGGCCCGTGAGAAGCCTGCCCGCCCGTACACCGAAGGCCCCGCCCACGCCCCGAAGGCCGCCCGTACACCGAAGGCCGTCCGCACGTCGAAGGGCCGCCCCGACCCGGTCGGGGCTCAGCGGGCTCAGCCGAACTGCACCGACCGCTTCGCGAGCCCCATCCAGAACCCGTCGATGACGCTGCGGCCCCGGTCCAGCTCGCCTTCCGAGGCCCCGAGCGTCACGAAGAGCGGCGCGAAGTGCTCGGTGCGCGGGTGGGCCAGCCGGCCCGCCGGGGACTTGTTCTCGAAGTCCAGCAGGGCGTCGACGTCCTGCGCCTGGAGCGCCCGGTTCCCCCAGTCGTCGAACTCCACCGACCAGCCGGGGACACCGCCCGCGTGCCGCAGGGCGGCCAGGTTGTGGGTGAAGAACCCGCTGCCCACGATCAGAACGCCCTCGTCGCGCAGCGGCGCGAGCCTGCGTCCGATGTCCATCAGCTTCTGCGGGTCGAGCGTCGGCATGGAGATCTGGAGCACGGGAATGTCGGCGTCCGGGAACATCTCCACCAGCGGTACGTACGCCCCGTGGTCGAGCCCCCGGTCCGGGATGTCCTGGACCGGCGTACCGGCGCCGCGCAGCAGCTTGCGCACGTTCTCCGCGAGTTCCGGGGCGCCCGGGGCGGCGTACTGCACCTGGTAGTAGTGCTCGGGGAAGCCCCAGAAGTCGTAGACGAGCGGGGCGGTCTCCGTCGCTCCGAGGGCGAGCGGGGCCTCCTCCCAATGGGCGGAGACCATCAGGATCGCCCTGGGCCGGGGCAGCCCGGCGGACCATGCGGCCAGTTCACCGGGCCAGACCGGGTCGTCGGCCAGCGGTGGGGCACCGTGGGAGAGGTAGAGGGCGGGCATGCGCTCCGCGGTGACAGTCATGGCACTCCCCATCCACTGCTGATCAAGGTAAGTCTTCTGGTGGTCCATTCGAGAGGAAGCATTCTTTAAAGTTCAAGCTTCCCACTCCAGAGACCTTAGCTCTATCTAGTTCAATCTTCAAGAAAAGGTCGTACAGTGGAGTACATGACCACGGCATCCCCCGACGAGCCCCGCTGGCTCTCCGACGAAGAGCAGTGCGTCTGGCGTGCGTACCTCCACGCCACCACGCTCATGGAGGACCATCTCGACCGCCAGTTGCAACGCGATGCCGGCATGCCGCACATCTACTACGGACTGCTCGTCCAGCTCTCCCAGGCCCCCCGCCACCGCATGCGGATGACCGAGCTGGCCCGGGACGCCAAGATCACCCGCTCCCGGCTCTCGCACGCCGTCGCCCGGCTGGAGAGGAACGGCTGGGTGCGCCGCGAGGACTGCCCGTCGGACAAGCGCGGCCAGAACGCGGTCCTCACGGAGGAGGGGTACGAGATGCTGCGCCGGTCCGCGCCGGGCCATGTCAGCGCCGTGCGCCAGGCGATGTTCGACCGGCTCACACCCGAGCAGGTGCACTCACTGGGCGAGATCATGCAGGTCGTCGCCTCCGGGCTCCAGCCGGAGGGCACGGACGCGGACCTGCCGTGGCTGCGCTGAGCCCGCTGCCCGGTTGCCCCTGAGGAACCTCCCGGACACACCTCGGCCCACCGGAACAGAACACCCGGCCGGAACAGCCGTGCCCCGGTTTCCGCCCGATCGGAGACCGGAAACCGGGGCACAGTCGCGTTCACCTCACCGCTTCGCCCGCACGGACCGTCCTCGGTCAGTGGGCGACGACCGGCACCCTGAACTCGTCCTCGACGCCGTCGGCGTCACCCGAACCGGAGGCTCCGGTCGCCGGGCCCGCCGCGGGGCGCCCGGCGTTGATGAAGGTCACCGCGATCGTGGCGGCCACCAGCAGGATGCCTACGGCCCACCAGATGGCGCCGGTGAAGCCGTGCACCATCGACTGGAGCTTCAGCAGCTTCGGGTCGGTGGCACCGAGCGCGGCGTGGGAACCGGCGTACGCCGTCGCGGCCGACGCGGCGATGGTGTTCAGCAGCGCCGTACCGATCGCACCGCCCACCTGCTGCGAGGTGTTGACCATCGCGGAGGCCACACCCGCGTCCCTCGGCTCGACGCCGTGCGTGGCCAGCGACATGGCCGGCATGAACGCCGTACCCATGCCCAGCCCCAGCAGGAGCTGCGCGGGCAGGATGAGGCCGACGTAGGAGGAGCCGATCTCCAGCTGCGTCAGCAGCAGCATGCCGACGGCGGCGGTGAGGAAGCCGGGGCCCATGAGCTTGCGGGCCGGCACCCGGGTCATCAGCCGGGCGCCGATCTGGGTGGACCCCGTGATCATGCCCGCGATCATCGGGAGGAAGGCGAAGCCCGTCCTGATCGGCGAGTAGCCCTTCACGACCTGGAGGTAGTACGTCAGGAAGAGGAACAGCCCGAACATCGCGATGATGGCGAGGCCCAGCGAGAGGTAGACGCCGCCGCGGTTGCGGTCGAGCACGACGCGCAGCGGCAGCAGCGGCGACTCGACCCGGGCCTCGGTCACGGCGAACGCCAGCAGCAGTACGCCGGACGCGACGAACATGCCGACGGTCAGCCCGTCCGCCCAGCCGGCGGACTCGGCGCGGGTGAACCCGTACACCAGCGAGACCAGACCCAGCGCGGACAGGACGACGCCCGGCACGTCGAGCGGCGAACGGTTGCGGCTGCCGGCCGGCTCACGGATCACGAAGTACGCACCGGCGGCCGCGACCGCGGCGAACGGAATGTTGACGAAGAACGTCCAGCGCCAGTTCAGCACCTGGGTCAGGAAGCCGCCGAGGATCAGGCCGACGGCACCACCGCCACCGGCGATCGCACCGTAGATGCCGAACGCCTTGGCACGCTCCCTGGCGTCGGTGAACATCACGGCGAGCAGCGACAGGGCCGCCGGGGCGAGCAGCGCCCCGAAGACACCCTGGAGCGCGCGGGAGCCGAAGAGCATGGCCTGGTTCTGCGCCGCGCCGCCGAGCGCGGAGGCCAGCGCGAAGCCGATCAGACCGACGACGAAGGTCCGCTTGCGGCCCCAGAGGTCGGCGATCCTGCCGCCGAACAGCAGCAGCCCGCCGAAGGCGAGGGCGTAGGCCGTGATGACCCACTGCTTGTTGGCGTCGGAGATGTGGAGGGCCGACTGGGCGTGCGGGAGCGCGATGTTCACGATCGTGGCGTCGAGCACGACCATCAGCTGCGCAAGGGCTATGAACGCCAGCGCCTTCCAGCGGCTGGGGTCGGGGAGTCGAACATCGGCCGTTTTGGGCATGGTTATATCCACCTAAGGGCGTATAAGGACGCGAGAAGTCGTGAACCGAGAGGTCGCCGAACGGACCGATCGAGTCGAACGGAACGGGCAGGACGAGTCGAACGGGCGGACGGCGAAGGACTGGTACCGAAAGACGGATGTCGAAGAACAGGTGTCGAAGAACGAATGTCGAAGAACGGACGGACGGCCACCGGGCAACCGGGCAACCACTCGGTCGGCCAAGCAGTCGGCCGGTCAAGCCGTCGGCCGGTCAGCTACCGCTCACTGTCGGGCGGATGGAGAAAAGGGATGGTGGTCGGTGTGGCGTGGCGGACGCTCCGCCGGGCTCCCGGTCGGGACCCCGGCGCGGACGTCACGGCCGGCGCCGCAGATCCTCCAGGGTTGCGGCCGTTCCCGGCAGTTCGGACCGGGCCGGGGCCTCCAGTCCGTCCAGGAACAGCTGTAGATGGCGGTGGGCGAACCGGTCGATGTTCAGGCAGCCGGTGCCGGGCAGCGGCCGGGTGAGCTGGGAGAGGGCGACCATGACGTCACCGACGGCGATGTCGGTGCGCAGGCGCCCCGCGGACATGGCGCGCGTCACGAGCCCCTCGACGGCCTCTTCGAGGCGTCGGCGCTCGGCGAGCAGGTCGGGGTGGTTCTTGTCGAAACTGCCGGACAGCATCGGGCACAGCGCCCCGATCCGTTCGTCGGCCGCGGCGTGCGCGAAACGGCTGAGCGCGACGAAGGTGTCGGCCTCCTCGGCCGCCGCCTCCTCCGCACGATCGGTGGTCCGGGAGGTGACGGCGAGCACGACCTCGTGCGTCAGCGCGGCGCGATCGGGGAAGTTCCGGTAGAGCGTGGCGTTGCCGACGCCGGCGCGCCTGGCGATCTCGTCGAGCGGCACATCCGGCCCGAACTCGACGAACATCTCGCGCGCGGCCGTCACGATCCGTTCCCGGTTGCGCAACGCGTCGGCCCGCGGACGGGGTGTCCGGGACTGCGCCGTTCCGGCGGTGGTGCGAGTGACGGTGTCCACGGCGACTGCCCCCTTTCTTCCGGTCTTCGTCTTCTCTGCGTCTCCCTGGACGGCCCCCGCCCCAACCGGAGACCTTCTCCCCGTTTCGCGGGGACACCGATGCAAACGGGGAAGGACTCCCCGGTTATTTCCACACCTGAATGTGAGACGGATCACCCCATGGAATCGGGAAATCAGCCGAACGGCGCACCCAGCGAGCGGCCCCGCACCGCCCGTCACAGGCTGATCCGCAGAGCGCAGTCAGGGCCGGCCGGCTGCCGCGGACCCCGAGGCGCCTGTATGCAAAAACCCCGCCACCGGATACGCAGGCATCGCCGCCCGATCGTGCTCGGCTCGGCAACGGCCCTGGTCATAGCGGCAATGGCCACGGCCAGCAACACTCTGCCGATAACCGGCCGGGCCTCCGCGGGCCCGGCGGCCAGCGCCCGTTCGGCGGGCATAGCCCCCTGTCGAATATCCGCGACCGCGGGCGTGCAGATGTCGGAGGGCATACCGACCCCGGCGGGCTACGCCCGCTCCACCGGCAAGATCCGCGCCCTCAACCTGATGATCGACTTCCCGGACGCACCGGGCACCGAACCGGCGATGGACCGGTACGCAGAATTCTTCCCGCAGACCACCAAATGGTTCCGGACCAGCTCGTACGGCCGGCTGACCTACACCCCCGAAGCCCCCGTGAAGTCCTGGCTGCGGATGCCACTGCCGTTCTCGGAGTACGGGGTGGACCGCGGCTCACCGTACGAACCGGGCTACCGCCACCTCGTCCAGGACATCGTCGCCGCCGCCGATCAGAAGGTGGACTTCGCCGCGTACGACCTGGTCAACATCCTGGTCACGCCGAACGCCGGACCCTCCGCCCTGGACACCGTCCTGTCCGTGACCTTCTCCGGCAACGACGACGCCCCGCGGGCGGACGGGGTTCCGCTCTCCAACACGTCCTTCATCTACAGCCGTCAGGACGACGGCTCGGGCTCGTTCGAACAGACCGGATACCGCGTCCTGCCCCACGAGAACGGCCATGTCTTCGGCCTTCCCGACCTGTACACCCTGGAGGGCGGCGGTGCCGTCGGGCACTGGGACATCATGTCCGAGGACTGGGGGGCCGACAACGATCTGCTGGGCTGGCACAAGTGGAAGCTCGGCTGGCTGGACAACAAGCAGATCAGCTGCGCCGCGAGGTCCGGCACCAGCGAACACGTGCTCCGCCCGCTGGCCACCCGGGGCGGCACGAAGCTGGCGTTCGTACCGCTGAGCAGCAAGTCCGGGTACGCGGTGGAGGTACGGACCCGGGCGGGCAACGACCACGCGATCTGCCGGCCGGGCGTGCTGATCTACAAGGTGAGCTCGGACGTGGACACCGGGCAGGGCCCGGTGTCCGTCGCGGACAGCACCAAGGACAGCAGCGGCTGCACCCGTCTGCCCAACGTGCACACCGAACTGTCCGACGCCGCCTTCCGGCCCGGCGATAGCTTCACCGACCGGACCAACGGAATCCGCATATCCGTGATCGACAAGAACAGCGACGGGAACTACCGGGTCCGGATCACCCGCCCCTGACCGGATCAGCTCGCGGACGGAGACGCGGACGAAGAGGCGGACGAAGACGGAGATGCGGGCGAAGACGAAGACGGCGACAGCGACGGCACCGGCGAGGAAGACGGTGCCGACACGCGCGCGGCAGCAGCGACGAGATCCGCCAGACGCTCCTCACCGATGGCCTTGGAGGCCGTCGAGGCGATCCGGCCGTTCGGGTCGATGACGAGGGTGACGGGGAGCCCCTGCGTGCTCAGCAATCCCTTGGGCAACGTGAGGAGGTGCTTCCCGACGGGGTCGAGGAGGCTGGGGTACGAGATGTCGTGCCTGTCGATGAAGGCACGGGCCGCGCCGGCGGAGCTGTCCCGGTTCAGTCCCAGGACGACGACGTCCCGGCCCTTCGTCTTCCGGTGGTACCGCTCCAGCATCGGGATCTCCTTGCGGCAGGGCTCGCACCAGGAGGCCCACGAGTTGACCACGACCGTCTTCCCCGCGTAGTCGGAGAGGCTGATCGGCCTGCCGTCGACATCGGCACCGATGAGGGACGGCGCGGCGGGACGCTGCGGAAGGTCGATCATGAGGGTCCCGTCCTTGTGACGGTGATGACCCCGGGGAGTTCCCGGGTCGCCTCCGGACACGATCATGCCTATGACGGCCGCAGCACAAACGATGGCGGCCAGGAGGGGAATGAAGGGGTGTTTCATGGGGGGTCCTTGGGGTTCCTTGAGGGATCCTTCTAGGCAGCGGAGCAACCGGCCCAGCAACTGGGGGCATCGAACGGCCGCCCCGAAGGAACCGCCCGCCTCCCACCGACGTACCGCCCCGCGCCCGCACCCGGCGACCGCGGACAGCAGCACCCACGCGGACGTTCACGGCCGTTCGCCGACGGTCACGCGCGAACCGGCGGCCACATGCGAACCGGCAGCCACATCGGGGGCACCCCGGAAACTCCGGCGCGGCAAGTCATGCTGAATTACCCCCGTTTGTACTGAACAACGGCGCTTGCTGGTCATTCAGAACGGTACGCCCACCCTCAACTGCCCTCGCAGGCCCCTCCCTTGTAAACATGCACCCCACCCGCCCCAGGTTGCCTCGCCCCCGAAACATCCCCGCCCAAACCACATCAGCCCCAACCGCACCAGCGCATCAAGCCCCCTTCCCTTGCCTCTCCCTCCTCCCCCTTCTCTTTCCCCTCTCCTCGCTGAAGCGGCGCCCTCCTCGCTGAAGCAGCGTCCCGACGCTTCAGCGGCTGACCGGGGGTTTCGGCCACGGCGTGCCCTCGGCCGCCGCATCCAGGAGATCGCCCAGGCGCAGCCATGCGGCCGGTCCGGAGTAAGTGGCCGGACAGCTCGCGAACCGGTCCCACGCGCCCTGGTCGGATCCGAGCGATTCGCGCACCAGCGAGACCACCGACGGATGGGCGTTCCCGTAGCCACCGCCCCGGGCACGCAGCGCCGACCAGGCCGGCAGGGCACGTACGAGTTCCGGCCCGGTGTCCGGTCCGGCCAGGATCAAGCGGGTCCAGGACTCGCGCCAGGACGGCGCGCCGCCCAGATACCGGCGAAGGCCGGCGGTGAGGCGGAGGAGCGCCTCGTCAGGGGCGCTGTGCCGGCGCAGTACGCCTTCGAAGTCCTCGTCGGACCGGCAGGAACCCGCAGCAAAGGCAAGGAGTGCCTTTTCCACCAGGGAATCGTCACCGGCGTGCCGGCCCAGGTACTCCTCCAGGGCCTGTGCCGGGATGTCGGCCAGTGCGCGTACGGTCACCTCGTCCGGCGCGCCGAGCGCGGTGCGGCGGCGATCCGCGCCGGTGGCCGGTGGCGGGTCGGCGAGGACGCGCTGGATGGTGTCGAGAATTTCCTCAAGCCGGCGTCGTTGGTCGTAACGCGACTGGAAGGCGTGGTGACGGTCGCCCAGCCAGGTGCGCACCTGCTGGACGACGGGGCGGACCGCGGCCTTGACGTCCTCGGTGACCGCCGGAAGGTGGAGGAGCATGTCCCGCACCCAGGCCACCTTGTCCGGATCGGCGGCCGAGTAGCGGTCGGCGGACTCCCAGTAGGGGAGGGCTCGGGCGGCCGTCTCCGCGAAGTCGGTGGCGAGGCCGGCGAGGGTCCCGGCCGAGGCCGACCACTCGGCCTGCCGATAACCGTCCTTGGCCTGGGCGGGGTTGAGGATGTGGCGCCAGGTGCCGGACGCGGCATGCTGCACCCAGGTGACAGGAGCACGGCTCCACAGGTCGAGCAACGTGGTGCTCTTGCGGTCCAGGCAGTGGTGGAAGTGGGCGCGTTCCTCGTCCGTCAGAGAGGCCAGTTCGGCGGCGAAGCGGTCCAGGATCTGCTGCTCGTCCGCTCCGTCGCGGCGCATGCGAGAGCCCTGGGCCAGCAGGATCTGGAAGTCGAAGCGCTTGAGGTCGGCCGCAGCCAGTTCGGTCAGCAGTTCCGGCTCGACCGCCCAGGGCAGGTTGCCGAGCAACTGGTCGTGAATCGGCCGCTCGGCATCGGTGCCGTCGGCCCATTCCACGAAGTTCCGGTGCCGGTCGGGTTGCCGTTCGAGTATCTGGCGCCACATGGTCCGCCACGCCTCGTGGGCCCGCCTGTGCCTGTCCAGCCAGTTTGCTACGTCCCCGCCTTCCGAGTCGCCGGGATCAGGGGCCGTGGGAAGCATGTCGCGAGCCGCCTCGAACACCGCATCGTGCAGCGGGCCCTGCCTGAGCATCACCTGCGCCGGAGTCGGTTTCTCCAGGAGTTGAGAGCTCATGGGCGGCGGCGTACCGCCGAGCGCGCGCACCGCCCCGGCCACCGCCGTGGCCAGCCGTTCCTCGGCGCATGGGCTGCCGAGCCGGGCCAACTGCTGTGGGGTGCACCGCTTCAGAGCCCTGTCGCGCAGGTCGGTCGTACAGGAGGGGTGTCCCAGCGCACGTGCGGCCAGAGTCGGCCGACGGCCGAAGAAGTACGGTTCCCCCTCGGCCTCCAGACCCGCCGCCACGGCCGCATCCAGGAGCCACACAGGTGCCTCCTCGGCCAGCGGGCCCGTCAGCAGGGCTTCAGCGAGGGCGGAGCGATCGGCTCGGGACGTGGCCGATCGGACCTGCTGCACGGCCAGTCGCACGACGGGGTCGTCCGCGCCGCGGCCGGTCATCGCCGTGAGGAGGAATTCGGGCGGTAGCACGGCGGCGGAGCTCGGGCCGGTCACGAGAGGTCCCTCCATCGAGGCTTGCTGGTGTGCTTACGAACAGCATGTTCGCGCACGGCACTGACAGAGGAGGTCTTCGCGGTCGACGCTGCCGGGGCCGCCGGACTTCGGACTTCGGGCGAAGGTCTTCCCGCGCCCGGCAAGCCGCCTTTTCCAAAAAGCCGAGCACTTGTCATGTCCATCATCTTCCCAAGGGGCCTACCAATCAGTAATTACCGGGGGTGACACCGACTTCTGGAGGTTCCGTGCCCCACACCAGACCATGGCTGAGGACTTGTGCCGTCGCAGCCGTCGCGGCCCTGTCCCTCGGCGCGCTCACCGCCCCTCCGCGAGCGCCGCCCGCACCACCGGTACCACTGGCGTCACCGCCACCACCGGCACCGCCGTGGCTGCATCCACGCCGCTTCCCGCGGGCCTGGAGGAGATCCGGAAGACCGAGGCCACCGCGCTGTACGGCAGCCCGGAGGAACGGCCGATGGCCGAGCGGAAGACTTCGCTCGTGTCGATCGGCGACTCGGAGATCTCCGGCGAGGGCGCGGGCGCGTACTGGCCGGGCACCGACGGCCCGACGAACTGGTGCCACCGTTCGCAGAACGCCGCCATCTACCGCACCGGCGTCCCGGCTGGCCTCCCCGCGAACATCTCCTGCTCGGGCAGCGGCCACGTACCACGTCAAGATCGGCGGTACGAAGCAGTACGCCGATCAGCTCGTCCAGAGCGACCACCTCGCGGTCAAGGCCCGCAACACCCGGGTCAAGATGGTGGTCGTGGCCGTCGGCGCCAACGACGACATCCAGTTCGGGCCGGTGATGACGGACTGCGTGGAGCGCTGGGTGTTCTCCAAGGGCACGTGCGAGCCGGCCTACGCGCCGGGCCGGCAGGCCCGCGTGGACGGCATGGTGCCGAAGGTGGCGGCCACCGTCACCGACCTCAAGAAGGTCATGCGCGACCCCGGGTACGCGGACGACGCCTACAAGCTCGTCCTGATGAGCGACTCGTCACCGATCACCCCCGACATGCAGGACAGCCCGAACTTCCCCGGGAAGCTCCCCGGCGGCTGCCTCGGCTACGACTCCGACGCGGCATGGGGCCACAACACGGCCGTCCCCGCCTTCGAGCGCGGCATCCGCAAGGCGGCCCAGCTCTCCGGCGCCTCCTACCTGGAGGCCTCCCGCCTGTTCCACGGGCACGAGGTGTGCACGGATTCCACCTGGGCGCGCGGCTTCTTCTACAGCGGCGCGTTCCCGCCGGACGAGAACTCCGTCCGGCAGTCGTACCACCCCAACGCCGCCGATCAGGCGCGTTCGCGGCGTGCTTCACCCAGTTCTACGCCTCCGGTCTGCGGGAGGCCTCGTGCGCCGACCCCGCCTCCACCAACACCCCGAAGCTCTACGCCGGCGCGTGGGACGACATGTTCAAGCCGATCAGGAACGAGGCCACCGGCCAGTGCCTGGACACCGCCGGGGCTCCTCGCGCAACTGCACGGCCGTCGTGGGCTGGGACTGCCACGGGGGCCGCAACCAGATCTGGTGGTACGACCCGGAGCGGGGATCGATCCACGTCGGCCTGTCCCACGACTGGTGCCTCGACTCCCGTGACATCGCCGCCCCTACCGCCGCCGTCCTGTGGGACTGCCACGGCGGCACGAACCAGAAGTGGACCAGGCCCGCGGACGGCACGATACGACCGGCGACCGCGAACGGCCTGTGCCTGACGCAACCGGTCGCGAACAAGGCCGTGGCCCTCCAGCCCTGCAACGGCTCGGCCGCCCAGCGCTTCGCGTGACCGCGTAACCGCGTAACCGCGTAACCGCGTAACCCCACCCGCGCAAAGAGGCCCCGGCATCGGAAGGACCACTCCGGGGGCCTTCCCGGGCCCTCGTGCCGCCTTTCCGTACCGCCTTTCCGTACCGCCGTGACGCCTTCCGTACCGCGCCACAACGTCGCAACGCCCTGCCGCCTCCCGTACCGCCGTACCGCCGTGACGCCGCCCCGGGCCCCGCCGTCACCCGGTTGCACCAGCAGCAGCGGTGGCGCGGCGGTCGCGTCCATAGCGTTCGGAGGTCAGCAGGATTGGCCTTCGAAGGAGCCGGGACATGAGCGACGATCCGATCCACGCCGAGCTCGACAAGCGGGCCGCGGCCGCCTACCACTGCACCGCCACGGTGGAGTACCTGCAGAACGTGCCGGCCGTGCACAACCGCAAGGACACGATCACTCCCGAGAAGTGACACAGGGGCCGCAGCACGGACCGCCCCCGCACGGGTCTGGGCGGTGCTCTGCGGCCCCGGCGGCGCTCCACGACCTCGACGGTCTTCACGGCTTCGCGTCGGCGCCCGCCGGCAGGCAGGGGCGCCAGCCCTGAAGGACGAGCGGCCGGACACCCCCGATCGGACACCCTGACCGGACGTCCTGATCGGACACCTCCACCGGACACCCCGGCCGGACACGCCGGCCGGGCACCACCGCCGTCACGCGCCGCGCGGCCCCGGCTGACCGGCGGGCGCGTTCCGGGCGGCCGGTGCTTGGTTGATCTCCAACAGCATGGGGAAAGTGCCGACCGCGTCGAGAGCCATGGAAAGTTCAGCGATGATCTTCGGGTCGTCCAGGGGCCCTCGCAGGAACTCCTCCAGCCGGTGCATGCGGTAGCGGACCGTGTTCTGGTGACAGAACAGACGGCGGCCCGCTTCGGCCGCCGACCCATGGGCCTCCAGCCATCCACGGGCGGTGGCCAGGAGTGTGGTGCGGTCCTCCTCCGGCAGGGAAAGGACACCGCCGAGGATGCGCTGCACGGCGCGCTGGGTCGTCTCCAGGTTGTTCATCACCAGCTCGGTCAGCGGTGTGTCGTCGAGCTGGCGCACCGCCGCGCTGTCGGCGGTGAGCGACTGCACGGCGACCTGGGCGTAGCGAAGGGCGCGGCTCGTCTGGTCGAGCCGCTCGTAGAGCGGGCTGACGCCCACGCGGTTGGTCGCGACGGCACGTACGGCGTCGAGGATCTCCTCCGCCGACTGCCGGGGCGGGCAGGAGAGCACCCCGATCTCTGAACCGGGCTGTGCCCGCCATGCGTGGCCCACGTCGAGCGCGCGCAGTCGCCGGTCCAGCCCCGGAAGGGGCGATTCGCCGCTGGCCGGGACATCCGCCGCCACGACGAGGAACCGTCCCTGGAAAGGGAAGTCGAGCATGCGTGCGACCTCCCACACGGTGTCGCTGCTCAGGGAGGGCCCGTCGATGAGTTCGGAGACCAGGGCGGAGCGCCTGCGGTCCGTCTCCACCATCCGTTCCGCGCAGGTCTCGCGGTAGGCGTCGGTGAGGGCCGACGAGTAGACGTCCGCCAGCTCCCAGATGTGCGAAGCGGAGTCCAGGAGCGCGTCGGGTGCGCCGCCGCCCGCTTCCCGTGCCGCGTCGAGGAGTTGCTCCCAGAAGTACCGGAAGCAGATCCGGTAGGAGCGCAGGACTTCCGGCAACGGGGCGTTCTGCAGGGCTCGTTTGCGGCCGGTTTCCGTGGGGCCGACCAGGTCGACCGTCGACGAGGTGTGGTCGGTGAGGTGTTTGAGGATGTAGGAGACATTGAGCCGCATCGAGGCGTGCAGGTCTTCGGGGCCCACGACCATGGACCGGTAGAACTCAATGTTCTCGTAGGTGAGTTGCGACATGGCCGAGGCGATGGAATCGAGTCTGGGCGTCAGGGTCTCGGCGAGTTCGGCCACTAGGAGGCGCGGTTCTGTCGTGGACACAGGGCGAGCCTAGAACAACCGGAGCCAGGCCCTTCTCACAACGGCCGAAACATTGACGAGGTCGTTGTCGGCGGCTACAGAGGTCCCTGTAGGCGCCGACATGGTGTGCGGCATCCGGCAGCTGTGAGGATCGCAGTGTCGAGACCGACGTGCGCGCATGAAAGCGGAATGACGTGAGCAATCTCTTCACTGCCCTGACCGAAGCGGCCAAGCGGTACCCCCAGCGACCGGCGCTGCGGATCGATGGGACAGCCCTGACCCTGCTCGAACTGGACGAGCTCAGCGCCCGTGTCACCGGTGGTCTGCTGGCTCACGGCGTGCGTCCCGGCGACCGGGTGGAGATGACGATGCCCGGCGTCCCTGCCTTTCCCGTCCTGTACTTCGGAGCGCTGCGCGCCGGAGCGGTCGTCGTCGCGGCAGCACCCCGGACCCGGCCCACGGCGGTACGACCGCGCGATGATGCTCGCGGTGCCCGTCTGGTGTTCGCCCCGCCCGAGGCCCGGCATGTCGCAGGCGAAGAGCCGAGCGACACGGCCGTCGTCCGGGTGGGCCCCGACTTCCTCGACCAGGTGGCGTTCTGGCCCCAGCACCCTGGTGTCGTCCACCGCGAGGACGACGACGTCGCGGTCGTGGTCGACTCCGCCGGCCGGGGGCGGGGAGCCCGGCACGACACGTACACCCACGGAGCGGCCCGCGAAGAGGCGGCAGCCGCCGCCAAGGCACTTCCCACGGCCGCTGCGGACGGCACTGCCCGGCCCGCACCGGGCTCCTGCCCGGCTCGACGACGCCGGGGCCACCACGCGGTCGACCTTGCCGGAACGTATCTGTTCATGCCGCACGTCCACACTCCTGAGACCGCCCCCGGTGAGTACGACGATTCGGCGGCAGGGCCGCTCACCCCCGCGGCCGGGAGCAGTTGCTGATGCTGTGGCGACTGGTCCTGACGGCGCTCAAGGACGAGACCCTGGACGAGGCCCAGCGTGTGGCGATCGTGGCCCGCGGAGCCGCCCAGCTGGCCGCCCATCGCCTTCCCGAAGGACAACAGCCCACTTGCGACGACGTCATGAGAGTGGCCTTCGAGGAGTTCGCACTCGTGCTCAACGCCACCCAGGCGCGTACGGCCCTTCACCAACAGGGGTGGTGAGCGGACGCCCCGGACACCTTGCCCACCACCAGAACCAGAACGGACGCTGCCCTGCCCGAACCGCCCCCTCGGCCCCCCTCAGCCCCACTCGGACCGCCCCCTCGGCCCGCCCGCGCCGAGCCACGATCCGGCGCGGGTGCGCTTCCACCGGTGACCGTCGGGGGCCGGCGATGATCCGAGGAGGGCAGCGGATCCCCAGGTCAGAAGCACGCCACGCACGCGCGGCCGCGTTCGGCGCCTATGGAGGAGACCTCTCCGAGCCCGATCCGCTAGGCTGTCAGCGGCAAGCCCCGCCTTCGTAGCTCAGGGGATAGAGCACCGCTCTCCTAAAGCGGGTGTCGCAGGTTCGAATCCTGCCGGGGGCACAGCAGAACAGCAGGTCAGAAGCCCTTCCGTCCGGTGGACGGAAGGGCTTCCTGCTTACAGGGCCGCGGGCGTGTCTCCGGGGCTGCGGGTCCGGGCGGTGGATGCGGGGTCGGGGGCGGGGGGCACGTTTGTCGGCAGGGTGCCCACGGAGTCCGCGTAGTAGACCGACTCCGCCAGGTGGAAGGCGAGTTGGCGGAAGGTCCACCCCGTTCCGGGTGAGTGGTCGAGCTGGTCGGGGGGCAGGGTGTCCAGGCGGTTCGCCCAGATTCTGGCCAGCCGGGTGAGTCGGCTGCGGGCCTCGTCGAGGTCGGCCGCGGTGAAGGGAGCGAGGTCGGCCGCGGTGGTGGTCGCCGAGGCGTGCCAGTGGTCGGGCTGGGTCTCCTCGCCGACGAGTCGGGCCTCCAGCTCCGCGAGGTGGTCGATCATGTGGTCGGCGACGCGGCGGATCGCCTTGTGCGGGGTGTAGATCCGGTCACCGGCGGAGACGGGGCGGCCGTCCCATGCGGTCCAGGTCTCGGCGAGGGCCAGGACGTGGTCGACCATGGCCGTCACGAGCTGCGCGGGGTCGCGGCCGTCCGTCGCCGGGACCTCTTCGGGGGTCCCGGGGCTGGTGGGGGCGTCTGGTGCGTCGGTGTCGAGTGCGTACTTCGGGTCCGTCATGGCTCGACGCTAGGGCCGGGACACTTCGGTCTCCGCCGAACCGTTCCGGCCCGGTGGGAACGGCTCTCGGGGAAGCGGAAGAACGGTGGTCGGGCAGGGCGTCGTGGACTTCACGCTCCCTGCCGGACCACCGGAGGCCAGCCGTTAGCGTCTACCCCACAGAACATGTACGCCCGACCGGAACGGAACGCCGCAGTGACCTCTGCCGAGCTGTCCCCACGTCGCCCCTTCCCGCGACGCGCACACGACCCCTCGAAGGCGCGCTGGGGGCGGCTCGGGCGGCTCCCCGTGCCGCTCCTGGTCACCCTCGGTGTTCTGCCGCTCTACGCCGTCTGGTGGGCGGTCTTCGCGACCGGCGGCGGCGACCTCGCGGCGCAGGAGGCGTGGGCGGAGTTCGCGAAGATGTACCCCGGTTCCGCCTACAACCTCTTCTGGTACGGCGGACTGCACACCGTGAACTACAGCGTGATCTCGCCCTATGTGATGGCGGTTCTCGGTGTGGTGCCCGTGACCCTGCTGGCCGGGCTCTCGTCGTCCTGGCTGGCCGCCGCACTCGTCGAGCGCAGCGGGGTGCGCAAGCCCCTGTGGCCCTCGGCGGCGGTGGCGTTCTCGCTGTGGTGCCAGGTGGTGTCGGGGCGGTCGACGTTCATGCTGGGCACGGCCTTCGCGTTGGGGGCCGTGCTCGCGATCGTCAGCGGGCGGCGCCTCGTGGTCGCGGTCGTCTGCGCGGCGCTCTCCACCATGGGCAGCCCCGTCTCCGGGCTGTTCCTCCTGGTGATCGGCGCGGCTCAGCTGCTGTGCCGCGAGTGGAGCAAGGCCGCCTCGCTCGTCGTGCCGCCGGTCGCCGTCGTCGCGCTGACCACTCTGCTGTTCCCGTTCGAGGGCGAGCAGCCCATGGCGTTCAACCGGATCTGGCCGCCGGTGATCCTGTGTGCGGTGATCGTGCTGACGGCGCCGCGCGACTGGCGGGTGGTGCGGTTCGGAGCGGCGGTGTACGCGCTCGGCGTGGTGCTCTGTTACCTGATCGCCTCGCCGATCGGGACGAACGTCGAACGGTTCACGGAGCTGGCGGCCCCCGCGACGCTGCTCGCCATCCTGGTCAACGGCCGCGAGCGGGGCGAGGCGGACGCGCCCCCGGACCGGCTGTCGTTCACCTGGTTCACGCCGCCGCGCCAGCGGGTGGGCTGCGCCGTCGCCCTGGTCCTCTCCCTGCTCTGGCTGTCCGGCAAGACGACCGCCGACATCGTCACCAACACGAAGGTGCCGGACTACGCCGTCAAGACCGACGGCGTCGTCGCCGAACTCCACAAGCTGGGCAGCGAACGGACCCGGGTCGAGGTGGTTCCGGCCCGCGACCACCGGGAAGCGGCCGTCCTCGCCCCCTACGTGAACATGGCCCGCGGCTGGAACCGGCAGGCCGACGTCGAGCGCGGGCGGCTGTTCTACGAGGGACACGGCGGTACCAGCGTGCCGGAGGGCACCTTCTCCCCCACCTCCTACCGTGCCTGGCTCTCCCAGTGGGCCGTGGGCTTCGTCGTGGTCGTCAACGGCCGGCCGGACGGCCCCGCGGAGCTGGAGCACGCCCTGGTGTCGAGCGAGCCCGACTACCTGGAGCGCGTGTGGGAGGACGAGAACTGGAAGATCTACCGGGTGAAGGACGCGACCCCGCTGGTGAGTCGGCCCGCCTCCGTGGTGAAGTCCGACGGCGCCAGCCTCGTGGTGAACATGCCGAAGCCCGGCTCGGTGACCGTACGGGTGGCGTACTCGCCGTGGCTGTGGGCGGACAACGGCTGCCTGGCCGAGGACGGCGAGTTCACCCGGCTGACCGTGAAGAAGGCGGGCGAGGTCCGGCTCGGCTCCGCGTACGGCGGCCCGTCGAACGGCGTGACCCCGGAATGCCCGTGACCGGTGCCCGTCAGGGGGCATGGGCCCGGGGCTACGGCCCCGGGGGCCGTGACGCGGGGGCGTGGCCTCCGACACCGTGCCGCACGGTACGGGGTGCATGCCTCCGTACCGTGATACCGACCGCCGAACTCGGCCCGAGCGCCCTGCGCCGCGAGGCCGTCGGCAGGACCGGACGGCGATTCCATTGCTCCCCGGGACGGCCCGCGCAGCCCCCGGCCGAGTCCGCACACGCTGCAGGGCGCTGAGCCCGGACGGGCTCAGCGCCAGTACGCACAGTCCGGAAACAAGCGACCGAAACGCATCCTGTTACCAATCGAACACAACACGCAAGATCCGTGAAGATCAACTTCCCAAAAGCGAGGAGTTCTTCCGCATGCGTAAAGCCCGCGTGTTCACACTTGCCGCCGCGACCGGCACGCTGATCATCGCCGGTACGGCGGCTCCGGCCTACGCGGCGCCCAGCCCCGCGTCCCTCTGCGGTTCCGGCTACAGCGTCATCGATTCACATGCGCTGTCCTCAAGCCCCGCAGCAACGGCATACCTGCTGTGGAACGGCAGCACGAACTGCGTCGTCACCATACGAGGAACCGCAGGCGGCGCCACCTTGATGCATGCAAAGGTCAAGGTGGAGGGCGGCAGCTGGAAGGTGGACGAGGGCAGCTACACCTCGTACGCCGGACCCGTCCGGGCCGCGGGAAGCGGCAAGTGCGTGATGTGGGGCGGCGGCATCAACAAAGCCTCGTACACCAGCGGTTGGGAACACTGCGGCTGATCCCACGAACGGACGGTGGTTCTCGGGGCCGAGCCCCGAGAACCACCGTCCGTTCATTGTTGGTGCAGCGGGTCAGCCGATCCTGGTCAGCTTCTGGCTGAAGCCCGGGGACTTCAGTTCCTCCTGGAGGGCCACCGGGGCGCTGACCTTGCCCGGTCCGGTGCCCACGGTCACCACGCCCACCTCGGTGCCCGCCGACGCGCTGTGCGGGATCTTCTTGCCGTTGTCCGAGATGGAGAGCTCGACCTTGAGACCCGGCCAGCCCTTCGCCTTGAGGTTGCGGGTCGCGACCACGGCGGTACGGCCGCCGAGTCCGTCGTCCACGTATCCGACGACGTCCCCCTTCTTCACCACCTGGGCCGACGTGACCGCCTTCTGTGCGCCCTTGATCACCTTGAGGCTGTTCTCCAGCGACATGGCGAGGCTGTCGTACGGCTGGCCGGTGCCCGCCTGCTGCCCCATGACGGCACCGTAGATCCAGAGCTTCTTGCCGTCGACGACGGTGTTCGCGGACCAGAGCAGGTTGCCGCCGGCCGGGGTGGACGAGCCGGTCTTGATGCCGCTCACGCCCGGCTCCAGCAGGATGGTGTTGTTGTTGTAGATCACCTGGTCGATGCCCGGGATCTTGATCTGCGGGGTGTCGACGATCCCCCGGAACACATCGTTCTGCATGACCGCCCGGGCCAGCTTGATCTGGTCCTCCGCGGTGGAGACGGTGGCCTTGTCCAGACCACTGGGGTCGGTGTACGTGGTGTTCGCCATGCCGAGTTCCTTGGCCGCGGCGTTCATCTTCGCCACGAACTCCTTCTCGGACGGAGAGTCCCAGCGCGCCAACAGGCGCGCAGCGTTGTTGCCCGAGGGAATCATCAGCAGCTGGAGCAGCTGCTTCTGCGTGAACTGCTGGCCCTTCTTGATCGGCGCCGTCGACTCGTCGTCGCGCTTGGACTCGTCCTCCGCCTGCTGGTCGACGGTGATCTTCTCCCCCTCTTCCTTGCCGGTCAGGGGGTGGCCCTTGAGGACGACGTACGCCGTCATGACCTTGGCGACACTGGCGATGGGCGCGGGCTTCTGCGCCCCCGAGCTGCCCATCGAGCCGACGCCGTCCACGCTCACCGCGGACTGTCCCTGCGACGGCCAGTCGAGCTCCAGGCGCTGGCCCTCGAAGGTGTGGGTGGACTTCACCGACAGGCCCAGTTCGGGGTCCGGGAGCGGGCGCATCATCTGCACGATCGCAAAGACGATCAGCAGGAGCAGCACCAGCGGGGTCCAGATCTTGACCCTGCGGACGGCGGTGCGGACCGGCGTCTCCGGCGGCGGGGGCGTGTTCGTCAGCTCGGCCAACAGGTCGAGCGGCGGCTTCGGCGGCATCGGCTGCTGCGTGGTCCGCTCGGCGGTGCTCAGCGAGGCGGGGGGCGGCGGCCCGGCGGGCGTCGCGGCGGGGACGGGCGCCTCGGGCCTGCGCGGCGCCGGCGCGGGTCGCACGTCGTCCCCGCGCAGGGGGACGAACTTACTGGTCCGCTCGGCGGAGGACTCGGGCTTCGTAGCGGGCTCCGACGCCTGCTTCGAGTCGGGCGAGATGATCTTCAGCGCGGTCGTCGGCTGGTCGACCCGGGCCGCGGCGGGCGCCCTGAAGATGGCCGTCGGCTGGTCGACCCCGCCCTTGTCGTCGCCGTCGTCCTTGGCGTCCTTGGCGTCCTCGTCGGCCTCGTCGGCCTTCTTGGCGCCCTTGGCGTCCTTGTCCGATCCGGCGTCGGCGTCCGCGTCGGACTTGGCGTCGGCAGCACCCGCGGCCTTCTCGCCCTTCGCGTCCTTCTCGTTCTTCGCGTCGGCGTCGGCGGACTCGGACGGGTCGGCCTTCGTCGCGTCCGCATCCGCGTCCCCATCGGCGTCCGCGTCCGCCTCCGGCGCGTCCGAATCGGCCTCGGACCCGGACTCGGCAGGCTCCGGGGCATCGCCCTTCGCCGCCTCCTTCTCGCCGCCGTCCTTCGGCCCGGACTCCTCGCGCGGGGTCTCCGGCTCCTCGGCGGCCTCCGCGACGGTCTCCGCCGCCTTCTCCGCCGTACCGTCCCCCGCGGGCTCCTTCACCGTGTCGGCGCCGGAAGCAGCCGCGTCGGAACCGGGCTCATCGGCGTCGGAAGCAGCCTCGTCGGCGTCTCCGTCCTCGTCCGCAGCCTCGGTCACGTCCGCGCCCACGCCTCCAGAGGCCCCAGAGGCCCCCTCCCGGCCTCCGGCGCCCTTTCCGGCATCCTCCGCCCCTTCAGCGCCCGCGGCGCTCCCAGAACCCTCCGAGCCCTCCGAGCCCTCGGGCTCCTCGGTGTCCGACGGGGACTCCTCGGCGTCGGTCGCCCCGGACCGTTCCGAGTTCCCGTCGTTCCCGGACGGCCGCGTGCGGAAGACGGCCGTGGCCGTGTCCGCCTTGGCGCTCCCGGCGCCATTGGTGCCCTCGGCGCTCCCGGCGCCCTCGCCGTCGGCCCCGTCGGCCCCGGCGAGCGCTCCCGCACGGAACACGGTCGTCGCCGTGTCCGTTCCTCCCGCTCCTCCCGCGGTCACGTCCTCTGCGGACGCTTCACGGAAGACGGCAAGCCGCGGATCGCTTTCGCTCCGAGCCGTCCCCGACGGCTTCTGCTGCTTCGACTTGTCGGGGGACTCGCCCGCCACCGATGCCTCCTCCATGCGGCACGGGGGACACCCCCGCGCTGTCCGAACCATCTACCAGTGTCCTGTGTGAACCACCGGCCCGGCTGCAAGACGGGAACGACATACCTACTGGTTCCCGCACAAAGCACCCAGGCACTCTCGACAGACCAATGTGAGAGGGGTCACCCTGTCATTCATCCACGCGGGGAGGCATGGATGGGCAGGAGCCGCAGAACAATTCCGGAGGAGCTTCTGCTGCTCGCTCTGGACCCGACCACGGGTACCACAGCGCAGCCGCAGTCGCTCGACCTCGGCCTCGCCGGGGCTCAGCTAGTGGAGCTGGCTCTGGCAGGACGGATAGCCCCTGACGGGGATCGTATCGCCGTGGTGATGCCGCGGCCGACAGGAGATCCGACTCTGGACTCCGCACTGGAACTGCTGCGGCGACGCGGCAGCCCGGTTCGGGCGGTCCACTGGATCGGCGGGCCCCGGCTGGGGCTGCGTCAGATCTACCTCGCTCATCTGGAGCGGTGCGGCATGGTGCATGCCGTGGCGGGCCAGATGTGCGGAGTGCTGCCGACAACTCGCTACCAGGCGACGGACACGGCAATCAGCCGGGACATCAGAGCCAGGCTGGACAGTGCGATCCGCACCGGCGTACCACCGGACCCGCGGACCGCGGCGCTCGCCGCGCTGGCCCACGCGGTCGGACTCGGCAAGCACCTGTACCCCGGGAACGAGGGGCGTTCATCGCGCTCCCGGCTCCGGGATCTGATCAGGCACGACCCGATGGGCGGTCTCGTGGCGCACGCCGTGATGGACGTCCAGAACGGGGCGGTCGCACAGCCGCGCCGCAGTCAGGCGGTCGGCGTCCCGTTGCAACCGCAAGTACAGTCGCAGTCCCGCCGCGGCAGCATGGCGCACACCGCGGCCCGTTAAGGACCGCACCGGCGCGCCCGCACCGCAGCACACCGCACCACCGCGCCGCGACGTCACCGCACCACACGGCACGACACCATGACGTCACGGCACCACCGCATCAATCGAATACCGCCGCACCGTCGTCCCCGAAGACCCGGTTCGGGAGCCGCACCAAGCGCGGGGCAGCCGAGACATCGGCTGCCCCGCGCGCATGTGTGTGGCCATTTCCCAGCGCGCCCGGGGGAATTGGTGGCAATCTGCTCAGCAGTAGATACGCACAGCTACATAGCCGGAGGTGCCGTTTCCGTGCCGTCCAACGTCAATCCCACCGTCAGGCGACGCCGGTTGGGCCAGGAATTGCGCCGACTGCGCGAACTCAAGGGCATGACGGCCGAGGAGGTGGCAGAGCGACTGCTGGTCTCGCAGTCGAAGATCAGCCGCCTGGAGAACGGCCGTCGTTCCATCAGCCAGCGTGACGTCCGTGATCTCTGCGGGGTGTACGAGGTCGAGGACCACCGCATCGTCGACTCGCTCATGCAGATGGCCAAGGACTCCCGCCAGCAGGGCTGGTGGCACGCCTTCGGCGACATCCCGTACAGCGTCTACATCGGCCTGGAGACCGACGCGGAATCGCTGCGGGTCTACGAACCCCAGGTGATCCCGGGCCTGTTGCAGACCCGGGGCTATGCCGAGGCGCTGATCAACGGCGCACTGCCGGAGGCCCCGCCGAACGACATCGACAAGCGCGTCAGCGTCCGGGCCCGCCGCCAGGACCGGATCACCGACCCGGAACACCCGCTGCGACTGTGGGCGGTGATCGACGAGTCCGCGCTGCGCCGGCCGGTCGGCGGGAAGCAGGTGATGATCGAGCAGTTGGAGCAACTGGTCGAGCTGTCCCGGCTGCCGCACGTAACCGTTCAGGTGCTGCCGTTCGAGATGGGCGCGCACCCCGGCATCAACGGGCAGTACGCCATTCTGGAATTCCCGGACGCCGCGGACTC
This sequence comes from Streptomyces sp. NPDC001732, assembly GCF_053596315.1. Taxonomy (NCBI): domain Bacteria; kingdom Bacillati; phylum Actinomycetota; class Actinomycetes; order Kitasatosporales; family Streptomycetaceae; genus Streptomyces; species Streptomyces sp. NPDC001732. Next base: position 136,419 of record NZ_JBSFFY010000010.1, read on the forward strand.
CAGTGTCGTCTATATCGAGGGCGTCACCAGCGATCTCTATCTGGAGAAAGCGAACGACGTGCAGCGGTACAGCGTCATGTACGAGCACCTGCGCGCGCAGGCACTGAATGTGGAACAGACCCGGCACTTCATCGCCAGGATCGCGAAGGATTACACCGAACTCCCTGGCGCATGAATTCCGGACAGTCCGAACGCCCCGCGAAGTCCGTAATGCGGGAAATGAAGTGATGTTACGGGAGGGGCGGCGGGAGAGAATACACCGCCGCCCACCCGTAGCGGAAGATATGCAGAACACATACCACCCGGTCGAGTGAACGCCCCCTTCGCGCAAGGAGCTCGACGAGTAGCGTCGATCACACCAAACGGAACGCCGACGGAACGCCGTTGGTGTCATTCACGCGACTCTTTGAACCGGAGTGAACATGGCCATTCGTCAGGGTGCTACGGACAAGTGGACGAAGTCCTCGTATTCCGGGGGCAACGGCGCCTGCGTCGAAGTCAAGTCCCCCGTCGTGCAGGCAATTGACGTACGCGACTCGAAGGCTCCCGAAGGCCCTTCGATCACGTTCGTCCCCGCCGCGTGGAACGCATTCGTGCGTGACGTCGGCAAGGGTGCCATCAACGTCTGACCGATGAATTCCCGCGTTTGCACCGCAGCGCCGTTCCGGTGTTGTTGTCAGCCCTCTCGACTGGTCCGCCGTCCTGGCCGAGGGGGCTCGGCGCGCGCCCCGCAGGAAGTCCCGCAAGGAGCCACGCAGGAAGCCCCGTAGGAAGCCCTGTAGGGAAACACGCAGGGCATATCACTCAACGCAACCGCTCGACGCCACCGGTCGACGCAGTCGCTCGATGCAGCCGCTCAACGCAGCCGGTCGACGTACAGATCGGTTCCCGGCACCGTCGGGATGAACGGCGCCACCAGTTCCACCCGGCCCAGACCGGATTCCGCGACCGCCGCGTCGAGTCCGACGAAGTGTCCGGCCCAGCACTCCCCCGGGTCCTCCTGGAGGAACCACAGCAGGGTCAGCCGGGTGTCGACGCCCTCCACCTGCTTCACGTAGGCCATCCGGTCGCCGGGCAACGGCGTGGGCCGGAAGACGGTCACCATCGCCGCCGGGGAACCGTCCAGCCGCTCCGGCAGGTGTCGCGAGCGCAGCCATTCGAGCAACTCGCCCCGCCGCTCCGGGCCTTCGGCGTCGATCACTTCGAGGACCAGTCCGCGGTAGGGGTGGTCCAGAGCGTGGAAGTCCCGGGGCCCCTCGGCACCGTCCCGGTAGACCGTCGCCTCGTGGCGCTGGAACGCCGTGAACACATGGGTGCGGTCCCGGTGGACGCGGCCGTCCCGGTCGAGCCGTTTGTTGATGCCGACGGTCCACCTCATGTGGTCGTCGTAGCGCCCCTCCGTCACCCAGTACGTGGACAGGTAGCAGCCGGCCCCGACCGGTTCCGCGACCGCGGACCGCTCCGGGTAGCGCAGTTCCCGCAGCTCCCGGGTGGCCACCCAGCGGCGCCCGGCGAACATCCAGGGCATCGCCATCGCGCCCGCGTAGTAGTGGTCGTCCTCGTACCAGCGGTTGTACGCGTACTCGTGTCCCGGGTGCGGTTCGACCATGGTGATCAGCGCGTGGCCGGGACGGACCCCGTACGGTCCCAGTGCGGCCAGTTCGGCGTAGGTGGCGCTCCGCGTCTCGTCGCTCATGCCGTTCCCCTTCCGTACGTGGCGGCGACGCCCTACTCTGACGCACCGTCAGAAGAACTGCCAGTGCCCGGAGGCCGCCGATGTCGCTCGCGGGAAAGACCGTCGTCGTGTCCGGCGTGGGTCCAGGGCTCGGGCATCGGGTCGCGGCGGCGGTCGTACGGGAGGGCGGGGACGCGGTGCTCGGGGCGCGCACCGCCGCGCATCTCGCCCGGTCGGCGGCGAGGATCGACCCCGGGGGCCGGCACACCGCCCATCTGGCCACCGACATCACGGACGAGGCGCGGTGCGAGGCGCTCGCCGCGCTGGCGCTGGAACGGTTCGGGCGGCTCGACGCGGTAGTTCACGTCGCCGCCCTGGACAGCTGTTTCGGCGGGGTCGAGGACGCCGATCTCGACGCCTGGCGGTCGGTGATCGACGTCAATCTGCTCGGCACGCTGCGGATGACCCGCGCCTGCCTGCCCGGCCTCAAGGAGCGGGGCGGCTCGGTGGTGATCATCGGTACGCAGTCCTCGGTGGCCGCGCCGTCCCGGGTGCGGCAGACGGCGTACGCGGCGTCGAAGGGGGCGCTCACCTCGGCGATGTACTCCATGGCGCGGGAGTTCGGCCCGCACCGCATCCGGGTCAACACGGTGCTGCCGGGCTGGATGTGGGGCCCGCCGGTGCAGGCGTACGTACGGGCCACGGCGCGCACCGAGGGCCTGAGCGAGGCCGAGGTGCTGAGCGGGCTCACCGAACGCATGGCGCTGCCCGAACCGGCCACGGACGGCGACGTGGCGGAGGCCGCCGTGTTCCTGGCCTCGGACCGGGCGCGGGCGATCACCGGACAGTCCCTGCTGGTCAATGCCGGTGAAGTGATGCGATAGCCCCACCGCCGAGCGCGCGAGCAGAGAAGCACCGCCGAACAGAGGGGTGCGAGCAGAAAAGCACCGCCGGGCGCGCGGGCGGAGAAGCGCGGACGAACCAAGGGGTGCGGACGTGGCGGCATCCACGCCCGCACCCCGGTCTCTCTCCCCCGCCGCCGCCTTCCTCCCGTACGGGCTCAGCCGCGCGGGTAGCGGGCCAGCCAGCCGGGGGCGGCGGCGGAGGGGTTGTGCAGGGCGGGGCCCTGGGTCATCTCCATGGCGAAGTCGTCGGCGAGCTCCAACAGGGTGGCCCGCCCCTCCAGTTCGACGAGCCAGGCGGGCGGCAGCGCGGTCTCGCCGTGCAGCGTGCCGAGGAGCGCCCCGCACAGGGCCCCGGTGGCGGCGGACGGCCCGCCGTGGTTGACGGCCAGCCGCAGCCCGTGCCGTACGTCCTCGCTGACCAGCGCGCAGTACACGGCGACGGCGAGCACTTCCTCGGCCGAGTCCGTGGTGCCCAGCGACTCGATCAGGGCCGGGCCGGGAATGCCCTGGCGCACGGTGCCGAGGGCCTGCTTCAGCGCCTCGGAGACCGGCTCGTGGCCGGGCTTCTCGGCGAGCAGGGCCAGCGCGTGCTGGACGGAGCCGTCCAGGGTCTCGCCCCGGGCCAGCCCGTGCACCATGACGGCGAAGGCCCCCGCGGAGAGCAGGGCGACGGGATGGCCGTGGGTCTGGGCGGCGCACTCGATGGCGAGCTGGAGGACGAGTTCGGGTTCCCAGCCGACGAGCAGCCCGAACGGCGCGGACCGGGTGAGGGCCGCCGAGTCCCGGGCTGCGGGGTTCTTGGGCTGGTCGAGCGTGCCCATGGTGGCGTCACCGAAGCCGGTGAGGCATTCCCGGGTGGGGTTCCGGCGGGCGTACAGCCACTCCTGCCGGGCGAGCCAGCCGTCCTCCGTGCGGCGTTCGTCGGGCCCCCAGTCGTGCTGCGTGGCCACCCACCGCAGATGGGCGCGGTGCACGTCGGTGGGCGGGTGCCAGGCCCCGATGTCGCGGCGGACCTGGGCCCGGACGAGCCCGTCGACGGTGAACAGGGTGAGCTGGGTGACGGCGGTGACGGTGCCGCGTCCGCCGTGCGCGGGCACGAGGTCGGTGACGGCCTCGGCGCCGTGGGCCTCCCGGATCTCTTCGAGCGTGAGGTCGGCGACCCCGGCCCCGAGCGCGTCGCCGATGGCCCCGCACAGCAGCGCGCCGCGCACCCGGCTGCGGAAGTCCTGCTGCTCGGCACGGCCCCAGACAGCCGTGGTTCCTGTGGTCACCGCGCCCCTCTCCCCGTCGGCCCGACCGCGACTTCGCAGCACTGTAATCGAATGGGAACGGTGGGTCGGGGGGCCGGAAACGAGTACGCGTGGGTATGTGGACGGACGTCCCGCAGGTCGTTTTTGACCGGTGGGCACGGGCCGGGGGTTCCCGGCCCGCCGTCAGTCCGGAAGCAGCGGCAGCAGCTCCGGGAGGTGTCCATCGGACGCCTCCGCCGCCCGCTGCCGTTCCTGCGGGACCTCCCCGTACAGCGTCGTGCGCGGCTTCGCCGGGCGGCCGGCCAGTTCGGCGATGGCGACGAGGTCCCGGACCGACCGGTACGAGCCGTAACTCGACCCGGCCATGCGGGAGATGGTCTCCTCCATCAGCGTGCCGCCCAGGTCGTTGGCGCCCGAGCGCAGCATCTCGGCCGCGCCCTGGGTGCCGAGCTTGACCCAGCTGGTCTGGATGTTGGTGATGTGCGGGTGGAGCAGCAGCCGGGCCATGGCGGTGACGGCCCGGTTGTCGCGGTCGGTCGGGCCGGGCCGGGCGATGCCCGCGAGGTAGATGGGGGCGTTGGTGTGGATGAAGGGGAGCGTGACGAACTCCGTGAAGCCGCCGGTCTCCTGCTGGAGCCGGGCCAGGGTCCGCAGGTGGCCGAGCCAGTGCCGGGGCTGGTCGACGTGCCCGTACATCATCGTGGACGAGGAGCGCAGGCCCACCTCGTGGGCGGTCCTGATGACCTCCAGCCAGGTCGCCGTCGGCAGCTTGCCCTTGGTGAGGACCCAACGGACCTCGTCGTCCAGGATCTCGGCCGCCGTGCCGGGGATCGAGTCGAGTCCGGCCTCCTTCGCGGCGGTCAGCCAGTCGCGGACGGACAGGCCGGTGCGGGTGGCGCCGTTGACGACCTCCATGGGCGAGAAGGCGTGCACATGCATGCCGGGCACGCGTTCCTTCACCGCCCGCGCGATGTCGAAGTACGCGGTGCCGGGCAGGTCCGGGTGGATGCCGCCCTGCATGCACACCTCGACCGCGCCGACGTCCCAAGCCTGTGCGGCCCGGTCGGCGACCTGGTCCAGGGAGAGGCTGTACGCGTCGGCGTCGGTGCGCCGCTGGGCGAAGGCGCAGAAGCGGCAGCCGGTGTAGCAGACGTTGGTGAAGTTGATGTTCCTGGTGACGATGTACGTGATGTCGTCGCCGACCACGTCGCGGCGCAGGGTGTCCGCGATCCTGCACAGCTCGTCGAGCGCCTCGCCCTCCGCGTGGAACAGGACGAGCGCCTGTTCGTCGGTGAGCTTCGTCGGGTCGTCGGCGGCCTGGCCGAGCGCGGCCCGCACGTCCGCGTCGATCCTGGACGGGGCCATGCCGGGGGCGGCGGCCTCGCGCAGCGCCTCCCAGTCCCCGTACACCTCGTCGAAGTCCTCGCGGCGGTCGCCGGTGCGGCCCTCGGTGTCGATGGTGCGGTGCAGGTCGGTGCGGCCGGTGGCACCGAACTCCTCGTCGGGCTCCTGCCAGGGCAGCCCGACGGGGATCGCGCCCTCCTTGGCGAGGCCCGTCTCCGGGTCGGCCAGGGCGCGGACGTGCGGGAGGAGGCGGGGGTCGAGCCACGGCTCACCGCGCCGGACGAACTCCGGGTAGATGGTGAGCCGTTCGCGGAGCGTGAAGCCCGACTCGGCGGTCCTCGCGGCGAGTTCGTCGATGTGCGGCCAGGGGCGCTCGGGGTTCACGTGGTCCGGGGTGAGCGGCGACACGCCGCCCCAGTCGTCGATGCCCGCGCCGATGAGCAGCGCGTACTCGGCGTCGACGAGGTTCGGCGGGGCCTGGATGCGGGCGGACGGGCCGAGGACGTGCCGGGCCACGGCGATGGCGGCGGCCAGCTCCTCCAGCTCGGCGTCCGGCATGCCGCGCATCGCGGTGTCGGGCTTGGCGCGGAAGTTCTGGACGATGACTTCCTGGATGCCGTGGTAGGCGCGGGCGGTCCTGCGCAGTTCGAAGAGGGAGTCGGCGCGCTCCTCGTACGACTCGCCGATGCCGATCAGGATGCCGGTGGTGAACGGGACGTTGGAGCGCCCCGCGTCCTCCAGCACCCGCAGCCGCACGGCCGGTTCCTTGTCCGGGGAGCCGTGGTGCGGGCCGCCGGGCTCGGACCACAGCCGGGTCGCGGTCGTCTCCAGCATCATGCCCATGGACGGGGCGACGGGCTTGAGCCGCTGAAGGTCGGTCCAGCCCAGCACGCCGGGGTTGAGGTGCGGCAGGAGACCGGTCTCCTCCAGGACCCGGATCGCCATGGCGCGCACGTACGCGAGGGTGTCGTCGTACCCCTCGGCCTCCAGCCACTCCCGCGCCTCGGGCCAGCGGTCCTCGGGCCGGTCGCCGAGCGTGAACAGCGCCTCCTTGCACCCCATGGCCGCACCCTCGCGGGCGATGTCCAGCACCTCGTCGGGCGACAGGAACATCCCGTGGCCGGCGCGCCGGAGCTTGCCGGGGACGGTGACGAAGGTGCAGTAGTGGCACTTGTCACGGCAGAGCCGGGTCAGTGGGATGAAGACCTTGCGGGAGTACGTGATGACCCCCGGCCGGCCCGCGGCTTCGAGCCCGGCGTCGCGCACCCGGGCGGCCGAGGCGGCGAGATCCCGCAGATCCTCGCCCCGCGCCTGGAGCAGGACGGCGGCCTCGGCCACATCGAGAGCGACACCGTCGCGGGCCCGCCTGAGGGCACGCCGCATGGCATTGGTGGTCGGACGTCCGCGCTGAGGATCGGTCATGGTCCCGAGCATACGAGCGACACCCACGCCCCGGACCAGGGCATCTGCCGCCCACCGGCGCCGGGGGCCCGGGGCCGCTTCCCCGGAGCCTTGGGAACGGGCACGAGGAAACGGGCACGAGGAAACGGGCCGGGGAAACGGGCCGGAGGAGTGGGCTCAGGACGCGGGCTCAGGACGCGGGGGCCGCCAGGGCGAATTCCTCCGGCAGTCGCGGCGGGGAGCCCTGGGTCCACACCACCCGCAGCGCCGAGGCGGAGATCCGCCAGCCGTCGGCCGTCCGGACCAGTTCGGTGTCGGCGTGCCCGGCGGAGACGAAGAGACCGCCCGAGCCGTCCGCCAGGACGTGGGTGCTCAGCTGGGCGCCGCGGGCGGTGGCCCGGTCCCCGTCGACCTCGACGACCGCGTTGGTGCCCAGGTGCACGGTCCGGTCGAACAGCGCCATTGCCCGCCGGATGTGGGACAGCAGGGCGTCGCGGCCCTGGACGGTGCCGATGGGCATCTCCGCGGTGACGTTCTCGGTGTGGAACGCCCGCGCCCACTCCTCGTCGAAGACTCCCTCGTCCAGGGAACGCAGGTAGCGGTCCAGCAGGTCGGTGATCTCGGCACGGTCGGTCAGGGCTCGCAGCTGTCGCCGCATCTCTTCGATGTCCATGACGGAAGACTCCTGCCTCAAGCACGCTTGAGGTCAAGGCGCTCCCCGGCCCCCTTACCTCCGGCGTAATCGACGCCCCACCGCCTCCCTGACAGGCTCGTCCGCATGACGACATCCACGACCCGCACCACGACCGCGGACACCACCCGGGCCACCGTCCAGGAGTTCCTCGCCCTTCGCCTCTCCGGGGACACCGAGGCGCTCACCGCGCTCTTCACCGACAAGGTCGACTGGCTGCTCGCGGAGAACCCCTCGGTACCGTGGATCAAGCCCCGTTCCACCGCCGCCGAATGCGCCTCCCAGTTCGCGGAGCTGGCCGAGCACACCGTGCCCGAGGACGCGCGGGCGTCCGTCGACACCTTCCTCGTCGACGGCACCGACGCCGTGCTGATGGGACACCTCTCGGGCACCGTCCGCGCGACGGGCAAGTCCTTCGAGGGCCCCTTCGCGCTGCACATCACCGTCGAGGACGGCCGCATCAGCCGACTCCACCTGTACGAGAACAGCCTGTCGATCGCGCAGGCGTGCACCCCCTGACGGCGAACCCACCCGCGTGTCCCTCTCCCTCAGCCGGTGCGGAGAACCCGGAAGCGACCGGGTTCCGCCGGGTCCCGGTCGACGACCTGGACCGGTGCCCAGACCCACTGCCGCACGCCGATGCCCTGCGCGCGGGAGAACCGGATCGGTCCGCGCGTGCCCTCGACCTCCACCCGCGGCCACGCCCCGGCGACGGCCGCCCGGTCCGTACCGTGCGAACGCATCACCTCCGCAAGGACGGTGACGGCGTCCCAGCCCTCGAAGGCGACGAAGGAGGGCGGGGCGCCCAACTGCTCGCGAAGCTCCTTGCCGACACGCTCGCCGAGCGGACCGAGGCGCTCGGGCAGGTAGCGCAGGAACGGGACACCGGTACCGCCCTCGCCCAGCGCCGCCGCCCATCCGGCGAACTCCGGCTGCCCGGCCGGAGCACCGATCAGGATCTCCGCGAGCCTCCGGTCGCCCCGGACCGCCCTGACGATCGGCACCGCGGGCTCCGGATGCCCGACCAGCAGGAGGAGCGCCGTCGCACCGTGGTCGACGAGCGCGTCGCACAGGGCCTCGGGGGCGAGCGCGTTCGCGTCGAGTTCGACGACGGTGCCGCCGCGGGAAGCGAGGTGGTCCCGCAGGATGCGGGTCCCGGACGCCCAGTAGACGCTCGGCTGGGTCACCACGGCGACCCGGCTCCGGCCCTCGCCGAGGAGGAAGTCCGCGTAGATCCGCCAGCCGTGGGACTGCGCCGGGCACAGGCGCGCGACCCACTCCGTCGGCTCCTCGGTGAGCGCGTCGAGCACCGCGGACGAACAGAGGAACGGTACGCCGAGGGCGTCGGCCCGTGCGGCGGCGGCGCGGGCGACGACGCTGTGGTACTCGCCCACCACGGCGGCCACGCCCAGCCCGGCCAGTTCGTCCACCGCCGCCTCGGCCCGCTCCGGATCGGCCGCGGTGTCCCGGACCACCAGCTCCAGCGGCCTGCCGTCGATCCCGCCCGCTCCGTTGACCTCGTGGACGGCCAACTCCATTCCGGCGAGCAGGTGTTGACCCGCCTCGGCCCAGCCGGGCCGCGTCAGCGGGGCGAGAGCCCCCAGGCGGACGGACGGGCCGCCCGCGTTCTCCGCTCCGGACAGCGACGGCGAGGGCGAGAGCGAAGGCTGCGGTGACGTGTTCATCGGGTGGCGTCTCCCCTGGACGATGAGTTCGCGGCCCCGCCCGGACCGCGCACCGGCCGGGCGGGCCGGGCGATCGTCCGGTCATTGGAACCACCGCCACCGCCCCGCGCAACCAATTATTCGCCCACCGGAACGCCGGGACGCCGACCCCTCCGCCACAACACCCACCGCCACAACGCCTGCCACCACAACGCACGAAAACCGGTGGAGCAGCGCCGCCGTACGCGATTACCGTGCTGCGGCACCCAGTTGTCCAGGTAAGGACGTGCCGTTGTACACCCTGTGAGACCTCCCGAGCGCTGAATCGTCGCGCGTCGCGCCTGTGCGCCGCGCTCCTTTTTGCTGCGGACTTCTCACTGAAACCGGTGTACTTCTGTGCTCGAAAACTGGGTGGTCATGCCCACCTGCCTGCCAGTCGTTCTTCGCCGTTGCCACACGTGCGCGTCCGGCCGTTTCCGGGCGAACGGCAAATTCCGCGTCAACGCGAACCACAAGCTCATCGACGCCTGGCTCCTCGTGCTCTGTACCGCTTGCGGGGAAACCGCGAAGCTCACGGTCCTGGAGCGGGTCAACGTGCGCTCCGTACGGCCCGAGCTGCTGGACCGGATGCACAACAACGACCCTGCTCTGGCAGCCGATTTGCTGCAGGATCCGGTCGTACGGCGCCGCAATCGCATCGCCCTCGACTGGGACAACGCCTGGCGTCTCGACACCGGCGGACCGGCCCGCCCGGCCCACCCGGAGCACCAGGACCGCGAGGTGCTCGACGTCTCGGTCCGCTCCGCGGCGCGGATACCCGTCCGGCCGACCCGTCTGATCGCCGAGGGCTGCGGTCTTTCGCGGGCCGAGGTCGAGAGGCTGATCACGGAGGGGAAGATCGTCTCGGTGGCCCGGCTGAACAGCAGGATCTCCGGCGACTTCACCTTCACGCTCAAACGCTGAACCCTCCCCTGGTTCAGGGACCTCTCCTGCTTCAGGGGCCCTGAACCAGGGGTACCGGTCGTCACCGGCACTGTCTGTCGGCGTGCCGGCAGTGCCGGTGACGGCCTGCAGCCGAAGGAGCGCCGGGAGGGGCCGTTCGCCGTAGGGTGAGGGGCGGCCGATGGCGGTCCCCGACCGGTGGCCGGACGGGCGGGCTCAGGGCCTGCCGAGAATGCGCCGCGCGAGCCGGGGCAGGGCCGTGGCGAGAGTGGCCGGCTGGGGCAGCCGGTTGACCACGGACAGCGTCGTCCGCCCGGGGACAGGAGAACGGACGATCCGGTCGCCGGGGGCCGCGTACCAGTGGGCTGCGAGTTCGGGCACCAGGGCCGGGCAGCGGCGGTGACGTGCCACTCGCAGTGTCGTCTCAAGGGTTGCGCCCGGACGCGGCACCGCTCCGAGCGAGGAGAGTCGTTGGCGCACCACCTCGCCGGCCAGGTCGATCGTGCTGTACACGACGATGCGGCCGGCGAACGGGCGGGTGCCCGCTACCAGGTCCGGGGCGCCGTCGGGCAGTACGACCACGAGGGGGCAGTCCCCGACGATGGACCGCTGCAGCCCACGCGGTACGACGGTCTGCTCGGCGATGGTGACGAACGCGGCGTCCAGCAGCCCTTCGTGCACCTGCCGCAGCAGGGTCGGTCCGTGATCGACCTCGGGGTGCACGGTCACGCCGTCCAGTTCGACGTCGAGCGCGGTGAACACCATCGGGCTCAGCGCCTGGATCGTGCCCACGGCCAGGGTGGGAGCATCGACCGCGGCCAGGGCCCGTTCGGGCAGTGCGTCCAGGTGCGCCAGCAACTGTGCGCTCTGGCGGGCCAGTTCCCGGCCCGCGGCCGTGGGGCGGGCGCCCGTGGTGTCCCGGTCGAACAAGCCGGTGCCGAGACGGCGCTCCAGCGCGATCAGGCGACGGCTCGCCGAGGGCTGGGAAACCAGCAGTTCCCGGGCGGCGGCACCGACCGAGCCGTGCCGGGCGACCGCCTCCACCAGCTGCAGGTCGTCCACCGAGAAGCGTGAGGTCATGCCCTCAGCGTATGAGCGGGACGGCTGCACCGCTCCCTACCGGCGCAGCCGCCGTCGATCAACGATCGGTGCATGCACAGATCACTGCTCGTCCTGACGGCCGTCACCTTTCTCACCTGGATCGGAACCCGCCTGGCAGCCATCGCCCTCCCCCTGGTGGCGCTCGCCGAGACCGGGGAGGCCTGGACCACCGGGCTCGTCGGCGGCGTGGCCGGGCTGCCGCTGCTGACCGTGGGCTGGTGGGGCAGGCGCCTGCGCGACCGGCTGACCTCCGGGCGGGCCCTCACGGTCGTGATGCTGCTTCAGGCGGTCGGCCTGGCGGTGGTCCCGGGGGCCGCGTTGGCCGGGCAGGTCGGGGCGGTCGCGCTGTGTGTCTCCGGGCTGGTCACCGGTGTTGCGGGAGCCTTGCTGCATCCGGCACAGCGGGCCCTGGTGGCAGACCTCGCCGATGTGGGGAGACCTGCCGATGCTCCGTCGTCGGCTCCGCGGTGGCTGGCGTGGCAGGACCTGGCCCACCGGGTCTCCATGGTCTTCGTGCCTCCGCTCGGGGCGTGGCTCGTGGTCGCCTGGGGTGCCGTGCCACTGCTGTGGTGCGAGACGGTCGCGGTCGTGCTCGGAGCAGCCGCCGTACTAGCAGTGCCCGCGGCGGCCACGGGCCCCGGGCCCGGCGACGGCGCTCGGCCCGCGTTCGACAGCCCGGCCGACAACGAAGCCGACGAAACCGACCGAGCCGCTGGAGCCGCCTCGATGACGGCAGTCCTGCGCGCCTTCCCCCAGCTCGCCGCAGGCATCCTGATGGCCGGGGTCGGCGGAGTGTGCTGGTTCGGATTCAGCCTGGGGCTGGCGGTCCTCGGCGTCGAGCTCGAAATGCCGGGGGCGCTGATCGCCGCAGGGATGAGCGGCTACGGCTCGGCTTCCGTGCTGACCTCGTTCCTGGTGCCCGTGGTGATCGACCGGCTGCCTCGGATGAGGACGATGGCGGTCTCCTGGGCCGTGCTCGGCCTGGCGTTCGCGCTGATTCCGGTGGCCGCTCCGAACCTGGCGCTGATCGCGGCAGTGGCGGCCCTGGGAGGTGCTGCGATGCCCTGGGGAATCGCAGCACTGAACGCGCTGATCAGTGAGCAGACCTCCGGCGCCCAGCGGCGGGCGGCCTTCACCGCCGAGGCCGTCCTGCACTCCGGCGGGACCTCCCTCGGGCTGCTGGCCGGTGGAGCCGTCATCGGCTGGGCCGGAGCCGGGCCGGTTCTCGTCGTGACGGGCCTGGTACAGATTCTTGTGGCTGCCGCAGGACTGCTGCACGGCATGCGGGCCCCCTCCCGGGCCGGCCGCACCCCACGAGAACGAACAGCCGCCGGCTGAACCCATTTCAGAAGGAGTTCTCGAAGGCTTGAGGCTACGAAACCGTGGCCAGCTCGGCCCACACCGTCTTGCCGACGCCCCGGTCCCTCACCCCCCACGAGGTCGCCAGCGCCCCCACCAGGTACAGGCCGTACCCCGATTCCGCACCGAGGCAAAAAGGCCGCACCTCGGGCACCCTCTCGCCCCGCGCGTCCGACACCTCGACACGGAGCGTGCCCGCGAGAACGAGAAGCCGCAGCTCGAAGTCCCGCCCCGGCACGAGCCCGTGCACCACCGCGTTGGTCGCCAGCTCCGACACCACCACCGCGACGGCGTCGGAGAGCCCGCTCCCGTACGGCATCCCCCATGCGTCGAGCTGCTGCACGGCAAGTCGGCGGGCGAGCCGCGCCCCGCGACGGGTGGCGCTGAAACGTTGGACGAACTCGGAGCCCACAAGGGTGATTTCGGCGTTCATGTGACTCAGCGTGTCTGGTCCCTCGTACGCTGACCAGGATTGACGTCACGACGCCGAGTAGCTGTACGGGCACACCCGGTGGGCTGTACGGGGCGTCGGCCGTGACCGGGCGGACCAAGGAGCGGTGCGGGGCGAATGGCGAACACGGAACGCGAGGAGCGGCCGGAGCGGCCGGAAGAATCGGACGGAACGGCGCACCTCTTCAAAGCGCTGGGCAAACAGATCAAGGTGCTGCGCGAACGCGCGGGCATGAGCCAGAGGGGCCTGGGCCTCGCAGCCCACTGTGGAGAAGACCTGATCTCCGCGATGGAGCGAGGCGTACGAACGCCGCAGCCGGATTTCCTGATCCGCGTGGACCCGCTCCTCGACGCGGGCGGTGTGCTGTGTGCCGCCGTCGACGAGGTACGGGAGGCTCTGTCGAAGTCGCGGACCCGACATCCGGGTTGGTTCCGCGACTTCGCGCGAGTGGAAGCCGATTCCGTAGCACTCCACGAGTACAGCAACCAGGCAATCCCTGGTCTGCTCCAGACAGAGGATTACGCACGGGCGGTGTTCACGAAACGGCGCCCCTTGCTCGACGAGCAGACCGTGGAGAAGCGCGTAGCAGACCGACTGGCCCGCCAACAGATCTTCGAACGCTGGCCCGCGCCGACCCTCAGCTTTGTGCTGGAAGAAGTGGTCCTCCAGCGGCCTCTCGGCGGTCGCACCGTTCACACCGGCCAACTGCATCGGCTGCGCCACATCGGCCAGATGCGGACGGTCGAGCTCCAGGTCATGCCGACTGGGCTGGATGAACATTCCTCGATGGACGGCCCCTTCACCCTGCTCACGCCGAAAGGGCGCAACGAGGCTGCATACACAGAGATTCAAGGGCATGCCCGCCTCATCACCGACCCAGAAGAGGTCCGCTTGTTCAGCGAACGTTATGGGATCATGCGGGCGCAGGCTCTCACCCCCAGGGAGTCCTTGGCGCTGATCGAAAAGATGCTGGGAGAGCTATGAACACCGAGCAACTGCACTGGTTCAAGAGCAGCTACAGCGGCGGGGAAGGTGGAACTTGCATCGAGGTCGCCTACGACTGGCGCAAGAGCAGCTACAGCAGCGGCGAGGGCGGCAACTGCGTCGAGGTGGCAACCTGCCCCGCCACCGTCCACGTCCGCGACTCCAAGGACGTCCAGGGTCCCCACCTCGACGTCGCCCCCGCCGCCTGGGCGGCCTTCGTCACGTACGCGCAGCAGGTCTGAGCACACCCCGATACGCCCGACACGCCTGGTCACGCACCGGGTCGCGACAGCCGCGACCCGGTGCACCGCGTCCCGGTCGGCCGGGACGCGGTGGGCCCCGACGTAAAAAGCTTCAAAGGCTTTGGGAAGAAGAAATTCCCCAAACCCAACCCTCTCCCTGGTCACGCACAGGAGCCCACGGCAACCCGCAGGAGCCCGTCACTCGCGCGGGTGAGGTTTGCCAACTGAGCTGGATTTTCTGGTGGTTCGCAGGCATATGCTCGCCGCGACAACCCCAGACATGCGTCGGCCCCCGGCCGGGAGTACGAATCCCATCGCCGAGGGCCTGACCACCGAGGAAGTTCGGAGCTTCCCGATGGATACACAGCAGGTTAGCGCGCCCGTGCGCGCTCCGCGTCCCGTTCTCGCGGACGCCTCGCCGAAGTTCGGCGTCATGCACGTCAAGGCCAGGCTCACCGGTCACTTCACCGTGCTGGGCAACCAGCTCACCCAGCACCGCGAGCTCTCCCTGCCCGCCATCGGGCTCTCGGCCCACATCCAGTCGCTTCCCCCGGGAGCGCGGATCGGCATCAAGTTCCTCGCCCAGCGCTTCCCCGACAGCGAGGCCCGTATCGCCGCCGCGCTGCGCGAGCTGGAGGTCCACGGCTTCCTGCGCCGCGTCCGCGAACGCCTCGCCGACGGCCGGGTCGTCACCCGCACCTACTCGTACAACCAGCCGCACGGCAGCACTCCCCCGCGCCCGACCCGGGTTGCACCCCCGACCCCCGCGCCGACTCCCGTACCGGCCGTGGCGGAGGCTCCGACCACTCCTCCACCCGCTCCGGCGTCCCCGCCGCCGCTCCCCCGGCCCCGCATCCGGTTTCCCCAACTCCTCCACGCAGCAACAGAGTTACTGGCAGACCTGCACCACCACACGCCCCACATCGCCCTCACCACGCAGGACATCACCCTCCTCGCCCCTGCCGTGGCGGCCTGGTTCGAACGCGGTGCCACCCCGGCGGACCTCCGCCGCGCCCTCACCGACGACCTCCCCCGCCCTCTCCGGCACCCCGCGAAACTCCTCCGGTACCGCCTCACGGCGCTCCTGCCGCCCCCGCCACCCGCCGCCGCTCCCCGTACCGTGCCGCTCCAGAACTGCGACCGGTGCGACCGCGCCTTCCGCTCCCCCGCCCCGGGCAACTGCCGCGACTGCACAAAGGACCTGCCGACTGGCGCGTCTGGCGTACCCGGCTCGTCCGGCGCATCTGGCGCATAGGTCGTCGTGGCGTGCGAGCGCCACGCGCCCGGGGGGTTCAGCCGTCGTTCGGGTCGAGCGTGCGGGCGAGTCGTGCGAGCAGGTCTCCGAGGTGCGCCCGCTCGTCCTCGTCGAGCCCGGCAAGGAGTCGGCGCTGGTTGTCCAGATGGACGGCGATGAGCTCGTCGGTCAGCGCGACGCCCTCCGCGGTGAGGGTGACGAGGCGCCCGCGCGAATCGGTCTCGGCGACGGTCCTGGCGACCAGACCGCGGGCTTCGAGCCGGTCGACCCGCTTGGTGATCGCGCCGGTGGTGACCAGGACGGTGCGGCTGAGTTCGCCCGCGGACAGCGTGTAGGGCTCGCCGGAACGGCGAAGCGCCGCAAGCACGTCGAAGTCGCCGTTCCCCAGGTTCGCGGCGCCGAAGGGCGGGCGCAGTCGCCGGTCCAGGTCGTCGGAGAGCCGCAAGAGCCTGCCGATGACGAGCATCGGCGTCGCATCCAGATCGGGGCGCTCGCGCTTCCACTGTTCGACGATGGCGGCAATGGCGTCTACCTGCATGCCTTCACTGTATCTTCCACGGATGATAAAACATCTTCCATGGAAGATGTTTTCGTTCGCCGAGCCGGAATGGAGGCGTGATGCGCGACGAGGACGCGACGCACTCCGGGGGCGTGACGCACTCGAACTCCGCCGAGCACGGCACTCGTACGCGTCGTCGGCTGATCGCCGCAAGCCTGGTCGGCTCGGTCGGCGACGGCATATACGTGCCGCTGACGATGCTGTTCGTGCACGCGCTCACCGGGCTGTCCCTGACCTCGATCGGCGCGGGCCTGACGATCGCCGGGCTCGGTGCGCTGGCGTTCATGCCGGCCGCGGGCATTCTCATCGACCGGTTCGGCGGTCGGCGGGTGCTCATCGGCGTACTCGCGTTGCGCGCGGCCGGTTTCGCCGCCTACCCGTTCGCCGACTCCTACCCCGCCTTCCTGGCGATCGCCCTGGTGGTCGCGGTGGGGATGTGGGCCTCCTCGCCCAGCCAGCAGGCGCTGATCGGCGACATCGCCCAGGGCGCCGAGCGGGACCGGCTCCTGGCATGGGACCGCAGCCTGCGCAATGCCGGGATGGGATGCGGCAGCCTGGCGGCGGCCGGCATGCTGGCGTTGAGCGGCACCGGGGGCTTCATCGCCGCCGCCGAGGTTCTGGCCGCGGTCTTCGCCGTCGCCGCGGTACTGGTGACCCGCATCCCGAACGTCCGCCACGGCGTCGAGCGGCCACGGACCCGCGAAGGGTACCGGCAGGTGCTCGCCGACCGGCCCTACCTGCTCGTCACGGCGGCCAATTTCCTGATCGCCTTCGGCTACACCACCCAGGCCATGGCCCTGCCGGTCTTCCTCACCCGCGACGTGGCCCTGCCCGACGCCCTGGCCGGGGCGGTCTTCGGCCTCAACACCGCTCTGGTCGCCGTGCTCGGTGTCCCCGCCGCCCGCCTGACCCTGCGCGGCAGACGCACCCGCGTGGCCGCACTCGGCGCGGCCGTCTTCGCGCTCTCCTTCGCCGCCTTCGCCGTCCTGCCCCGGCTCGCCAGCGGCCCGGACGCCCTCGTCGCCGTCCTCGCGGTCGCGGTGCTCTACACCGCGGGCGAACTCGTCCACTCCGCCCCCGCCCAGGGCCTGTCCGTCCAGGCCGCCCCCGACCACCTGCGGGGCCGCTACCTGTCGGTCCACCAGCTCTCCTGGTCGGTCTGCCGCACCGTCGCGCCCATGCTGCTGGGATTCCTGCTCGACGCGGGGTCGGGGCACCTGTGGGCGGTGCTCGCACTGATCGTTCTGACCGGTGCGGCGATCCTCCTGTGCGCCGAACGGTCGCTGCCGGCCCACGCGGTCACCACCGGCCGTGCCGCCCCACCCGCCACCGCCACCGCTCCCCAGGAGGCTGCCACCTGACAGATGCGGATGTGCGCCGGGCACCCTACCGGTGGATTCACCGGTCAGGCCACTGCGGCTTCCCGGTGAGTAACCACGCCCTTACAATGTGCCGTCCATAAGGCTCAGTGTCGGCTCTCGGGGCGAGGTTGCGGTTTTGGCGACACAGGTGGCACCTGGCATGGTCATCGCGGACCGGTACGAGCTGGTCGAGCGCCTGGGTCGCGGAGGCATGGGCGAGGTGTGGCAGGCCCGGGACCTGAGCCTGAACGTCGATGTGGCCGTCAAGTCCGTCCGGATGGCGCACTCCCAGGACACGATCGAGTCGCACCGTTCCGTCCTCGCGTACGCCCGCAAAGAGGCGCAGCACGCCGCCGCACTGCGCGACCATCCGAACATCGTGGCCGTCCACGACGTCGTCGAGCACGAGGGGCTGCCGTGGATGGTGATGCGGCTCGTGCGCGGGCGGTCGGTTGCGGAGCTGCTGGAGGACGAACCCGACGGGCTGCCCGTCGAGCTGATCGACACCGTCGCCCGGGGCGTCCTCGCCGCGCTCGCCGCGGCACACGGGGTCGGCATCACCCACCGGGACATCAAGCCGCCGAACGTCATGGTCACGGACAGCGGCGATGTTCTCGTCACCGATTTCGGAATCGCCCGGCACAACGCCGACACCAAGATCACCAAGACCGGGTCGGTCGTCGGCACGGTCGCGTACGTCGCCCCCGAGCGATTAGGGGGCGTGGAGGGTCCGGCCGGCGACCTGTGGTCACTCGGCGTGACGCTCTATCAAATGGCCACCGGTGTCTCCCCGTTCGACCGGGGCTCGGTGCTGGCCACGATCCACGCCATCGGTCATGACCGGCCCGATGAGCCCGTCGGTGCCGGTCACCTGGCAGCGGTCGTCATGGCACTGCTGGACAAGGACCCGAGGACCCGGCCCGGCATCGACGCCGTACTGCACATGCTGGACGAAGCGCGGTCACCCGCCAGGACGAAGGTGCTGCCGAGGCCGACAGCCGACCGGAGACGCATCTGGTTACGCCCCGCGTTGTCCGTGGCGAGCGTGGGCGCGGCCGGGCTGCTGGCCTTCGTGGTGGCCTCCCAGTTCCGCGAGCAGGACCCACCTTCCGACAAGTCGTCGAAATCGGCCTCGGCAATGAGTTCGACGCGTAGCAATACCCCGTCACCCACGCACACGCCCACGGCCACGGCCGATCCCACCCCCACCGCAAAGCGCAGCCCGGGGCCGGACGCCGAGTCGTGCACGGCAGCAGTGCAGACGGCCGCCAACGCCCTGCGGCTCTCCGGCATCGCACTGGGCGATCCCAACCGCAGTCGGGCCGCCAAGGCACGCGACGGCGGCGCGGCGCTGCGCGACGGCGCCGAACAGATCTCGGACCTGGCCGACCACGCCACCGAGACGCCGGTCAAGGCAAAGCTCAACTCGATTGCGGGAGACCTGAACGCCCAGGCCGCCGGGCTCGACGCACAGCTCCCCCGAGTAGAGGAAGGCCGCCTCGTCAGCAGCAAGGCCACCGACCTCGCCATGAAGCACTTGCAGGAGGACGTGGACGATCTGAAGTTCCTTTGCTGGAAGTGAGCCCCCGGGGAGAACTTCCGGCAATTCTCGATTCTTCGATCTCACAGCCCGACAGGGACAGGGACAGGGACAGGTAAGGGGAGAGATGGTTCAGCGGAAGCAGCTCGGCTTGATCGTCACCGGTGTGGCCGTCGCGGCGGCGATCGGCGTGGGGGCTGCCGTGGGGCTCGGCGGCGGCGGGGAACAGGAAACGAAGACGGAGGCGAAACAGGGAGAAAACGTACCGGACTTCTGTACGGGCGACGCGAAGAACTGGAACGCGGAAACGGGCATGTGCGGTATCAACCACGTGGCCGGATGCCAGGACCAGGACCAGATGATGGAGATCAACAACAAGCTGGCCAAGGAGAACCCCATCGGGTCCTCCGGGTACCACAGCGACACTCCGGTGATTCCGCTGCTCCAGCAGCTGACGACGCTGACCGAAAGGGGGCTGAAGCAGCCCCACGTCCCTGCGGCGATCAAGACCGCCCTCCAGTTGCAGGCCGAGGACCTCAAGCAGGAAATCGATCTCTACAAGCAGGAGGGCGACTGGGTGAAAGTGGACCTGCAGCGCGGCCTGAAGCACAGCCCGGCCATGGCCTGCCTCGACTTCGTGGCGAAACTGGCGGAGCGCGGTGCCGCCGGCTGACGTGGGTCGGGGCGTCATCAGCCACGGCGGGTCGCCGCTCCGGTGCCGGGGAGTGCGGGGGTCTTCCTGATCTCGGCGTGGACCACCTCGAAGCCGCCCTTGATCACGGTCGTGAACGGTGCGGGAGCCATGCACGAACCGGCCTGCGGCCGGACGAGCCGTCCCTCCTCGTCGACGTTCCCGGGGTCGACGTTCACCACGCCCCAGGAGAAGCCGAGCCGGTCCGGTTCGCCCCGGTCGCCCTGCTGGACGCTGATGCCCAGCCGGGCACCGATGTCCTCGACGTTCGACTTCGTCACGACCGCGGTCAGGGTCGCCGTCCGTCCGCTGGTGACCAGGCAGTCCACCTCGGCCTCCGCCCAGCCCGACACTCCGTCCGGAGTGGTGTGGGAGAACTTCAGGGTGCCCTCGGCGTCCGTGGCCAGCCCCTTGGGTGCCGCACCGGGCAACGGCCGGGTGAACGGCTTCTGTTCGGCGTGGACGGCGAAGCGGATGTCGTCGTCGAGCGACTCGACGTAGGCGATCCGCGCCTTCCCGTGGACGCTTGCGACCTTCGCGGGCTTCACGACCTTCACGGGCTTCACGACCTTCGCGGGCTTCTCCCCGGCGGGCGCGGACACGGCCTGGGCTGCGGGGGCGGCTCCGGCGGCGACCGGTCCGGCGAGGACGGTGACGACGGCGAGGGAGGCGACGACCGCCGTGGCGCCGATCGCGGTGTTGCGCATGGTGAACTCCCGGATTCCGAAGGGGATTTGGACTGTGCTGCCGTTGTCGGCCGCACGACTCAAGCCTCGCCCCCGGCACCCCTGTGGTCCCATCCGCCGATCGGCACAAAGATCACGCCCGCCGCCCGGCCCTCTATGCCGTTCGGCAGAGGACCCCGCCCTCCGGGCCGGCGCACGGAAACAGCGGAAGGGCCGGACACCCGCCTCTCGGTGGGGTGCCCGGCCCTTCCCGTGCCGCCTGTCGCGCCGTCAGGTCAGCGGGCGACTGCCTTGGTGGCCGCGCTGAGGGCGGTGCCGCTGGTGTGGCCGGTGCGGCGAGCGGTCACCTTCACGGTGATCTTCTTGCCCCGCTGGGCGGACTTGAGCGTCAGCGAGGACTTCGTGGCGCCGGAGATCGCCTTGCCGTTGGCGTACCACTGGTAGCCGTACGACGTCGGGGTGGGCGTCCAGGTGCCGGGGGCGGCCTTCAGGGTGCGGCCCACCTTCGCGGTGCCCGAGATCGTGGGCTTCTTGATGGCCTTGGGGGCGCTGCCGGTGGCGACCTTCACCCCCACCGTGTTCGCCACGCCGTCCGCGTAACCGTTGAGGCGGGCCGTGACGGTGAGGCTGAGCTTCCTGCCGAGCAGCGAGGCCGGGACGGTGTAGGTGGCGGCGGTCGCACCGGTGATCGGCTTGCCGTCCACGTTCCACCGGTAGCCGTACGACGTGGGGGGCAGGGTCCAGCTCCCGCTCGTGGCGGTCAGCTTGGCGCCCACCTTCACGGTGCCCTTGACGGCCGGGCAGGTCGTGCACCCGAGCGGGTCGCCCTTGCCGACGGTGAGCATCGCCGAGGAGACCGCGACGTCCGCCGTGCCGGTGCGGTGGGCGGTGACGGTGACCCCGACCTTCTTCCCGTACAGCGTGACCGGGACGGCGTACCGGGAACCGGTCGCGCCGTTGATCGGCTTCCCGTCCCCGTACCACTGGTAGCTGTACGACGTCGGGGTGGGCGTCCAGGTGCCGGGGGACGCGGTGAGGGTCTGCTCGACGCGGGCGGTCGTGCCGATGGTGGGCGGTGCCGTGTTGCGGAGCGGGGGCGGGGCGACGGTGAAGGTGCCCCGGCTGTACTCGGTTCCGCCGTGGGTGACGACGCTCGCGCTCCAGGCGCCCTCGGCCGCGTCGGTCAGGTCCAGTTCGGCGGTGAGGGTGCGACGGTCGGGCGAGACGGAGACGGTGGTTGCGGTGATCTCCCGGCCGGCGTTGCGCAGCACGACGCGGTCGCCCTCGTGCAGGGCGGTGCCGGTGACCGCGACCGTGGTCCTCGTGCCGGTGACGCCGGTGGTCGGGGCGAGCCCGGTGACGGTGACCCGCTCCATGCCGCAGAGCCCGGAGCAGACCGCCTCGGCCCGATAGGAGGTCTTCGACGCCTTCTCCGGCAGGGAGAGGACCAGGATGCTCGGGGTGAGCTCCCGGGAGTAGTTCTCGATCACCCGGCACGAGTAGCCGCCGGGGACGCCGAAGGTGCAGCCGTTGTCGAGGCTCGGGTCGTACAGCGCGGGCACCGCCGTGTCGGGGGCGCCGGTCGTGTCGGCGATCTCCATCTTGAAGCGGTCGCTGTACGCGGTGGGCAGCGCGGCGCAGACGGTGCTGTGCTGCTCGTCGAGGGTGCCGGTGACCGGGCCGTAGCCGTACGCGATGCTCTGCGGCTTGTCGCACTCGTCGACCGGTCCGGTCGGGCCCGCGATGCGTACGGCGTCGAAGCGGTACGTGTCGGCGGCCTTCAGCGTCGCCGGGACGGTGACCAGGACCTGGTAGTGGGTGGAGCCGGTGACGGCGCACGCCTGGTTCTTCTGGCAGAGGGGGGTGCCGTCGCCGCCGTGCACCACGATGTTGGCGGTGCCCAGTGCGTCACGGACGTCGATGTGCAGGGTGTCCTTGGCATCGGCGGTGGTGACCTGGCGGCAGCGCAGCTCGCCGGGGGCGCCGAGGGTGCCTTCGGTGGAGGCGCCGCCGGGCTTCGTCGCCGGGTT
This sequence comes from Streptomyces sp. NPDC001732, assembly GCF_053596315.1. Lineage (NCBI taxonomy): Bacteria > Bacillati > Actinomycetota > Actinomycetes > Kitasatosporales > Streptomycetaceae > Streptomyces > Streptomyces sp. NPDC001732. The sequence goes on from NZ_JBSFFY010000010.1 coordinate 158,550, forward strand.
CGCGGTGCAGCTCTTTGCGGTCGCGGTGACGTCGCGGCGGGTCAGCACGTACTCGGCGGGGGTGTCGCGGCCGGTGACCAGCACGGTGTGGGCGACGCCGGGGGTCAGGGCGCAGCTCGTCCAGCTGGAGACGGCGGGGCGGATCGAGCAGATCTGCTCGCCCCGGACGTCCAGGACGGTGAACTGGGCGAGGGCCGTGGTGCCGGGGGCGGCCTGGAGCTGGAGGACCTCCTGCGCGCTGTGGTCGTCGGCCGGGATGCTCAGGCAGTCCGAGAAGACGCCGTCGCCGGTGGTGGCGCGGGCGGAGCGGGTGTCCGGGGTGAAGTCGCCCGCGGGAACGGCCGGGCAGTTGCCCGCCTCGTCGGTGCGGTGCAGGGCGAGGGCGTACGGGCCGGTCGGCTTCGACTCGCTGTCGTTGGAGACCAGGGCCCGGAACGGGGCCCTGCCGGTGAGCCCGCAGGTGCCGTTCGCGAGCCGGGAGGCGTCGCAGCGCTGGACGCCGTCGGCGTCGACGACGGTGACGTCCGGGTTCGGGGCACCGCCGTACAGGGCCTCCAGCGCGGCCATCCGGGAGCCCTCGGGCAGCGGCAGGGACAGGCAGTCGATCTCGCCGGGGACGGTGAACTCGGAGCGGTGCAAGCCCAGTTCGACCGGCTCGCAGCCGGTGGTGGCGGAACCGTCGATGATCAGGGTGGCGGCGTCGCTGTAGACGGTGTAGTCACCGGCGGCCGGGAGGGTGCAGACGTCCCAGGTCTCGCAGACGGTCCTGCCGTCCCTGTCGTACACGGGGAGCGCGGACCGCGCGCCGTCGTGGACGGCGTACGCGTCGAAGCGTCCGGCGGCCGGGGCGGTGAAGGTCCGGCAGCCGCGGGACGGGTCGGCCGCCGTGGGGCCGGAGTTGTACCCGTTCAGCGCCGGGTGGGAGCAGCCGACCGGGTCGGAGGTGCGGCGGACGGTGAGGGTGTACTCGGCGGGGAAGCCGTGCTCGGCCTCGCTGACCTGCGAGAGGACGCGGTAGGGGCCGTCGCCGGGCAGGACGCAGCCCCTGCTGTTGTCCGGGTTGAAGTGCGGGCAGATCCGGGCGCCGGTCTCGTCGGTGATCCACGACAGGCTCTGGCCGTACGCGGTCGTCCTGATGGTGTTGGTGATGCGCTCGCCCGGCTTGCCCGTGAACGGCTGGCACTGGATGGCGGTCGGCCCGGCGGCCGAACCGACGACGGGTGCGGTGTCCCAGGAGGTGCCCACCTCCGGTGCGCAGCCCTCGGTGGTGGCGAGCGGGACGACGGCGACGGTCGGGCGGCTCGGGTCGGCCCAGTTGTTCGTCAGCCGGATCGTGAACTCGCCCGCACGGGGCAGCCGGCACCAGCCGGCGCCCCACTCGGGGTCGTAGCAGTCGATCGCCGTGTCGCCGTCGAGGACCTCGGCGTACGTGCTCGCCCCGGCGGCGCCGACGAGCAGGAGCTTGTGCAGCCCGGCGGCTTTGGCCGTGATCGTGAGGCAGGCCGTGCCGTCGCCCGGAATCGTCAACGTGCCTTCCGCCGGGGCGGCCTCGCCGAAGGCGGAGAGCGGAAGGGCGGCGCAGTCCTCGGCGGCGGGGGCGGCGGCCGGGGCACCGGCCGCCCGAGCAGCGCCCGCGGGCAGCAGCAGCGAGAGCAGGACCGACAACGAGAGCAGCAGCGCGGCGTACGCCGCCGAACCCACGGATCTCGCGGATCTCGCGGCCGTGCGTGGATGGTTGGGCATTTCCGTCCCCCCGGACCAGTGAACGAGAACGCTTCTGCCGGGGCTTCACGGACGGTGCACGCACGCTGGAGAACCCGGGGCACAAGCAAGATGTGAGCGACTCGTAAAGAAGAGTGCACATGATGATCGCACACGTGCCCCGGCCGGTCACCGGAGTAACCGGGGTGCTTTTGACGGGCCTTCCGGAAGGTCTTCCGAGGGGCTTCCGGAGGGCCTTCCGGAGGGCCGGTGGTGCCCGTCACGGCCACAACCGCCGTACGGCCACGACGCCCTATGCCCTCCGTGTCAGAGGAACTCCGCGTACGCGTCCAGCGCCCGAAGGACCTCCGGCTCCTTCGCCGGGGGCAGTTGCAGGACGACCTCCTCGATGCCCAAGTCCGCGTAATGCGCCAGCTTGCCCGCGCTCGGGAGCACCGCGTACGGGACGATCCGGAGGTCCTTCGGGTCGCGGCCGGCCGCGTCCCAGGCCGTGCGGAGCTTCGGCACGGACTCGGTCAGGCCCCGGCCGCCGATCGGGAGCCAGCCGTCGGCGTACTCGGCGATGTGCGCGAACAGTTTCGGACCGGCCGCGCCACCGAGCAGGGTGCGGGGGCCGTTCACCGGGCCGCGGGGCTCCTGGACCGGTTTCGGGTACGCGTGGCTGGCCCGGACCGAGCCGAACTCGCCCTTGTACGCCGTGGGTTCGTCCGACCACAGGGCACGCATCAGGGCGAGCCGGTCGCGGACGAGGTCGCGGCGGGTGGACCAGTCCACCCCGTGGTCCGCGGCCTCCTCGACGTTCCAGCCGTAGCCGACGCCCAGGGTGAACCGGCCGCCGGAGAGGTGGTCGAGGGTGGCGACCCGCTTGGCCAGGTCGATCGGGTCGTGCTGGGCGACGAGCGTGATGCCGGTGCCCAGGGCGATGCGTTCGGTGACGGCGGCGGCCTGGGCGAGGGCGACGAAGGGGTCGAGGGTGCGGCCGTACTCGGGCGGGAGGTCGCCACCGGCCGGGTAGGGGGTGTCCCTGCTCACCGGGATGTGGGTGTGCTCGGGCAGGTAGAGGCCGCCGAAACCGCGCTGTTCGAGCTCGCGGGCGAGCCGCAGTGGCGTGATCGTCCCGTCGGTGAGGAAGATCGTTGTGGCGATCCGCATGTGAGGGCACCTCCGTCGTGATCCGGTGGGCCCAACGTATGCCGTGCGGTGCGGAAATCCGAGTACGCGGGAGCCGGTGGAGACCGGTGGGGAACGGTGGGGACCGCCGGGAACGGGGCGGCCGGGGGCTCACCCTGTCCGGCCGGACCGTCGGCCGGCCGGACCCTCGTCAGCCGACCGGGAGGGGCGGGCGGGTGCGGGGTGCTTCGACGCCCAGCCGCCGGGCGCAGGCCCGTCGTTGTACGACCGCCAGGCCCGCGACCGCCGTCCCCAGCACCAGCCATCCCACCGGCCCGGCGGCCATCACCGCACCGGTGAGCAGCGGCGGGCCCGCCGACTTCTGGATGGACTGGGACATCCCGGCCACTCCCAGGTACGCGGCGCGGGCGTCCTCGGGCGCGAGCAGGACCGCCAGCTCCCATGAACTCACCGACCGCATCAGCTCCGCCAGGGTGACCAGCAGCGCCGCGGCGAGCAGGAGGACCGTGGCCGTCCCGGGGCCGCCCAGGGCGGCCCCGGCCAGGAAGCCGCAGCACACGAACACCAGGACCCCGTACAGCAGCACCGCCCGCGTCGCCCGGCGCGGGCCCTCGGCGCGTTTCGACACGCTCAGCTGGAGCACCACGACCAGCACGGTGTTGATGACGAGGAAGACCGGGACGAGGGCGTGCGGCGCGGAGGTGCGCTCCACCAGCCACAGCGGCAGGCCGACGGCGAGGATCGAGTCGTCGAGGTTCATCGGGATGTCCCGGAGGACGAACCCGAGGTAGCCGCGGTCCCGCCACGGGCTCTTCCCCCGGGCGGGGTCGCGCCCGGCACCGGCCGGGGCGGCGTCCGGCGCCGGGGCCCCGGCCCGCGCCGCCTCGACCGCCCTCTCCCGAGCTTCGTCCGTGCGCCACACCAGCACCGCGGCGACGGCGAACGACAGCGCGTTGCCCAGGACCAGGGCCCGGTGGGCGTCCGTCGTCCCCACCGCCAGACCGATCGCCGCGATCCCGGCGCCGACGCCGACGCCCGCGTTGGCCGCACTGCGCGACAGCGCCTGGTAGGCCACGCGCCGCTCGCCCGCGGCCCGGACCGCGAACAGCATCTCCAGGGTCTTCGCGGCCCGGTCCGCCATGTAGGTCACGGCGATGACGGGGAGCAGCGCGCCGAAATCCGCACACACCAGCACCAGGCCGAGGGTCACCAGCCTGAGCAGATGACAGCCGATCAGCAGCCCGCGCACCGTGAACCGCCCGGCCAGGCGCCCGGCCAGGGGCGAGCCCGCGATGCCCGCCACCCCGGCCGTGCCCAGCAGCACGCCGATCTGCTGGGCGCTCAGCTGGGTCACGAAGGTGAGGTAGAGGACCGAGGACGCGGCCCACAGACCCGAGCCGGTGCGGTCCACGGCCAGCGCGAGCAGCATGATCCGCGCGTTGCGACCGCCCGGCGGATTGCGCAGCTGGGCCGGCAGGCCCAGCTGCCCGCCGCCCTTCTCGTCGCCGTCCTCACCGCGCCGCATCGCGCGCCCCCTCGAAATGCTCGGCATGCCCGGCAGCGGAAGCCTTGGGACCAAGGAATCTTGATATCAAGACACCGGGAAACAAAGGGAAGCCTGCATGCCACACACTCTCGATGTCAAGATATTTGATGCCGAGATATCGGCCGCACCGATCACCCCGCCCCCGTCCCGGTGCGCGTCATGGCCGGGGGCGTCACAGTGGAAGGAGGCGTCGGGCGCAATCGCCGACGAGGAGGTGTCCGGATGGACATGACCCGTGACAACGACGGCCGGCTTCGGGGCCACCTCGGCGGGCCGCACTCCGGCACGGAGGCCGGGTCGCACGGCGACGCGAAGACCGGGCCGCACTCCGGCACGGAGGCCCGATCGCACGGCGGGGCGAGACGGACGGGCCCGGCCCCCTGCTTCGTCGTGCAGATCCATCAGGCCCGGCGCATGCACTTCGACTTCCGGCTGGAGGTCGACGGCGTACTGAAGTCATGGGCGGTGCCGCGCGGTCCCTCGGAGAATCCGCGCGAGCGGCGACTGGCCGTCCCGACGGAGGACCACCCGCTGGAGTACCGCACCTTCGAGGGCGTCATCGCGAAGGGCGAGCACGGCGGCGGCACGGTGATCGTCTGGGACCAGGGCACCTACCGGCCGCTCAGCCACGACCGCTGGGGCGCCCCGGTGCCGTTCGCACAGTCCCTGGAGGACGGGCACGCGACGTTCTGGCTCGACGGGACCAGGCTGCACGGCGAGTTCGCCCTCACCCGCTTCAAGGGGGGCGGCGGGCAGAGCGCCCCCGGCGAAGAGGTGTGGCTGCTGATCAAGGCCAGGGACGGGCAGGCCACCCACGACGGGCCGGACGCCCCCGACCCGTACCGGGCGCGCTCGGCCCGCACGGGGCGCACGCTGGCGCAGGTCGCGGCCGAGGAAGGCGGCGGAAGCGGGAACGGCCCCGGGGTTCCCTGACCGACCGGACCGAGGGCGACTCCCCCGGCCGGATTCGCCGGAATCCCCCGACCCGCCCTCCGCCCCGGCGACCCGTCGCCTCCCGGCTCAGTCCTCGACGACCAGCGCCGGGGTCTCCTTGGTCAGGATCTCGCCGCGGAAGAACGCCGGGCTGCGGCGCTGCATCACCAGCATCAGCACCACGCCGAGCAGCAGCAGCCCCACGCCGATCACGAACACCGAGCCGACCCCGAGGACCGAAGAGCCGGAGCCGTAGGCCGGGTCCCACATGTCGTAGAGGGTCTTGCCGAAGACCGCGGTGAGCAGGATGCCGCCGACGACCGGGAAGAGGCCCTTGAAGGCCAGGTCGCGGAAGGAACGGGTCAGGTCGGCGCGGAAGTACCAGGCGCAGGCGAAGGCCGTCAGCGCGTAGTAGAAGCAGATCATGAGGCCGAGCGCGTAGATCGTGTCGACCAGTACGTGCTCGCTGACCAGGGTCATCACCGTGTAGAAGACGCCGGTCGCGACGCCCGCCATGACGGTGGCCCGGCCCGGGGTCCGGAAGCGCGGGTGGACGCGGGCGTACGAGGCGGGCAGGGCCTCGTACGCGGACATCGCGAGCACCGTGCGGGCCACCGGGATGAAGGTGGTCTGCAGGCTGGCGGCGGCCGAGGCGAGCACGGCGACGAAGAGCAGGATGCCGAGGCCGGGGCCCATGACCGGGCCGGCGAGCGCGGCGAAGACGTTGTCGGAGGTCTCGGGGTTGGCCAGGCCGAGCCCCGAGCCGCCGGAGCCGACGGCCATCTGCGCGGCGATCCCCGTCGCCAGGTAGGAGCCGACGAGCACGACCATCGCGATGAGGGCGGCCCGGCCGGGGGTCTTCTCACTGCCGACGGTCTCCTCGTTGGCGGTCAGACAGGCGTCCCAGCCCCAGAACATGAAGATCGACAGCGACAGGCCGGCGGTGAACGTCGCGAACGACTGCACCGCGAACGGGTTCAGCCAGGACCAGGAGAAGTCCAGGGACGAGGCGAACTCGCCGCTGCGCGCCTTCTGCACCGCCATCGCCACGAACACCGCGAGGACGACGAGCTGGAGGCCGACCAGCGCGTACTGGACGCCCTTGGTGGCGGTCATCCCCCGGTAGCTGATCGCCGTGGCGATCGCGATCAGGGCCAGGCAGGTCAGGATGTGGACGGGTTTGCTGCCGTCCAGGGCCGCGATCGAGTCGCTGCTGGTGATCTCGCCCGCCAGGAGCCAGAAGTACGAAGTGGCCACGCCCGCCAGGTTCGACAGGACGATGATCGTCGCGATGACCAGGCCCCAGCCGCACATCCAGCCGATACGCGGGCCGAACGCCTTCACCGTCCAGGTGAAGGAGGTGCCGCAGTCCGGCACGGCCTTGTTGAGCTCGCGGTACGCGAAGGCGACGAGCAGCATCGGCAGGAAACCGGCCAGGAAGACGGCGGGCATCTGCACCCCGACCTCCCCCGCCGTGGAGCCGAGGGTGGAGGTGAGGCAGTAGACGGGGGCGACGGTGGAGACGCCGATGACGGCGCTGCCCATCAGGCCGACGGAGTTCCCGCCAAGTCCCTTGCCGCGCACACCGCCGTCGGCCGGGGCGGTGTCCGGTGCCGTGTCTCCGGCCCGTGGCCGCACGTCCAGCTGAGTCATGAAAAGGACGATAAACGCTGCGATTTCCACATTCGGAAGGCGAGACTCCGCCGTCTCACCCTTGAATTACAGGCAACAATACGGAAGAACCTTGGTTAATTGAAGGTCGTTTACGATTACAGCCTTCCGATGCGAGGTCCAGACCCGATCGCAGCACCGTACGGGAATCGCAGCAGTGCCCGTTTTGTGGCGGTTCAAATTTTTCCGTGGGTGTCCGCCGAGCGGACACCCACGGCCTGTGACGGTCGGACACCCCGGGCCGTGGCGGTCGGACGCCCACGGGCCGTTCCGGTTCAGCCGGGCCAGACGATCGACTGGAGTTCGCTGTACGCGTGCAGGGCGTACGAGCCGACGTCACGGCCCACTCCGCTCTTCTTGAACCCGCCGAACGGCGCCTCCATGTTCCGTCCGACGGTGTTCACCCCGACCCCGCCCGCGCACAGCCGCCGGGCGATCCGGAAGGCGCGCGCCACGTCCGAGGACCAGACGTAGTCGATCAGTCCGTAGTCGCTGTCGTTGGCGAGCGCGATGCCCTCCTCCTCGTCGTCGAAGGGGACGACCACCACGACCGGGCCGAAGATCTCCTCGCGGGCCACGCGCATGTCGTTGGTGCAGTCGGCGAGGAGGGTGGGGGCGACGTAGAAGCCCCGGTCGAGCCCGGCGGGGCGTTCGCCGCCCGTGACGACCCGCGCGCCCTCCTTCCGGCCGAGTTCGACGTACGACTCGACGCGGTCGCGGTGGGCGGCGGAGATGACCGGCCCGACGACCGTGCCCCGGGCCGCGGGGTCGCCCACCTTCAGGTGGCCCGCGTACGCGGCGAGCTTCCCGATCAGCGCGTCGTGGACGCCGCGCTGGACGAGGACCCGGGTCGGGGCGGTGCAGATCTGACCGCTGTAGAAGGAGAACGTGGTGCCGATGCCCGCCGCCGCCGAGTCGAGGTCGGCGTCGTCGAGGACGACCGCGGCGCCCTTGCCGCCCAGCTCCATCAGCTGCCGCTTCATCCCGCGCCCGCACACCTCGGCGATGCGCTGCCCGACGGCGGTGGACCCGGTGAAGCTGACCATGTCGACGTCCTCGCAGTCGACGGCGGCCTCGCCCGCCTCGGGGCCCGAGCCGGTGACGACATTGACGACACCGGCCGGGACGCCCGCCTCCTGGAGCGCCTCGGCCATCCGGTAGACGGAGAGCGGGTCCTGCGGCGCGGGCTTCACGACGACGGTGTTGCCCATGGCGAGCGCGGGCGCGATCTTGCCCGCCGGGTTGGCCCACGGGTTGTTGTACGAGGTGATGCAGGTGACGACGCCGACCGGGCGGCGCACGGCGAGGGCCCCGAAAATGCCCGCCCGGCCCATCGGTCCCGCCTCGTTGATCTGCGGGGCGATCGGCTCCTCGACGGGTTCCAGGGCGCCCCTGGCGTACCGGCGGAAGCGGGCGGCGCCCACGGCCACCTGCATTCCCCTGGCCGTCGCCGTGGTGGCGCCGCTCTCCGCGCGGGCGAGGTCGGCGCCGGCCACGAGGTCGCGCTGCATCAGGTCGGCGGCCCGGTCGAGGATCGCGGCCCGTTCCTCGGGGCGAGTGCGGGACCAGGTGGTGAACGCCTCGCGGGCCGCGGCCGCCGCCGCGTGCACCTGGGCCCGGCTCGCCTCGGGGGCGAGGCCGACGACCTCCTCGGTCGCGGGGTCGATCACCTCGTAGTGGCCGTGGTCGGGCTCGGTCCACCGCCCGCCGATGAACAGGCTCCGTTTCCCCCCGCTCATGCCGTGCTCACCGTCCGGGTGTCGCGGCCGGAGCGGAGCACCGTGCCGGGAACCGCGCCGGTCACCTTGTCGTCGCGCAGGGTCTCCACGCCGTTGACCCGGACCGAGACGATGCCGATGGCCCGGGAGTCCAGGCGCGGGCTGTCGCCGGGCAGGTCGTGCACCAGGGTGGCGGGCCCGGCGTCCACGCGCTCGGGGTCGAAGAGGACCAGGTCGGCGTGGAAGCCCTCCTCCACCCTGCCCCGTTCGCGGAGCCCGAAGAGGCGGGCGGGGTCGTCGGTGAGCATCTTCACCGCCTTTTCGAGGGGGACGAGCCTGCGCCCGCGCAGACAGTCGCCGAGGAAGCGGGTGGTGTACGGGGCGCCGCACATCCGGTCCAGGTGCGCGCCCGCGTCGGAGCCGCCGAGCATGACGTCCTCGTGCTCCCAGGTCTCGCGGCGCAGCGCCCAGGAGCCGGGGTCGTTGTCGGTGGGCATCGGCCACAGCACCGTGCGCAGTTCGTCGGCGGCGCAGATCTCGACGAGGCAGTGGAAGGGGTCCTGGCCGCGTTCGGCGGCGATGTCGCGCACGACGCGGCCGGTCAGCCCCTCGTTGGCCGCGCTGTACGTGTCGCCGATGACATAGCGGCCGAAGTCGGCGAGGCGGCGGAAGACCCCGGCCTCCTTGCTGTCGGCGCGGCGGAGCATCTCGGCGCGGGTCTCGGCGTCGCGGAGCCGTTCCATGCGTTCGGGGACGGGCAGGGCGAGGATGTCGCCCCAGCCGGGGATGAGGTTGAGGGCGCAGAAGGTGCCGAGGGACATGTTCATGGGGGTGAGGATCGGCATGGTCAGCGCGACGATCCGGCCCCCGGCCCGGCGGGCCCGTTCGCTGGGGATCAGCTGGCGGGGCACGCGTTCGGGGACGGCGGCGTCGATGGTGAGGACGTTCCAGTTCAGCGGGCGGCCGGCGGTGGCGGTCATGTCGACGAGGAGGTCGATCTCCTCGTCGGAGAACTGGTCGAGGCAGCCGGCGACGATCGCTTCGAGCTGGGTGCCCTCGTGTTCGCCGACGGCCCGGGAGAGGGCGAGGAGTTCCTCGGGCAGCGCGTGCCGGGAGGCGACGGGCCGGCCGTCGCCGTCGGAGTGGGTGCCGGACTGGGTGGTGGACAGGCCCCAGGCCCCGGCGTCCATCGCGTCGTGGAGCAGCGCGAGCATCGCGTCGAGCTGTTCGGGGGTGGGCTGCCCGCCGGTCGCGTCGGAGCCCATGACGTACCGGCGCAGCGCGCAGTGGCCGACCATGAACCCGGCGTTGACGGCGATGCGGCCTTCGAGGGCGTCGAGGTACTCGCGGAAGCCGGACCAGGTCCAGTCGACCCCCTCCTCCAGGGCCTTGAGGGCCATCCCCTCCACCCGCGCCATCATGCGGCGGGTGTAGTCGGCGTCCTCGGGGCGGTCCGGGTGGAGCGGGGCGAGGGTGAATCCGCAGTTCCCCCCGGCGACGGTGGTGACGCCGTGGTTCATGGAGGGGGTGGCGTACGGGTCCCAGAAGAGCTGGGCGTCGTAGTGGGTGTGCGGGTCGACGAAGCCGGGCGCGAGGACGAGCCCGGTGGCGTCCTCGGCGGTGACGGCCTGCTCGGTGAGCGTGCCCGGTTCGGCGATGACGGCGATGCGGCCGTCGCGGATGCCGACGTCGGCGGTGTACGAGGGTCCGCCGGTGCCGTCCACGACGGTGGCTCCGCGGATGAGGTGGTCGAGCATGACGGGGTTCCCTTCTGTGGTGTGTGCGGCCGGGGTGCGCACGGCCGCGGTACGCACCCCGGCTGCACCGAGCGGCGGTCCGGGAAGACGCCGCGGTCTTCGGCGGGAGAAGTCAGGCCCCTCCGGCGATTGAGGAGCGAAGGGCGAAGCCCGGCCCCTCCGGCGATTGAGGAGCGGGGTCCGGGGCGGAGCCCAGGTTGCGGGAAGGGGCGGGCAGGGGAACGGGCCCGCCGCAGGCGCACCGCCCCCGCACCCCCTACGCCGCGTCGCGGAAGCGAGACGTCCGGTGCACCGGATCCGTGTCGATCTTCGGAATCACGTGCTCACCGATCAGCCGGATCGAGTTCAGCGTGTCCTCGCGGCCGATCCCGATCGGCAGCCCGAAGCTCAGCTGGTCCGCCCCCGCCTGCTCCCACCGCCTGCACTGGCGCAGGACCTCGTCGGGGTCGCCGCAGATCATCAGCTCCTCGGCGATCAGCAGCTCGATGATCTCCTCGGTGTACTCCGGCAGCAGTTCGGGCCACTGCGGTATGCCCTCGGGCCGGGGGAAGGTGTCGTGGTAGCGGAACAGCAGCGACTGGAGGTAGTTCAGCCCGCCGCCCACCGCGATCTCGACGGCCTTGGCGTGGGTCTCGGCGCAGATGGCCGTGGAGGTGACCATGACGTTGTCGTTGACGAAGTCGCCGATGGGCTCGGCCTCCTTGACGGCCGACTTGTAGGACTCGACGACCCACTCCATGTCGGAGACCTTCTGCACGCTGAAGCCCAGCACGCCGAGCCCCTTCTTCCCCGCCATGGCGTACGAGGACGGGGACCCGGCGGCGTACCACATCGCCGGGTGCGACTTCCCGTACGGCTTGGGCAGGACCTTGCGCGGCGGCAGCGACCAGTGCTTGCCGCGGAAGCCCTCGTACTCGTCCTGGAGCCACATCTTGGGGAACTCCGCGATGGTCTCCTCCCAGAGCTCCTTGGTGTGGTTCATGTCGGTGATGCCCGGCATGAAGCCCAGGATCTCGTGGCTGCCGGCCCCGCGCCCGGAGCCGAACTCGAAGCGCCCCTCGGAGAGGTGGTCGAGCATGGCGACCTTCTCGGCCACCTTCACCGGGTGGTTGACCGGGGCGAGCGGGTTGAAGATGCCGGAGCCGAGGTGGATGCGGTCGGTGGCGTGGGCGAGGTAGCCCAGGTACACGTCGTTGGCCGAGAGATGCGAGTACTCCTCCAGGAAGTGGTGCTCGGAGGCCCAGGCGTACTTGAAGCCGGACTTGTCCGCCTGGATGACGTACTCGGTCTCCTCCATCAGCGCCTTGTGCTCTGCCCCGGGGTCGGCCTTGGCCCGCGCCGCGGGCACGTACCCCTGCACAAAGAGTCCGAATTCCAAGGGGGTTCACCGTCCTCAATCGTTTCTGACGCATCGTCAGATCGTGATGCGTCCGACTGTTCCACCGGCACCCGCACCCGTCAATAGCTGACGCATCGTCAGCTGAACTCGGCGTGGGCGGGCTCAGAACAGGCTGACGCCCGCCAGCCATCCGCCGTCGATGACGAACGGCTGCCCGGTGATGTACGAGGAGTCGTCCGAGGTCAGGAACAGCGCCAGCGTCGCCACCTCCTGCGGGCGCCCGATCCGCCCCAGCGGCACGAGCTTGCGGTACAGCTCCGCCACCGCCTCCCTGGACTCCTCCGGGTCCGCGTCCGGGTCCAGCGCCGCCGGGTTGGTCATCGCGGTGTCCACGGCCCCGGGGCAGAGTGCGTTGACCCGTATGCCCCGCGCGGCCAGCTCCACCGCCGCCACCCGGGTCAGTCCGAGCACCGCGTGCTTGGTGGCGGCGTACGCGCCCACGAACGCCATGCCCGTGAGCCCCGTGTACGAGGCGGTGTTCACGATGGTCCCGCCGCCCGCGGCCCCGATCTCGGGCGCGACGTTCTTGATCCCGAGGAACGCGCCCACCTGGTTGACCTGCACCACCTGCTGGAACTCCTCCAGCGGTGTGGTCACCAGCTCGTTGAACCGGAGGATCCCCGCGTTGTTGACCAGCCCGTCGATCTTCCCGAAGGCGTCCTTCGCGGCGGCGACCGCACCCCGCCAGTCCTCCTCCCGGCCCACGTCCAGGTGGACGAATCTGGCGGCGTCCCTGCCCAGCTCGCCCCGCAGCTCCTCGGCCAGCGCCTCGCCCTGCTCGTCGAGCACGTCGGCCACCACCACCCGCGCCCCCTCCGCGGCGAACAGCCGCGCCTCCTGCTCGCCCTGCCCGCGCGCCGCGCCGCTGATCAGTACGACCCGCCCGTCCAGCTTGCCCATGGCCTGACTCCTACCTGTCGAGATGAGGGGCGACCCCGGCGGCGAACGCCGCCATCTGGTCGGTCAGTTCACTGCGGCTCCGGCTGCGGAACCGCACCTGGATCTGGTGGACGCCCATGGCCGCGTACGCGCGCAGCGACTCGGCGACGGCCTCCGGCTTCCCGGTGAGGGTGCGCCGCCCGACGGGCCACTCCGGCTCACCGATGTACAGCGGCTCGGTGATCGCGCCGACGACGATCGGTTCCTCGATCCCGGCCGCCTCGCGCAGTTCCCGCAGCCGGGCGATCCGGGCGGGCAGCCGCTCCCGCGGGTCGCCCTGCGGCAGCCAGCCGTCACCCCGCACCGCCGCCCGGCGCACGGCGGCGGGCGAGGAGCCGCCCACCCAGACCGGCACCCGTTCCCGGGCCGGACGCGGCAGCTGCCCGAGCCCGGAGAAGGAGAACCGCTCCCCCGCGAACTCCGGGTACTCCTCGGGGCCGAGCGCCGCCCGCAGGGCATCGATGGTCTCGTCGAGCACCCCGCCGCGCCCGTCGAAGTCGGCCCCGAGCGCCTCGAACTCCTCCGGTACGTGCCCGGCCCCGACCCCGAGGATCAGCCGGCCGCCGCTGAGGTGGTCGAGGGTGGCGTACTGCTTGGCGGTGGCCAGCGGGTGCCGCAGCCCAACGACCGCGACATGGCTCATCAGCAGGACCCGCTCCGTGATCCCGGCGAGAAAGGCCAGCGTGGCGACCGGGTCGTACCAGACGGTGCCCATGACCCCGGCGAGCCGCCGCGGGATCGCGACGTGGTCGCAGCTCGCCAGATAGGCGAAGCCGGTGCGGTCGGCGGTGCGGGCGACGGCGGCGAGATCGGCGGGCCCGGCCCCGGCCTCCCACCGCTCGGCATAGATGGTGCTCTGCGACTGGACCGGCAGCTGCATCCCGTACGACAGCGGCCCGGTGAGCGGTATCGGCACCGAGCGGCCTCCTCCCCGATCGAAACTGACACATCGTCACTTGACGGCGCGGGGCCATCGTCGTACCTGACGTTGCATCAGACAAGGGGTGGGGGCGGGACGGCTCGGGGCCGGGGGCTGTTCCGCAATGCCCGACGGGACAGCCCCTGGCCGGCACCGGCCGACGGGCGCGTCCTCCTTCGAGTACGACGCCCGTCGAGGTGTTCCGGAGCCACTACGTCAAGGTCCGTCGGGCCGGGCCTGCGGGGTGCCGGTGGCGTGGTCGGCGTCGCCCTCAGGGTCGTCGCCGCCGGTGGCCGCGCTCTCCGGGGGCGTGTTCCCGGGCGCCGCCGGCACCCCGTTCTCCTCCTCCTCGTCCTCGTCGGCCTGTTCGTCCGGTGCGGCCTGGACGCCCACGCCCTGCGAGGACGACACGTTCTGGTCGATCGCGCCCCCGCCGCCGTCGTGGTCGCTGCCCGCCGTGCCCTTGCTGAGGGGGCCCAGTACGTTCAGCGTCCGGTCCACCTCCAGCCAGGAGTCGGCGTTGGAATTGTCGATGGTGACCAACGACGGTCCATGATGCGTCTCCATGCCGCCGTCGGGGGCATCGGCCCAGGCGGCGCCCGCGGCCAACTGGCCCTGGCAGAGCGCCCCGAGAGCGATCACCAGGGCGGCCCGCGCCCCGGTCGAGGTGAATCCCATGCGGTGTTCCTCTTTCCGGCCGCGCGGCCCCGGACCGGACGCGGCCCACTTCGCGTGATTCGTATGGTTCGAGCGGTTCCGGCGGGTCGAACGGACCGTACGGCCCGTGCGGTGTGCACGGGCCGTACGGTCCGGAGCCGCGGTGGAGCGTGGGGGTCCACCACCGAGGCCCCGGCGTTCGGGCGGAACCGTCAGGAGCTTCCCGCCGGGACGCCCCACGGGCATCCGGACGCCCGCTCCCGGCATGTCCTCCGCGTCATACGGACACGGGCTCGCGGACGGGGTGGTGCCTGCTGATGTTCTTCTCCAGCAGCTCCGTCGAGCGCTGCACCCCGATCCCCTCGGTGGGCACGAACTCGGGAAGCCGTCCGTCGGCCTGCTTGAGGTCCGTCAGCGCGGAGTCGATCGCGGCGTGCGCGGCGAAGAGGCACGGAGTGCTGTAGATCGCCACCTGGCACTCCAGATCCGTCAGCTCGGAGAGCGAGAGCCGGGGGGACTTGCCGCCCGCGATCTGGTTGAAGAGCAGCGGCTTGTCACCGACCACCTTCCGGATCCGCTTGATCCATTCCACGCTGCGCACCCCGTCGACCAGGACGACGTCGGCGTCCGTCCCGGCCAGCGCCTCGGCCCTGCGCAGGATGTCGGCCTCCTCCGTGGCGTCCGTACGGGCCACGACCACCAGATCCCGCCTGCTCTCCAGGACGAGGTTGAGCTTCTCCAGGTACTCCTCCAGGGGAAGCACCTGCTTGCCGTCCGCGTGTCCGCACCTGCGGGGACGCTTCTGGTCCTCCAGGATGACGCCGGAGGCGCCGATCCGCTCCAGCCGCTGCACCACGTGGCAGGCGACCTCGGGATCGACGTAGCCGTCGTCGATGTCCACCAGCAGGTGGTGGGAGGGGAAGGCCAGCCGCAGCCGCTCCACGAAGGCCACCATGTCCGGCCAGGCGATGAAGCCGATGTCGGGGAGCCCGTAGTGGGAGGCGGCGAAGCCGAAGCCGGACACGAAGAATCCCTCGTAGTGCCGGGCCACGACGGAGGCCGAGTACATGTCGTAGATACCGATGAGAGGAGTCGTTCCCGGCGATCGGACTTCTTCCCTCAGCGCGCTTCCATAACGCACAGCGTCTCCTTGTCAATTGGGTCGTTGATTCGCGAACCGACGCCAGGCGAATCGACGAGGCGCCGGGCAGGGCCCGCGATTCGGACTTCCGGTGTTTCCGTTGGGGGAATGGGTGGAACAGGCGTGGTGCGACGGCGCCCCGCGCGATACGGACCCCGACGACATCGAGTCGTGGAGCCACCGGGGAACGGAAAACGCAACGGGAACGGCAGCGCCCCACCGCCCGGGACGCAAAAGGTCCACCCTCCTTACGAGGGCCCGTATACCTATACAGACATGACCGTCTCTTTACTCCGGGACACGCCGCGCCTGACCTTGCGTACGACACATCGCGGGGATCCTCCGGAAACGGGTTGACGGCATCGCGAAAGCGGGAACGTTTTCTTCCCGTGCCACCGGGAAATCGCTCGCACAGAATTCGTTGAATTCCTTGTGCAGAACCGGAGTTGGACATTGTCCGGTCCGGTTCGGTCGCGGATCATCCGAACTGGTCGAGAAGGCACTCCATGTAGTTCTCCAGGCGTTCCGTGAGCAGTCCGGGCGTCAGATCGGCCCGTCCCAGCTCCCGCCACGGGGTCGCCACCTTCTCCGCGTCGGGTGCATGGGCGAGCGCGTCCAGCAGCCGCCAGTACAGGTGGTCCGCCCCGCTCGCGAGCGGTCGGCCGCCCGCCTCGGCGTACCGTTCGGCGAAGTCCGTCCCGGCCGGAACCCCGTGCAGCAGCGCCAGCGCGGTCGAGCAGTGGGCGACGTCGAGATCGGCCGGGCCCCAGGAGGTCTCGACCCAGTCGACCACCCCGCCGATCCGCAGCCCCGGCCCCTCCCCGGTGAAGAGCACATTGCCCGGGTGGAAGTCACGGTGCAGGAAACACGGTGCGTACGCGGGAGGTTCGCGCCGGATCGCCTCGATCGCGCGCCGCCACAGCAGCGGCCGGCCGGTGTCCTCGGGGACCCGCACCCGGTCCGGCGCGGTCCACGCCTCGTAGCCGCGCGGGCGGGTCCGGTCCGTGACCGCGATCCGGTGGACGGCGGCCAGCTGCCCCGCCATCAACCCGGCGCGCTCCGCCGCCCCGGCGTCGTCGGTCCGCACCTCGCCGGGCAGCAGGGTCATCAACAGCGAGGGGTGGTCGCAGTGTTCGCCCCCGGCGTCGACGGCCACCAGCCGCGCCGCCGGCACTCCGGTGTCCTCCAGCAGCCGCAGGACGTCCGCCTCCCGGCCGAGCAGCCCCGGCGCATGGCGCACGTAGAAGGGTTTGACGAAGGAGCGCAGCACCAGTGAACGCCCGCCCCGCGGACCGGAGATGTGCAGTCGGCGCATCCGCGAGGTCCAGCCGCCGCGCAGCCGTTCCGTGCTCTCGATCCGCTCCCCGGGCGCGAGGTGCTTGCCGACCCACGCGTACGTCGCCGACCGGTCGGGTCCCTCGTCCGCCGCTTCACCCATACGGGGAGCGTACCGAGGAACGGTGCGGGGTGGGGCGTACGCCCCACCCGGCACCGCCCGCCGTGCGTCAGCAGTTCGGGATGACCGTCCCGTTGTTGTCACGGGCCTCGTCGTTGCCCCAGCGGGACAGGTAGTACGCCGAGACGTACGCACCGCGCCCGTTCTTGCCCGCGTAGACGGTGTCCAGGTCGGTCTTCAGCCACCAGTGGTTGTAGCTGGAGCCGGAGCCGACCTGGGCGCCCCACACCTTGCAGTAGACGTAGTTCGTGCCGGCGTTCAGCACGCCCTGCGGGTCGGCCGTGTTCGGGGCCGCGTAGCCGGTGGCGTTGGCGAAGGTGTCGACCCAGTACTTGCCGGTGCCACCGCCCCCACAACCGTTGTCGCTGGTCAGGTACTTGCTGTAGTACGAGCCGGGGTACGGGGCGAGCGACTGGCCGTTGATCGCGATGGTCTGGCCCACGCCGTTGTACAGCTGCTCGTAGTGAATGTGGGCGCCGCTGCTGTTGCCGGTGGAGCCGGTGACGCCGATCTGCTGTCCCTGCGCCACGGACGCGCCGTCGGCGACCGAGTACGAGGAGAGGTGGAAGTAGTAGGTCTGCCAGCCGCCGCCGTGGTCGATGACGATGTAGTTGCCCGCGCCGCTGGGCTGGGAGTAGCGGTGGGCGGTCCCGCCGGACGAGGCGAGGACCGGGGAACCGGCGGTGGAGCCGCCGTCGGTGCGGATGAAGTCCAGTGCCGATCTGACCTCCGCCGAGTGGTGGCCGTAGGTCCAGGTCTGGCCGCAGGGGAACGGCGCCTTGAAGTTGGGAGCGGCTGCGGCGGGAGTCGCGGTCAGCAGGCCCGCCACCAGGGCCACCAGGCCCAGCAGGGCGATACGTATCGAGCGCATGCGCGGTCGTCCTCCGAATCGGGATCGGGTCGTGGGGGGTGGGCATCACTGCGGGTGGAACGGACGTAAGCGTGCCGGACCCACCGGCCCGGCAGTAGACCCACCGGGCCCAAACGGTGGGCCCAAAGTGGGTCCGGAGGAAGGAAGTTGCCTGCTCACCGGCCGCGCTCGGGCCCAGCGACGGGGCAGCGCGCCGCCGCGCACCTCGGTCCACCCGCCCCGGTCCGCCCCGGAGCCGTACGCACCGGGCCCGGCCCGCTCACTTCCGGTACAGCGCCTCGATCTCCGCCTCGAAGTCCCGGGCGATCGCCTCGCGCTTCAGCTTCAGCGAGGGCATCAGATGGCCGCTCTCCTCGGCGAAGTCCACGGGCAGGACGGCGAATTCGCGGATCGATTCCGCCCGGGAGACCAGCTGGTCGGCCTCGTCGACCGCACGTTGCAGGGCCGAGCGCGCGAACGGGATGCGGCTGCCGCCGAGGACCGCGGCCCTGCGGGGCTGCGGGAGTTCGAGGGGGATCATCTCGACCAGATCCTGACTCTTCAGTAACCTTACTCCATAGTAAATCCATGACCGAGCAGGGAGTCCGGACAATGGCCGACCGCTATCTGCACTTCACCGGCACAGCACCCGGCCGTTTCCTCACGCGGCGGCTAGGACTCCCGCAACCCGCCCCACTGCGCCGCTGGTCACCCGGCACGCCGTCGCTGAACGGCCCGCTGCTGCACCTCACCGCCGGGGACTCCGTGGTCTCCGAGGATCTCGGCGCGCTCCTCGCGGCCACCGGTCTCGACGTCATCGGCCCCGGGCACGCCGAACGCACCGAACGTGCCGGACGCCCTGCGGGCATCGTGCTGGACGCGACGACCGTGGCCACCCCCGGCGGGCTCGCCGCCGTCCACGCGGCGCTGCACCCGGTGGCCCGCTCCCTCGCGCAGGGCGGCCTTCCGGTCGATGTCGCCGAGACGACCGCCTGGTTCGCCCAGCCCGCCTCGACGGCCGTGAACGGCCAGGTCGTGCGCGTCTGCGGCCAGAGCCTGCTGGGGGCCTGACCCGTGCCGAACCCGAACGCGGCACTCCTACGGGGAACCGTCACGTCCCCGTTCAAGAAGGCGGGCCGCCCCGGCGCCGTCCTGCCCGCCGACCGGATCGTCCTCCCGGCCGCGCCCGCCGCGCCCGGACCGCTCGCCGCGTACCGCCGGATCTGCGGCTTCCCCGACACCGGCCCGCTGCCGCTCACCCACCCGCACGTGCTGGGCTTCCCGGCCGCCATACGGCTGATGACCGCCCGGCGGTTCCCGCTGCCGGTCCTCGGGCTCGTCCACACCTGGATCGAGATCACCCGCCACCGGCCGCAGCACCCCGCCGATCCGCTCGAACTCACCGTGTACGCGCATGAGTTGAACGCCCACCGGCGCGGCACCGAGGTCACGATGGTCACCGAGGCGCGGTTGGCGGGCGAGCTGGTCTGGGAGTCCCGCAGCGGCTACCTCTCCCGCCACCCCGCCCGCACCCCGGCACCGACGACAGCGACCGGCCCGACCACCGCCGCACCCGCCGCGTCCGGGACTCCGGGCGACGGGACCCCGGGCGACGGGACTCCGGACGACGGGACGCCGCCCCCGGAGCTTCCCGCCCTCGCCGAGTGGCGGCTGCCCGGCGATCTGGGACGGCGTTACGGCGCGGCGTCGGGCGACCGGAACCCCATCCACCTGTATCCGCTCACCGCCCGGCTCCTCGGCTTCCCCCGGCCCGTCGCCCACGGCATGTGGACCGTCGCCCGCTGCCTGGCCGAGGCGCCCCGGCCCGACGAGATCCACTGGGTACGGGCCGACTTCAGGGCACCCGTCCTGCTGCCCTCCACCGTCACCCACGCCGCGGACGCCACCGGCTTCCAACTGCGCGGCGCCGACGACCGCGTCCATCTCACCGGACGGACGCTCCGCGCTCCCGCTCCGGGACCGAGGCCTGAGGCCGGGACCGAATGTCCGAGCCCGAACCGAAGACCTGAGCCGGGACCGAGGACCTGAGCCTAGGCCTGGGCCGGGGGCTGCCAGGGGCGGCCGTTCATCAGGTTCTCCAGCCCCGCCCAGGAGAAGTTCATCAGGGTGGCCGCGGCCTCCTTCGCCGAGACGCCCGGGGTCTCGTTCGCCCAGTCGGCGAGCGACTCCGCGGCCCCCACGAGCGCCTGCGCGAGCCCCGACACGTCCCGGTCGGGAAGCGCCGGATCGTGGTGCGCCTCGCGCGCCGCGGCCCCGATCAACTCCGTCACGAAAGCAACGATCTCGTTCCGCATCACCGTCACCTCGTTGGCGAAGGGCTCCCCGTGCGTGCGCGCCTGCCGGTGCAGCACCGCCCAGCCGTCCGGGTGCTCCGCCGTGTGCGTGAAGAACGCGCGCAGCCCCGACCACAGTTGCCGGTCCGCCGGAAGCCCCGGCTCCACCCCGGCCCGCACCGCTTCGACCAGCGCTTTCGCCTCACGCCTGATGCAGGCGGTGAAAAGCTCTTCCTTGGAGTTGAGGTACAGGTAGACGAGCGGCTTGGACACCCCGGCCAGCTCTGCGATCTCGTCCATCGACGCCGCGCGGTACCCGCGCTGCCCGAAGATCTGCACCGCGGCGTCCATCATCTGCTGCTCGCGCACGGCCCGCGGCATGCGTTTGCTCTTCACAGCACCCACGTCGACTTCCTCCCGCCCCCGTGTGCCACTCCCGGTCAAGGGTACGGCGCGGGGCACCTCCCCTCGTACGGCGCCGACCGCCGCGCCCCGCCCCCGGCACTCCCCCGGAACGCACCGTGGGCCCCTCCCCCGAGTCCGGGGAAGGGGCCCACGAAAGAGCCGTGGTGCGCGCGGGGACTACGCCGCGACCGGCACCCGCTGCGGCTCGGCGCCGACCGTCTCGCCGTCGACCGGGGAGGACGAGGCCGAGTCGTACGCCTCGCGGTCGAGGATCTTCTCGCGGGCCGAGACGATCACCGGCACCAGCGCCTGACCGGCCACGTTCGTCGCCGTCCTCATCATGTCCAGGATCGGGTCGATGGCCATGAGCAGGCCGACGCCCTCCAGCGGGAGGCCCAGCGTCGAGAGGGTGAGGGTCAGCATGACCGTCGCACCGGTGAGACCGGCGGTGGCCGCCGAGCCGATGACCGAGACGAACGCGATCAGGAGGTAGTCGCCGACACCCAGCTGCACGTCGAAGATCTGCGCGATGAAGATCGCCGCCAGCGCCGGGTAGATCGCGGCGCAGCCGTCCATCTTGGTGGTGGCGCCGAACGGGACGGAGAAGGAGGCGTACTCCTTCGGGACGCCGAGGCGCTCGGTGACCTTCTGGGTGACCGGCATCGTGCCGACCGAGGAGCGGGAGACGAAGGCCAGCTGGATCGCCGGCCAGGCACCCTTGAAGAACTGCAGCGGGCTGAGCTTGGCGACGGTGGCGAGCAGCAGCGGGTACACGCCGAACAGCACCAGGGCGCAGCCGATGTAGACGTCGGCGGTGAACGTGGCGTACTTGCCGATCAGGTCCCAGCCGTAGTCGGCGATCGCGTAGCCGATGAGGCCGACGGTGCCGATGGGGGCGAGGCGGATGACCCACCACAGGGCCTTCTGGAGGAGCTCCAGGACGGACTCGCTGAGGCTGAGGATGGGCTGCGCCTTCTCACCGAGCTGGAGCGCGGCGATACCGGCGACGGCGGCCATGAAGACGATCTGGAGCACGTTCAGCTCGGTGAACGGCGTGATCACGTTGTCCGGGATGATGCCGGTGAGGAAGTCGAGCCAGGAGCCCGCGTGCTCCGGCAGCTTGCCGTCCTTCGGCGTGAGGCCGGTTCCGGCGCCCGGGTTGGTGACCAGGCCGATCCCGAGGCCGATGGCGACCGCGATCAGCGAGGTGATCATGAACCAGAGCAGGGTGCGGGTGGCCAGCCGGGCGGCGTTGTTGACCTTGCGCAGGTTGGTGATCGACACCAGGATCGCGAAGAAGACGAGGGGCGCCACGGCCAGCTTCAGCAGCTGGACGAAGATGTGGCCGACCTTGTCGAGCGTGGTGTAGAGCCAGCCGATGTCGTACGTGCGGGTGAGCCAGCCGAGTACGACGCCGAGGACGAGACCGGCGACGATCTGGGCCCAGAACGGGACCTTGGGTATGCGGAAGCCGGAGCCGGACGGGCTGCCGGCGGTGGTGGACGCGGGATTCGCGGACACGGACACACTCCAGATGTGACGCATCGGGGCGCACGGGGACGATGGTGCGAGGGGGACGGGGATGCGGCGCCCGCGTCGGGGGCGGCGCCGCTGCATGGTGCCGGTTCAGACGTTGCGGCAACAGACCGCGGACATACAGCGGCAGAGATCGACGTGCAGGCGCACCACGAGCGGGACGCTCGCGGCGGATCGATGGCGCACTGCGGTCTTCATGGCAAACACGTTAACACTTGAACTTTGAGGTTCTCAAAGTACTTCTTTGATACGGAGACCGGCGGCGGCGCCGGCCCCGACCGCCCCGGAGCCCGTGGGCACGACAAAACCCCAGTACAGGAGCGGGTGCTCCGGCGCTGGGGTTTCGGATGAAAAGCGTACGGATGTGAGGAGGCTTACAGAGCGCTTACGCGCCCCTCGCGTCGTCGCCGTCCGGCGGTCACTGGGTGACGTGGTCCTCGCGGGTCCGGTTCGCCTCCAGGCGCTCCTTGGCGCGGTCGACCGTGGACACGATCTGCACGGACATCTCGTCGCGCTGCTTGCGCAGCAGCACGTAGCTGAGCGGCGCGGAGAGGACCAGGGCGAGCAGAATCACCCAGACGGGATTGGAGCCGTTCGTCCCGGAGGGCAGCAGACCGAAGTGGACGGCCACGGCCGCGACGACGAGGCAGCCGACGAAGATGCCGAACCGCATCGCGGTGTACCGGATTGTCGCGCTCGGCTTGGCAGCGGACACAGTTGGCCCCTCTCTCGACGTATGACGGTCCTTCGATCCTGCCCGACCAGTGAAGCATGCCCCGGAATCGATCACTTGGGAGGGCTCTGCCAAAGGCGCCCCGCACCACCGTCCAGGACCGGCCGGGCGGGGCGGTGACGGCACGCCCCGCGGTCACCGGCCGAGCGGCAGCAGCATGATGATGTCGTCGCGGTCGTCCCCCTCGGCGACCCGGATCGCGTCGGGCACCCGTCCGACCTCCTTGTATCCGCACGAGGCGTAGAACCGGTCGACGCCGGTGCCGCCGCGACAGGTGAGCCGGACGGCCTCGATCCCGTCGATCCCGCGGGCGGCGTCGGCCGCGGCGTCCATCAGGTCGCGGCCGTAGCCCTTGCCCTGGTGCCGGGGGTGGACCATCACGGTGTAGAGCCAGAGCCAGTGACTCATCAGCCGGTGCGTGTTCAGGGCGAGGAAGGCGGTGGCGGCCACGGCGCCCTCCTCGTCGAGGCCGACCAGCAGCCGGGTGCGCCCCTCGGCCATGGCGACCAGGTGCTTGACCAGTTCGGGCCGGATGTCGTCGGGGGTGACGGGCGGGACGAAGCCGACCGCGCCGCCCGCGTTGGAGACATCGGTCCACAGCTCGACCATGCCGTCCCGCAGGGTGCGGTCGAACTTGGGATCCAGCTCGAATGTAAGTGCCATAAATGCAGATTAACCATTACTGCCCGGCGCCTCAAACGGCGTCCGGCACATGAGAGAGCCCCGGCCGGGCGGCCGGGGCTCTCCTGGTGGATCTTCCGCCGCGCGAGGGGGATTCCGTCGCCCGGGTCCGCGCCAGACCGGCGTCGACGGCGTCAGACCCGCATCGGCTGCGGCGACTCGCGCCGCTCGGCGTCCGGGCCCGGGTACTCGCGGATGATCTCGTACCGGGTGTTGCGCTCGACGGGCCGGAAGCCCGCGTCCCGGATCAGCTCCAGCAGGTCCTCGCGGCCGAGCTTGTTCGGCGTGCCGTAGTTGTCCGCGTCGTGCGTGATCTTGTACTCGACGACCGAGCCGTCCATGTCGTCCGCACCGTGCTGGAGCGCGAGCTGGGCGGTCTGCACCCCGTGCATCACCCAGAAGACCTTGACGTGCGGGACGTTGTCGAACAGGAGCCGCGAGACCGCGAAGGTCTTCAGCGCCTCGGCCCCGGTCGCCATCGTCGTCCGCGCCTGGAGCCTGTTGCGGACCTTGCCGTCCTTCATGTCCACGAAGTCGTGCTGGTAGCGCAGCGGGATGAAGACCTGGAAGCCGCCGGTCTCGTCCTGGAGCTCACGCAGCCGCAGCACGTGGTCGACGCGGTGCCGGGGCTCCTCGATGTGCCCGTACAGCATCGTCGCCGGGGTCTTGAGCCCCTTCTCGTGCGCCAGGCGGTGGATGCGCGACCAGTCCTCCCAGTGGGTGTCGTGGTCGACGATGTGCTGCCGGACCTCCCAGTCGAAGATCTCCGCGCCACCGCCGGTCAGCGACTCCAGGCCGGCCTCGATCAGCTCGTCGAGGATCTCGGAGGCCGAGAGGCCGGAGATGGTCTCGAAGTGGTGGATCTCGGTGGCGGTGAACGCCTTGAGGGAGACCTGCGGCAGGGCCTCCTTCAGCGCACTGAGCGAGCGCGGGTAGTAGCGCCACGGCAGGGTGGGGTGCAGCCCGTTGACGATGTGCAGCTCGGTGAGGTTCTCGCCCTCCATCGCCTTCGCGAGGCGGACGGCCTCCTCGATGCGCATGGTGTACGCGTCCTTCTCGCCCGGCTTGCGCTGGAACGAGCAGTACGCGCACGACGCGGTGCACACGTTGGTCATGTTGAGGTGCCGGTTGACGTTGAAGTGCACCACGTCGCCGTTGAGCCGGGTCCGCACCTCGTGCGCCAGACCGCCGAGCCAGGCCAGGTCGTCCGACTCGTAGAGGGCGATGCCGTCCTCCCGGGTCAGCCGCTCTCCCGCGCGGACCTTCTCCTCCAGTTCGCGCTTGAGCCCGACGTCCATGCGGCTGCCTCCAGTGTGTCGACGTGCTGTGCCCTCCCGGTGACCGGTGATACCGGGAGAAACCCCCGGTATCACCGGGGGCTCCACCACGGTACGCCTACACCTCCTCGGGAAGTTCCCCGACCCGGTTCTCCCACTTCGTGGAGAGCACGATCGTGGTACGGGTGCGCGAGACGCCCTTCGTGCCGCTGAGCCGACGGATGGTCTTCTCCAGACCGTCCACGTCGCCGACGCGCACCTTGAGCATGTACGAGTCGTCGCCCGCGATGAACCACGCGTCCTCGATCTCCGCGAGGTCCTTCAGCCGGCGCGCCACGTCCTCGTGGTCGGCCGCGTCGGAGAGCGAGATGCCGATCAGGGCCGTGACCCCGAGCCCCAGGGAGGCGGCGTCGACGGTGGCGCGGTAGCCGGTGATGACACCGGCGGTTTCCAGCCGGTTGATTCGGTCGGTGACGCTGGGCCCGGAGAGCCCGACGAGCCGTCCCAGCTCGGCGTACGAGGCCCTGCCGTTCTCCCGGAGTGCCTGGATGAGCTGCCTGTCCACCGCGTCCATGTGACTGGAACCTTCCATTGTTCAGCAGTATCGCGAGTTTATGTGTAGAATCTAAGGCATGCAGGCTCCATCGCCTGCAAATCTTCTCAAACATCCAAAATAAGCTTTCGAATCTTCAGGAGTGAGAACACCGTGTACTCGATCGAGATGGCCTACGCCCGTATGCGCGAGCTGCAGGACCTGGCCAACCGCTCGCGTGCCCACCAGCCCGCCGCCGCCCACCGGGTCGACCGGGCCCGCAAGCCGCGCACCATGAAGAAGCGCTGACCACGAGGTCAGTCCCCGGAGCCGCGAGAGTCACGGGATCCACCACCGAGCTCTCCCTCCCACCGGCGGTACAGGTCGTGCGGCACCCCCGCCGCGTCCAGCACCCGCCCGGCGACGAAGTCCACCAGATCCTGGATGTGCGTCGCCCCCGCGTAGAACGCCGGAGAGGCGGGCAGCACCACGGCGCCCGCCTCGTCCAGGCTCACCAGATGCTTCAGCGTCTGACCGTTCAGCGGCGTCTCCCGGACGGCGACGACCAGTTTCCGCCGCTCCTTCAGCGTCACGCTCGCCGCCCGCTGGAGCAGATCCTTCGAGAGCCCGAGCGCCACCCCGGCCACACACGCCGTCGAGGCCGGGACGATCAGCATCCCCTTCGCCGGGTACGACCCCGAGGACGGCCCGGCCGCGAGATCACCGGCCGCCCAGTGCCGTACGCCCTCGACGTCCGTGTCGAAGGTGTGCGGCTTCCCGTCCGCGCCCCGCGCCAGCCATGCACGCAGGTCCTCCCGCCAGTGCGCGTCGCGGAACGCGAGCCCGGTCTCGTCCAGCAGGGTCAGCCGCGAGGCCCGGCTCACCACCAGATCCACGCTCTCCCCCGCCGCCAGCAGACCGCGCAGCACGGCGGCGGCGAAAGGGGTGCCCGAAGCTCCGGAAACCCCGACAATCCAAGGCTGTCGCTGGTGTTGGCTCACTGATGTCCCGGATTCCACACTCATGAGCCTATCCGGCTGCCCCTGACCGGAACCGAGGAAGGTGCCCCAGGCGTTTCCCGTGAGGGGACCGGGGTGGGAACAGGGGCGACACGGGACGGCAGGGGGCCACGATGACCGAACTCGATGCGCACGGCACCGGCACGATCCGGACGAGAGGCCCTGGGGCCGCGGCCAAACTGATGCTGGGCTGGGTGGCGTTGCTCTGGCTGCTCGAAGTCGTCGACGCGGCGACCGGCCACGCGCTGGACGGCTTCGGGATCGAGCCGCGCCGGGCCGCCGAGCTGCTGGACGTCGTGCCCGCGTCCTTCGTCCACTTCGGCTTCGACCACGTCGCGTCCAACAGCGTGCCGCTGCTGGTCTTCGGCTTCCTCGCCGCGCTCGGCGGCATCCGCCGGTTCGCCGCCGTGGCCGCGACGATCGTCGTGGTCGACGGCCTCGGCGTCTGGCTGGTCTCGCCGGAGCACTCCAACACGGCGGGCGCGTCCGGGCTGGTCTTCGGCCTCTTCGGCTATCTGCTCGTGCGTGGTTTCGTCGACCGCAGAATCCTCGACATGGCCGCCGGTCTGGTGATCGGCTCGATATGGGGCTCGTCGATCCTGCTGGGAATCTCCCCCGCCAACACCTCGGTCAGCTGGCAGGGCCATCTGTTCGGCCTGGTGGCGGGCATCGCGGCGGCGTTCGTCTTCCGCCGTGACTCCCGCCGTGGCGCGGGGGCACCCGCCCGGCCGCTCGCGCCGTAGGGCGCGGGCGGAGCCCCCGGTGGGCGGGTCAGCCCTCGCCCTGGCCCGCGCTCCCCATAGGGCCGACCTTCACCGAGGAGCCGGAGCCGTCCGTGACGGGCAGCGTGCCGCTGCCCGGCCAGGCGAGGGTGACCGACTTCGTCTCGTCCGGCGGGGTCACCACCAGACCCGTGACACGGACGCCGGAGCCGCCCGAATCGTTGATCGGGTAGGTGATGCCGAAGAACACCGACTTCCCGTCCCTGAGGGTCATCGGGTCGGCCTTCTCACCGGTGCGCTCCGCGGACACCGTCCCCGAGGCGGTCTTCAGGTCGACGCCCGCGTACCCGGAGAGCACGCAGTCCCGGCCGCCGCCGTTCTTCAGCTCCACCGCGACGGTCACCTCGGTGTCGCCGCCGATGGTGCTGTCCGTCGCGGTGATCTCCAGCTCGTCGGTGCGGCACTTGCCGGTCTTTCCGTTCCCGTTCGAACCGGTCCCGGCGGCCGTGCCCTGCCCGCCGGAGCCCTTCCCCGCGGAGTCCTTCCCGTCCTGGTCCGAACCGCCCGAGCCCGAACCGCCGCTCGCGGAGGACGTGCCGGACGCGGCCGGCGGGGCGCTCTGCCCCATGTCGCCCTCGCCGTTCTGACAGGCCGTGAGCGAGAGGCCTGCGGCAACGGCCAGGGCTGCGAAGGTGAGCTTGCGTACGCGCATCGTTACGTCCTCAGTGTCGGTGGGGGGTGCCGTTCGCCCGGTACGAGCGAGCGTTCCTGCCCACCAAGAGCGGCCCGGCCGGACGGCGCGTTCCGCCCAACAACCCGCTAATACACCCCTGTTACACACGGTCGGACGCAACGCGCCCCACCACCGGGCACGGCCCGGGACCGGTTCAGACCGTCAGGCCCCGCACCAGCAGGTCCAGCAGCGCGCACGCGAACAGGGCGATGCCGATGAACCCGTTCACCGAGAAGAACGCCCGGTTCAGCCGGGACAGGTCGTGCGGGCGCACCACCCGGTGCTCGTACACGAAGGCGACGGCGACGACCGCCATGCCGATCCAGTAGAACAGTCCGGCCTCCGTGGCCAGCCCGAACCAGACCAGCAGCCCGGTCGTGATCACGTGGCAGACCCGCGCCCCCCACAGCGCGGCCGGGACCCCGAACCGGGCCGGGACCGACAGCACCCCGTGCGCCCGGTCCGCCTGGACGTCCTGGCAGGCGAAGATCAGGTCGAAGCCGCCGATCCAGATCCCGACCGCGAGACCGAGGATCACCGCGTCCCACGACCAGCTGCCGGTCACCGCCAGCCAGGCCCCGACCGGCCCCATGGCCTGCGCGATCCCGAGGATGGCGTGCGGGTAGTGGGTGAACCGCTTCCCGTACGGATAGACCACCATCGGCACGACGGCGACCGGTGCGAGCGCCAGGCAGAGCGGGTTCAGCAGCGCCGCCGCCCCGAGGAAGAGGACGACCGCGACGAGCGCCCCGGTCCACGCCGACTTCACCGAGACCGCGCCGGTGACCAGCTCCCGGTTCGCGGTGCGCGGGTTGCGGGCGTCGATCTCCCGGTCGATGATCCGGTTGCACGCCATCGCGAAGGTCCGCAGCCCCACCATGGCGACGGTGACCAGCAGCAGCGTGACCCAGTGGATCGACTCGTCGTCCTGGAACATCGCGGTCAGGGCGGCGATGTACGCGAAGGGCAGCGCGAAGACCGAGTGCTCGATCATCACGAGCCGCAGGAACGCCTTGACCCTGCTGTTCGGCCGCGCGGGGCCGGAGCCCACCGTCGCTTCGGCCGCGCTCACAGCCCGTATTCCTTCCAGCGCCGGTCGACCTTCGCCGCCGTCTGCGGGTCGGACTCGACCATCTCCGGCCAGCCGCCGTCCCGGGTGTAGCCCTCCTCGGGCCACTTCCGGGTCGCGTCGATGCCCGCCTTGCCACCCCAGAACTGCTGGTAGGAGGCGTGGTCGAGGTGGTCGACGGGGCCCTCGGTGACGGTCAGGTCGCGGGCGTAGTCGGTGTTGCCGAGCGCCCGCCAGGCCACCTCGTGCAGGTCGTGGACGTCGCAGTCGGAGTCCACGACCACGATCAGCTTGGTCAGCGACATCATGTGCGCCCCCCAGATGGCGCTCATCACCTTCTGGGCGTGCTTCGGGTACTTCTTGTCGATCGAGACGATCGCACAGTTGTGGAAGCCGCCCGCCTCCGGCAGGTGGTAGTCCACGATGTCCGGCACGATGATCTTGAGGAGCGGCAGGAAGAACCGCTCGGTGGCCCGCCCCAGCGGCCCGTCCTCGGTCGGCGGCCGGCCCACCACGATCGACTGGAGCAGCGGGCGCCTGCGCATGGTCACGCAGTCGATGGTCAGCGCGGGGAACGGTTCCTGCGGGGTGTAGAAGCCGGTGTGGTCGCCGAACGGCCCCTCGGGCAGCGTCTCGCCGGGCTCCAGCCATCCCTCCAGGACGACCTCGGCATGCGCCGGGACCTGCAGCGGCACGGTCCTGCAGCCGACCATCTCGATCCGCTTGCCCTGGAGGAAGCCGGCGAAGAGGTACTCGTCGATGTCCCCGGGCAGCGGCGCGGTGGAGGCGTACGTGACGGCGGGCGGCGCCCCGAAGGCGATGGCGACCGGCAGCCGTTCCCCGCGCCGGGCGGCGACCTGATAGTGGTTGCGGCTGTCCTTGTGGATCTGCCAGTGCATGCCGATGGTGCGGCGGTCGTGGCGCTGGAGCCGGTAGAGCCCCAGGTTCCGGATGCCGGTCTCGGGGTGCTTGGTGTGAGTGAGGCCCAGGTTGAAGAAGGAGCCGCCGTCGCCGGGCCAGGTGAAGAGCGCGGGCAGCCGGTCGAGGTCCACGTCCTCGCCGGTGAGCACGACTTCCTGCACCGGGGCGCTGTCCGCCTTCACCTTCTTCGGCGGCACGTGCACCATCGAGCCGAGCTTGCCGAACGCCTCCCGCACCCCGACGAAGCCGTGCGGCAGCTCCGGCTTGAGGAGCCCGCCGATCTTGTCGGAGATCTCGGAGTACGACTTCAGCCCGAGCGCCTTGAGTAGTCGCCGGTCGGTCCCGAAGACGTTCATGGCCAGGGGCATCGAGGACCCCTTGACGTTCTCGAAGAGCAGCGCGGGGCCGCCCGCCTTGTTCACCCGGTCGACGATCTCGCCGACCTCCAGATGAGGATCGACCTCGACCTTGATGCGCTTGAGCTCGCCCTCGCGTTCCAGGGCCCGGAGGAGGGAACGAAGATCGTCGTAAGCCATGCCGTCCAGTTTGTCACCACGCCCGTGGATCACCCGGACTGCCCCACCCATGGCGCCCTCCGGACACCCCGCCGGAACCGGCCTCGGGCCGTCCACGGGTCGCCCCCGGTCGTTCCCGGGCCGTTTGCGGGCCCGCACCGGAGCTCTCCCGCCGTGACGGGGAGCGACTCGCGGTGGGATGTCATGCGTACCGGTTACTCTGAGCCCGTCACCGGGGCGGGACATGCCCCGCCATCTCTCCGCGGGGGGACTTCTCCATCATGTTCCGGGCCCTGATCTATCTCCTGCCTCTGGCGCTGACGATCTACGCGTTCATCGACTGCCTGAACACCCCCGAGGACGAGGCGAAGCACCTGCCGAAGATCGCCTGGGTCTTCATCATCCTGCTCTTCTGGATCGTGGGCCCGATCGTCTGGCTGGCCGCGGGCAAGATGCGTACCGCGCCCGCCGGGGGCCGCACGCCGTCCGAATGGCACCGCAACCACCGCACCCAGTGGGTGGCGCCGGACGACAATCCGGAGTTCCTGAAGGCGCTGAAGGAAGAGAACAAGAAGGACGAGTCGCTCCTCAAGGACTGGGAGGCGGACCTGCGCCGCCGCGAGGAGGAGCTGAAGCGCCGGGAGAGCGGTGCGGGCCCGGAGGAGCCGACCCCGCCCGCCCCGTAGTTCCAGGGCCCCGGATCACCGTTCGGCCGCGGCGTACTGCTCGCGCAGTTCGGCCCACCGCACCGGGGTCCACTTCGACCAGTCGGCGGGGTAGCCGTCGAGTGCGTCCACGAGGTACTGGAAGTGGTCGTGCCAGCCCGCGAGGCGGTCCAGGCGCAGTTCGTCGTCGCCCCGGAACTCGTTGGTGAAGCGCAGCAGCACATGGTCGCCGCGCGGCGGCTCCAGGTGGAAGCGGACCCGGTCGTGGGGCCCCTCGAAGGTGTACTCGGCGACCCGCTCGACGTCCCAGGCGGTGACGGTGCCCGTGGCGACCGTCGCGGCCCCCTCCCGGTCGGGGTTCAGCGGGCGGAGCGTGATCGCGCCGCCCACGCGGTGCTGGAACGGGTCGGCCTCGGCGAGCCAGCCGCGCAGCCCCTCGGAATCGGCGACGGCTGCCCACACCCGTGGCACGGGGTGGGGCAGCCGCAGGATGAACCGCAGGGTGTGCAGGTCGCCGCGGGTCTCGCTGGTGCCGTGCTCGATGACGGGGGTCGCATCGGTCATGTTTCCAGCGTGGCCCGGTGGTGCGGGTTCTGCACCCTTGCTCGTACGGGGCCGGTCAGACGCCCGCGTAGGAGTGCTTGCCGGTGACGAAGATGTTCACGCCGTAGTAGTTGAAGAGCCAGCAGCCGAAGGCGATCAGCGCCAGGTAGGCGGCCTTGCGGCCCTTCCAGCCGGCGGTGGCGCGGGCGTGCAGGTAGCAGGCGTACGCGACCCAGGTGATGAAGGACCAGACCTCCTTGGGGTCCCAGCCCCAGTAGCGGCCCCACGCGTCGCCCGCCCAGATGGCGCCCGCGATGATCGTGAACGTCCACAGCGGGAAGACCGCGGCGTTGATGCGGTACGAGAACTTGTCGAGCGAGGCGGCGGCGGGCAGCCGGGAGAGCACGGACCGGGCGAACGCACTGGGCTGTCCGCCGTTGGCCAGCTTGTTCTCGTAGCTGTCGCGGAAGAGGTAGAGCAGGGTGCCGACCGCGCCGAGGTAGAAGACGGCCCCGCAGAAGATGGCGGTGGAGACGTGGATCCACAGCCAGTACGAGTGCAGCGCGGGCACCAGCTGGTCGCTGTCGGTGTAGAGCCACGTCGTCGCGATGCCGAGGTCCAGCAGGACGGTGGTGACCAGGAGCAGCCCCATCCAGCGGACGTTCTTGCCCAGCGCGAGGAGGACCAGGTACGCGCCGACCGCCACCGTGGAGAAGGTGATGGAGAACTCGTACATGTTGCCCCAGGGGGCGCGCTGCACGGACAGCGCGCGGGCGACGACGCCGCCGGCCTGCACGAGGAAGGCGAGCACGGTCATGGAGACCGCGACCCGCCCGTACAGGTCGCCCTTGAACGTGCCGCCGGCCGCGCCGGGCCCGTCCGGGACGTCGCGGGAACCGGCCGCGGAACGCGTGACGATCTTCGGGCGGTCCAGTACGGCGGTGCCGCCGCCCTTCTGGGCGACCTGCACCTTCACCTGGGGAGCGGCGGCCTCGTCCCCGGTCAGGGCGGCGGCGGTGCGGCCGACCTTGCTGCGGCTGCCGAACACCCATTCCGCGATGTGCGCGAGGAAGGCCAGGGTGTAGACGGCCATAGCCGAATAGATCAGCACATTGCTGGTGTGCGCCAGGTTCTCGTTGGTCGCGGCGGCGAGATTCACTTCTCAGCCCCTTCGGCAGGATCTTCGGAGGATTCTTCGACGGCGTCGGAATCGGCATCGGAGTCGGGTCCGGCGTCGGGGTCGGTTCCGGGTCCCGAACCGGGTCCGGAGTCGGGTCCGGACCCCGAATCGGGTCCGGAGTCGGGGTCGGGTCCGGGCTCGGGGTGGGGCTCCGGGGGTGCCGAGGCGACGAGCGCGACCGCGAGGTCGGCCAGTTCCTCGGGCAGCTTCGCGGACTCGCTGCGGCCCAGGGCCGCCATCTCGACGACGGTGACGCCGTCCGCGCCGCGCACCGCCCGCACCCAGACCCGGCGCCGCTGGATGAACAGCGAGCCCGCGAGTCCGGCGATCGCGGCGACCGATCCGCCGAGCGCCCAGCCGCTGGCCGGCTGCTCCGAGATCTGGAAGCTGGCCCACTCCTGGAGGCCCTCGAACGTGATGGAGCCCGCCCCGTCGGGCAGCTTCATGGTCTCGCCGATCAGCAGCCGCTGCTTGAGCTGCTTGCCGTCGGCGTCCTTGAACTCCGTCATCTTGGTCTTGTCCAGCTGGTACACGTTCTGCGCCAGTCCGGAGTCGGGTCCGAGGTAGCCGTGGTAGCCGTTGAGGGCCAGCACGGGCAGGTCGGGGGCCGGGAACTGCGAGAACATCGTGCCCCTGCCGTTGCCCGCGAAGGTCGGCACGAAGAACGCCTGGAAGCCGAGCTGGGTCTTCTTGCCGTTCTTGTCGCGGTAGCCGTCCAGGACCTTGATCGCCCCGGTCGACGTGACGTTGTTGTCGATCGGCAACAGCGGCACCGCGTTCCGGTAGACCTCCTTGCCCCTGCCGTCCTTCACGGAGACGACCGGCGCGTAGCCGTGCGCGTTGAGGTAGACCTTGGTGCCGCCGACGACGAGGGGTTCGTTGACCCTGATGACGGTCTTCTTCGGCTTGCCGTACGCGCCCTCCGAGTACGTGACGTGTGCCTCGTAGGTCCGGGGCGTGCCCCGCTGGGGGCCGCTGCGCTCGTACGTGCCGGTGAACTTGTCGAGCGTGAAGCTGAACGGGGCGAGCGAGTCGGTGTCGAACAGCGAGCCGGACTTGAAGTCGTCGTACTGCGTGAGCGTGTTGGAGAAGCCGTCGCCCTCGACGATCAGCTTGCCGCCCTCGGACTTGAAGAGCTGTCCGCAGGCGAAGGCCACCAGCATCACGATCAGGGAGACGTGGAAGACCAGGTTCCCGGCCTCGCGCAGATAGCCCTTCTCGGCCGCCACGGCGCCGTCCACGGCGTGCGCGCGGAAGCGGCGCTTCCGCAGGATCGCGAGCGCGGCCTCGCGGACCTGCTCGGGCTCGGCCTCGGTGCGCCAGGTGGTGTACGCGGGCAGCCGGGTCAGGCGCTTGGGGGCGCCGGGCGGCCGGCTGCGCAGCTGGCTCACGAACTGGCCGGTGCGCGGCACGATGCAGCCGATGAGCGAGACGAACAGCAGGATGTAGATCGCGGAGAACCACACCGAGCTGTAGACGTCGAAGAACTGGAGCTTCTCGTAGAGCGGCGTGAGGGTGGTGTGGGCCTTCTTGAACGCCTCCACCTTCAGCTCGTCCACGCTGTTCTGCGGGATCAGCGAGCCGGGGATGGCGCCGAGCGACAGCAGGAAGAGCAGGATCAGGGCGACCCGCATCGAGGTGAGCTGCCGCCAGAACCAGCGGGCCCAGCCGAGGACGCCCATGGCGGGCAGGCCGGCCGGGCTCTCCTCGCTCGGGGCGGTGGAGAGCCGGGAGCCGGCGGCGCCCAGCTCGGCTGCGCTCTCCCCGTCCCGCTCGTCCCGGCGCTCGCGCTCCGCGGCGGGGTTGGACTTGGTGTTGCTCATGGAACTCAGATCCCCACCGTGAAGCCGTTGGACCAGCCCTGTACCTGCTGCATCATCGTGCCCCACACACCTGTGAGCAGAAGCAGGCCGGTCACGATCATCATGCCGCCGCCGATCCGCATCACCCAGGCGTAGTGCCTCTTGACCCAGCCGAACGCGCCGAGCGCCTTGCGGAAGGCGACGGCGGCGAGGACGAAGGGGATGCCGAGGCCGAGGCAGTACGCGACGGTCAGTATCGCCCCGCGTCCGGCGGTGCCCTGGTCCATCGCGAGGATGCTCACCGAGCTGAGCGTCGGGCCGAGACACGGGGTCCAGCCGATCCCGAAGAGAGCGCCCAGCAGCGGAGCGCCCGCCAGGCCGGTCACCGGCCTCCTGTGGATGCGGAACTCGCGCTGGGTCATCCAGGGCATCAGGCCCATGAAGAAGGCCCCCATCAGGATCATCAGCACGCCGAGGATCTTGGTGAGGATTCCGCTGTTGTCCTGGAGGGTCTGGCCGAAGAAGCCGAAGAGGGCGCCGCCGGAGACGAACACGGCGGTGAAGCCGAGCACGAAGAGCGAGGCGCCCGCGACCATCCGCCCCCGCCGGGCCTGCGCCAGGTCGGTGCCGCTCACGCCGGTGACGTAACTGAGGTAACCGGGGACGAGCGGCAGGACGCACGGCGAGAAGAAGGAGACGAGCCCGCCGAGTACGGCGATGGGCAGGGCGACGAGCAGCGCCCCGTTCAGGACGGTCTGGTTCTCGCCCTGGAGCGCGGCAAGGGTGTGCACGGAATCACTTCTCCGCGATCAGCGGGTCGATCATCTCGTGCAGCTTGTCGGAGTCGAGCGCGGTCAGGGAGCGGGCGGCGATCTTCCCGTCCCGGTCCAGGACCACGGTCGACGGGATGGCCTGCGGGCGGAGCGTGCCCTTGGGGAAGCGGAGCATGAGCTTGCCGGTCGGGTCGTAGAGGCTCGGGTAGGGGACCCCGTAGTCCTCCTCGAAGCTGATCGCGGGGCCCTTCTTGGCGTCCCGCGTGTTGATCCCGACGAACTGGACGCCCTTGTCCTTCATCTCCTTGGACACCCGGGAGAAGTACTGGGCCTCCAGGCGGCAGGGCCCGCACCACGAGCCCCACATGTTCAGCACGACGACCTTGCCCTTGTAGTCGGCGACGTCGAGCTGCTTGCCGTCGAGGGTCTCGCCGTCCAGCTTCGGGGCGGCGACGCGTTCGCCCTTGGCCACGGTGGAGATCCCGCCGCTGCCCGTGACGAAGTTCGTGTTGCCACCGCCGCCGGTCTTGTTGTCGCTCCCGCCGCACGCGGTCAGCGTGAGGGCGAGTGCGGCGGCTGCTGCGGGGGCGGCGAGCAGGGTGAAGCGGCGTCGGGGTGCGCGGCCATGGCTCATGTGAAAAGTTTCGCATGGCGGTTCAGGCGATCTCGGGCACCCCCCTCAGTGCCCGTAAAGCCCGTTGTCAGCCCTGTTTAAAGAAGGCGTTCCAGCCACCCGCGGGCGCCTCGCCGACTCCCAGCGAACGGAGCTTGTCGAGGACGGCCGGGGTCTGTACGTCGAGCCAGTCGACGAACTGCCGGAAGGAGACGAGGCGCACGTCCGGCTTCCCGGCGATTTTCTTGATCACCGCTTCGACCGCGTCCATGTAGATGCCGCCGTTCCACTCCTCGAAGTGGTTTCCGATGTAGAAGGGAGCGCGATTCGTCGTGTAGGCGCGGTTGAATCCGGCGAGATACGACTGGGTGGCCTGTTCGCGCCAGCCGGGATAGCGCGAGGGCATCCCCTTGGTCGAATTCAGCGACTGGTTGGCCAGGATGTTGTAGTCCATCGAGAGGACCTCGAAGGTGTGCCCGGGGAAGGGCATGGCCTGGAGCGGAAGGTCCCAGACGCCCTGGCGCTTCTTGGGCCAGACCTGGGTTCCGCCGGGCGAGCTGGCGTCGTAGCGCCAGCCGAGCCTGCTCGCGGTGGGCAGCAGGTTCTCCTGGCCGAGCAGGCAGGGGGCACGGCCGCCGACCAGTTCCTTTCGGTAGTCGAAAGGCAGTGGGTCGAGATCGGTCCAGCCGGTGTTGGTGCGCCATTCGGTGACGAAGGAGACCGCCTGGTCGATTTCGTTGCGCCACTGCTGGGGCGACCAGTTGGCGACCGATCCGGAACCGGCGCAGAAATGCCCGTTGAAATGGGTGCCGATCTCGTGTCCGTCGAGCCATGCCTGACGGACGTTCTTCAGCGTCTCCTTGACGTGCTCGTCGGTGAGATAACCGATGTCGGAAGCGCCGATCGGATTGTTGGGCGGCCGGTACATGGACTTCTTCGACTCGGGCAGCAGATAGATCCCGGACAGGAAGAAGGTCATCGCCGCGTCGTGATCCTTGGCGAGTTCCAGAAAGCGCGGGAAGAGGCCGTTGCCGACCTCGCCCGCACCGTCCCAGGAAAAGATCACGAACTGCGGCGGCGTCTGCCCGGGTTCGAGCGGGACCGGCTTGGCGGGCTGGTGCGGCTGCTTCCCGGTGTCCGCGGTGGAACCGTCCCCGATCTTCCGGACGTCCTTCTTCGCGGGCCCGGTCCCCCGGGTGCTCCCGTCGCTCCCCTTCTCCCCCGTGGTCCCCGACCGGCTCTCGCCGGAGGAGGAGCCGAAGGTGCCACAGCCCGCCACCCCGAAAGCGGCGGCGGCTCCGACGCCGGCCCCGAGCAGACCCCTTCGGCTGATATCACGCATGCTTACCCCATCTGCGGTCGTTTTTCCTCAAGTCCATACAAACTGGCGAAGGCTTAGATGGTGGAACCAACACGGGGGTTCCGCGATTTAGCACATGATTCTTTGCGTGACCAGACCCGGACCGTACCCGAACTTATGAACCAGCAGGTGGAGTGGGCGGGTGTGGCGCCCGATCGCCGCGGAAAACAGCGATCGCCGGACAGGCGAGAAAACACGCCCGTCCGGTGATCGTGGACGAATCGGAGACCCGGCGACCGGGAGGACCTGCGACCCGGCGGCCGGAAGGCCTGGTGACCCGGTGAGCTGGAGGTCCGGTGACCCGGCGGCCGGAAGGCCCGGCGGCCGGGAGGCCCGACGGGACCGGGCCCGGGGCACCCCCGCCGGCCCCGGCCGGTCCGGTCGGCCCGCTACGCGCCGAACGCCTTCGACTTGCCCTTCACCGGCTTCGCCCCGGCCCGCAGATGCGCCGGCACCAGGTCCCGCGCCGGTTCCGTGTACCCGACGGACACGATCTTGTCGCCCTGGTACGTGAAGCTGGTCAGCGAGGCGAGGGTGCACTGCCGCTTGCGCGGGTCGTGCCACAGCCGCCGCCGCTCGACGAAGCTGCGCACGATCCAGATCGGCAGCTGGTGGCTGACGCACACCGCCTCGTGACCGCGCGCCGCGTCACGCGCCGCGTCCAGCGCGCCCATCATCCGTACGACCTGCTCGATGTACGGCTCGCCCCACGACGGCCGGAACGGGTTGGTCAGGTGCTTCCAGTTGTCCGGCTTGCGCAGCGCGCCGTCCCCGACGCCGAACGTCTTGCCCTCGAAGACGTTGGCGGCCTCGATGAGCCGCTCGTCGGTGGCCAGCTCCAGCTCGTGCGTCCCGGCGATCGGCGTGGCCGTCTCCTGGGCCCGCTCCAGCGGGGAGGCGACGACGTACGTGATGTCGCGGCCCGCCAGGTGTTCGGCCACCCGGTCGGCCATCTGCCGGCCGAGCTCGGAGAGGTGGTAGCCGGGGCGGCGCCCGTACAGCACGCCCTCGGGGTTGTGCACCTCGCCGTGCCGCATCAGGTGGACGACGGTGATGTCCTTGTCCTTGCGGCTCCCGGCGCCCCCGGTGCTCGCGTCCTCGCTCATGCGGTGGCCTCCGATGCGGCGCGGGCGGCGGCGGGCAGGGCGGCGGCGATGCGCTCGACGGCCCGCGTGTCGTGGGCGGTGGAGACGAACCAGGACTCGAAGGCCGACGGCGGGAGGTAGACGCCCTGCGACAGCATCGAGTGGAAGAAGGCGGTGAAGCGGAAGGCTTCCTGCTGCTTCGCGTCCTCGTAGTTCCGCACCGGCCGGTCGGTGAAGAAGACGGAGAACATGTTGCTCGCCGCCTGCACCGTGTGCGCCACGCCCTCCTTGGCGAGCGCCTCGCCGACCAGCCCGCGGATCTCCGCGGAGACCGTGTCCACCATGGCGTACGCCGCGTCGTCGAGCAGCCGCAGCTGGGCGAGACCGGCGGCGGTGGCGATCGGGTTCCCGGAGAGGGTGCCCGCCTGGTAGACGGGGCCGGCCGGGGCGAGGTGCGCCATCACGTCCGCGCGCCCGCCGAAGGCCGCGGCCGGGAAACCGCCGCCCATGACCTTGCCGAAGGTCATCAGGTCGGGCCGCACCCCGTCGACGCCGAACCAGCCGGCCTTCGAGGTACGGAAACCGGTCATGACCTCGTCGGAGATGTAGAGCGCCCCGTTCGCGGCGCAGAGCTCCTTGAGCCCGGCGTTGAAACCGTCCAGCGGCGGCACGACGCCCATGTTGCCCGGCGACGCCTCGGTGATCACACAGGCGATCTCGCCGGGGTGCGCGGCGAACGCCTCGCGGACGGCGTCCAGGTCGTTGTACGGCAGCACGATCGTGTCGCCGGCCTGCGCACCGGTGACCCCAGGGGTGTCCGGGAGGCCGAAGGTCGCGACCCCGGACCCGGCGGCGGCGAGCAGCGCGTCCACGTGGCCGTGGTAGCAGCCGGCGAACTTCACCACCTTGGCCCGGCCGGTGAACCCGCGGGCGAGACGGATCGCGGACATGGTCGCCTCGGTGCCGGACGACACCAGCCGCACCTGCTCCACGGGCTCGACCCGGGCCACGATCTCCTCGGCGAGCGCGACCTCGCCCTCGCCCGGCGTACCGAACGAGGTGCCGCGGGCTACGGCCTCCTGGACTGCGGCGATGACCTCCGGGTGGGAGTGGCCGAGGATCATCGGCCCCCACGAGCACACGAGGTCGACGTACTCACGTCCGTCGGCGTCCGTGAGGTACGGACCGTTACCGGACACCATGAACCGGGGCGTACCGCCCACGGCCCGGAAAGCACGGACGGGAGAGTTCACGCCGCCGGGCGTCACGAGGGACGCGCGGTCGAAAAGCGTCTGCGAAACTGGGGCGTCATAGGGAAAGCTCACATACGCCATGGTGTCAGAGCCACGGACGGACTTGCGGACTGGTGTTTCACCGCACGTCCGCGGGGGAGGTCACTGACACGATGATCGGGTTGCGCGGCGGCGCTGTGTCTCCTAAGTAGTAGTCGGGTGGATGAGGTATGCATCGCGGTGGCGGAGTGGGCGAAGGGACCGACGACCTGGGGCCCGAGCCTGCCCGGCGGGGTCGGCACCGGCGTGAGGCCAGGCGCGAGCGGGCCATGCGGCCCGGCGGCGCGCAGGACGGCGAGGCCGGAAGCAGGAGTGGTGGCCGGGTGGGGGTGACCTACAAGTACTTCGGTGCTCCCGACGGGGCCACCGCGGCACGCGTGCCCATTTCGATGCGCCCCGAGGAGCTCGGCGGCGACGAACTGGGCATGGGCGGCATGTTCACCAAGATCAAGCCGGAGACGGTGGCGGCGATGGTCCTCACCGGCATACAGGGCATACCCCTGCACCAGGTCCCCCCGCTGGAACTGGTCGTGCTCCACCCCGACTACGCGGTGGTCAAGCTCCCGATGACGGTCGTCGACCCGCTGCGCGGCGTCGGCGAGGAGTCGGTGGGCGCCGCGGCGTTCATCTGGTCCACGGTCCCGGACCGCGGCGGCCCGCGGGACGCGTTCAACGTCTACCAGCTGCTCCACGAGTGGCAGGACTTCTCCCACCGGCTGCACGACGCCGGACACCAGGCGTACTGCCTGGTATGGCCCTGACCTGGGGTTTGTGAGGCACAAAGGGCCATGAAGGGTGAGGGCGGGGCCGGGGCCCCGCCCTTCGCGGCGTTCTCGGACCGCGTCCGGCCCCCATCTGTTCCATGCTGGAGGGGCATCGACCGTTCCCGATCCCGGGGAGTCCTGATGTCCAGCCAGTCCCTCGACGACGCGACGCTGACCGAACTCGTCGCCGACGCCACTGCCGCCCCGTCCATGCACAACGCCCAGCCCTGGCAGTTCCGCGCCACCCGCGCGGGCCGGACCATCACGCTCCTCGCCGATCTCGACCGCGCGCTGCCCGAGGCGGACCCGGCCACCCGGGCGCTGCACGTGGGCTGCGGCGCGGCGCTGCTGAACCTGCGGGTGTCCGCCGCGCACCGCGGGCTGGACGCCGTCACCGCGCTGCTGCCCGATCCGTGGGCCCCCGCGGTGCTGGCCACCGTCCGCCTCGGCCGCCGCACCGACGCCGGGGACGGGGCCGGGAGCGGGGGCGAGGCCGGGGACAGGGACGGCGCCGGGGACGTGGCGCTCGCCGCGCTGCACCCCGCGATCCGGGAGCGGCACACGAGCCGCTACCCGTTCGACGACCAGGCGGTCCCGCCGGACATTCGGGCACTGCTCGTCGAGGCGGCCCGGGTGGAGGGCGCTGACTTCACGTTCCTGGTCTCCCCGCACCTGGAGGCGGTGCTGGACCTGATCCGGGACGCCGAGGGCTACGTCCGCGAGGACCCGGCGCGGGAGGCGGAGCAGCGGAGCTGGACCCGGGACACGAAGACCGAGGCCCCCGTCGACGGCATCCCGGACTACGCCCTGGGCCCCCGCGACGCCTCGGCACGGGCGACCGCCCGCGACTTCCTGGGGACTGCCCCGCAGCCCGGCCGGGCCCGGGTGCCGTTCGAGAAACGACCGCAGCTGGCCCTGCTGTCCACCCCCGGCGACCACGCCGTCGACTGGCTCCGGGCCGGTCAGGCGCTGGAGCGGATGCTGCTCACGGCCACGCTCCACGACGTGTCCACGTCGTTCGCGACCCAGCCCCTCGAATGGCCGGACCTGCGCTGGCTGCTGCGCGACCCGGTCCACGGCTCGGGCCACGCCCAGATGATCGTCCGGCTGGGATACGGGCCCACGGGGCCGCGCACCCCGCGCCGCCCCATGGAGCAGGTGCTGACGATCGAACCGTAGCGGCAGGCCGTGACGGCGGGCCGGGGAGCGCCGTGGCGGCAGGCCGGAGAGCCGAGCGCGGAAGGCGGTGGGAGCAATGCTGCTCCCGGTGGTCGTGGGGGTGGACGGGTCGGAGGGGAGTCTGCGCGCCCTGGACTGGGCGGTGGCGGAGGCGGCGCGCTCGCGGCTGCCCCTGCGGGTCGTGCACGCCTCCCTGTGGGAGCGCTACGAGGGTGTGCACTCGGTCTTCGACACCGAACGCCCCACGGAGGAGGTCCTCGCCGAACACCTCGTCGCCGAGGCCACCGACCGCGCGCGGCGGCTCGGTCCCCGAGTGGCGGTGGAGGCCGCCGTGCTGGCCGAGGACACGGTGACGGCGCTCGTCGAGGAGAGCCGGGAGGCCACCCTGGTCGTCGTCGGTTCGCGCGGCCGGGGCCGGGTGGCCGGGATGCTGCTGGGGTCCGTCAGCCTGTCGCTCGCCGGCCGGTCCCGCTGCCCGGTCGTGGTCGTCCCGGCGCGTTCGGCCGGGGCCTCGGAGCATCGGGCCCCGGAGCATCCCGGCCGCGTCGTCGTCGGGATCAGCGACGCCACGACGCCGGCCCCGGCCGCCGTCTTCGCGCTGGAACAGGCGGTGCTCCGCCACGGCGAGCTGGTCGCCGTGCGCGCCTGGCGCAGTCCCGCCCACGGGCCCATGGGCCATCCCCTCATCTCGGGTTCCCCGGCCTCCTCGTACCACCGGGAGGCCGAGGAGCACCTCGAAGAGGTGCTGGCGCAGCTGGACCCGGGCGGTTCCTCCGGTGTCGTCATCCACCGGTCGGTG
This sequence comes from Streptomyces sp. NPDC001732, assembly GCF_053596315.1. Taxonomy (NCBI): domain Bacteria; kingdom Bacillati; phylum Actinomycetota; class Actinomycetes; order Kitasatosporales; family Streptomycetaceae; genus Streptomyces; species Streptomyces sp. NPDC001732. Next base: position 200,881 of record NZ_JBSFFY010000010.1, read on the forward strand.
GTGCGGGGGCCGACGCACCAGAGCCTCATCGAGGCCGCCCGGGACGCGGAACTCCTGGTCGTCGGCGCCCGCAGGAGCAGCGGATGGCACGGATTCCGCCTCGGCCCGGTGAGCCACGCGATGCTGCATTACGCGCCCGTCCCGGTCGCCGTCGTCCCCGACACGCACCACCGCTGACCCGGATCGTCGCCACGGTCCGCAAAGGAATTCCACAAAGGGAGTCCGCAAAGGGAGTCCGCAAAAGGGATACTGCATCGAACACTTGACCACCCAGCTGCCCGGGACGGTGGCGGGAGTCCGGTGCGGCCCGACCGCACCGCGGCCACGCGCGACCGCCGGCCCGGTCGCACCGCTCTCCCGTACCCCTCCTCCCCCGTACCCGGCGCGGCACCGAAGCACGAGAGGGAGGCCCGGCCCATGGTCGACGTCGCCGCCGCACGCCTTGTCACCACGCTCGCCGCACCGCTGGCCCACGAACCGGACGCAGCGGACGTCCCGCACCTGGTTCGGTGGCCCGTGCCACACCCCGGCGGGGCGTCCGGCGACGGACGGCCCGCGTCCGGCCGGCGGCTGCTCGTCCAGCGCGGCGACACCGAACTGGTCGTCGTCGCCCTGGACGCGGCGGAAAGCACGGCGGGGGACGCGGCGGAAGGCGTGGCAGAGGATGCGGCAGAGGGCCCGGCGAAGGACGCGGGGAACGCCCCGGTGGTCCGTTTCCCCGCGCCCTGGCCCCGCAGCTTCGGCACCTTCGCGGTGGCACCGGACGGCGGTCTCGCGGTCTTCGCCGGGGTGCACGCGGTGTACGCGGTGGACCCGACGGGCGCGGTGCGCTGGGAGATCGCGCACGGCTGCTGGGAGGGCAGTTGCCGCACGCTCCACACCGGGTTCGAGGAGTACGCGACCGATCCCCGGCACCGGTACCCGGACAGCGGCTCGGCCGTGTTCTCGGCGGACGGCACGCTCGTGTGGGCCCACATACGCGGCCCCGTCGCCGCCTCGGGGCCCGACCCGGAGGCGCTGGACGAGTGGCTGGTCGTCGACGCCGCCGACGGCCGGGTCCTCGGCCGGGCGGACGCGGAGACGGTGGCCGCCGGATCGGACCACGTCCCGCACCCCGACCCCGCCCGGATGGGCCTGTGCGTCGGCGAGGGACAGGACGGGGTGCCGATGCTGTGGGGCAGGTGGGACGGCGAGAAGCTCTCCGTCGAACGGTTCTGCAACGACGAACGGATCCTGACGTCGGTGAGCCCGTCGGGCGAGCGCTTCCTGTCGGTGACGCACTACCAGGAGACGCTCGGCGTGCACCGGGTCGACGACGGCTCCGTACTGCACGAACTCGACACCGAGCACGCCGTTCCCCGTCACCCGGAGGCCGATCCCGACGACCGGGACGCCGACGAGGCGCTCTGGGACTACGTCTGCGGCTTCCTCGACGAGGAGACCGTCGTCGCCGGTACGTCGGAGCGGGACGAGGAGTACGGCGAACCGCGCCACTGGCTGGTGAGCACGGCCGGGGAGCGGATGCGGGTGACGGCGCGACTCGCGTACCCCTTCCCGATCTCCGGCGCCCCCACCGCCCTGGGCGACGGCACCTGGTACACGGTGTCGGAGTCGGGCGACGCACTGCACGTGTGGAGCCGCTAGTGCTGTGGCCGGAAAGGTTTGCCGGAAAGCTCGCGGCGTCCGGTGCGGTGCATCGCAAGGCGGAGCATTGCCCGCGTACTGGATGTACTCGGGTGATGCGACAACGCGGCGAGGTGCCGTGCCGGGCGTCGCGAGCCGGTGAACCCTTCCGGCCACGGCACTAGCCACCGACTGCCATCTGGCCGGCCGGTCGGACACCGTACGGCGGCGGGGTCGGGCACGCGCGCCCGGCCCCGCCGCCGGAAGTCACGCGCCGGCCGCCCGCCGGTGCGGATCACGGGCGGAGGTCACACGCCGGGTGCCCGCCAGTGCGGGTCGCGGCCGGTCAGCGCCAGCACCTGCTCGAAGGGACTGGCCCCTTCCGGTACGGGGCGGGGCTCTCCGAACACCTTCGCCTCCCTGCCCATCGGCGCCATCGCGGCCAGCGCGGGACCGATCTCGTCCAGCACGGACGCGTCCGGTGCGAAGTCCTGGCCGGTGGCCCGCGCGAGGTCCCAGGCGTGGACGGTCAGATCGCCCAGCACCATGTTCCCGACAGTCCTGGCCGGGAGCCCCATGGCCCCCGTAGTGCCTTCCTCCGCGCCGGGCACGGCCCAGGCCGCCACCAGCTTTTCCGTCTCCTCGCCGAAGCGGACCCGCCAGTCCCCCGTGACGACGTCCGGCGTCTCCCCGAAGTCGACCGACTCCCTGGCCGCCAGCGCCTGGAAGTTGACGACCACTTGGAACAGGTGGTTGATCAATGCCCGCACGTCGTACTCCGCACAGGGCGTGGGGGCTCCGAGGCTGCTGGCCTCGATCCCGTTCAGCACGGGCACGGCCCGTGCGGCAGCCGTCTCCAGCAGTTCGCTCATCTTCTTCATCCGCCGACCCTGCACGGCGCGGCGGCCAGGCGCTTGAAGAAACGCGCCATCGCCCCGCAAAGAATCCGCACACCGCGAAACCCGCCACAGACACGCCATAAAATCGCCACCATGGCCGGTCCTCGACGTGACACCCGGGGCATCGTCGACGCCCCCGAACTCTTCGCGCAGGTGCGTTTCCGCCGCCGCGAGCCCGCCGCCGGACTCCGGCCGTACCTGGAGCACTACTGGCTCATCGACTGGGACCTGGCGCAGCCGTACGCCTCCCACCTGGTACCGCACCCGTCCGTGAACCTGGTCTTCCAGCGGTACGAGAACGAGGCCGACTTCGTGGAGGTCTCGGGCATCGGGCTGAAGCTCTTCACGCAGAAGCTGGAGGGCCGGGGCCGGGTCTGCGGCGTGCAGTTCCGGCCCGGCGGGTTCCGGCCGTTCGCACCGGACCGGCCGGTCGCGCAGTGGACGGGGCAACGACTGCCCGCGGACGAGGTCTTCACCCCGCCCGCCCCGCCGTCGGCCGTGCTCGACCCGGCCGACGAGGACGCGCGGGTGGCGGCGCTCGACGCGTACCTGCTGGCGCTCGCGCCCCGGCCGGACCCGCAGGCCGAGCGCGCGATGGCCCTGGTCGACCTGGTGCGCACGGACCGCACGGTGCGCCGCGTCGACGAACTCGCCCGCATCACGGGGCTGTCCCCGCGCTCCCTCCAGCGGCTCTTCTCGACGTACGTCGGCGTCGGCCCCAAGTGGGTCGTCCTCCGCTACCGGATCCACGAGGCGCTGGAGCGGGCCGAGACGGACCCCGCGGTGGACTGGGCGGCGCTCGCCACCGAACTCGGCTACAGCGACCAGGCCCATCTGATCAGGGACTTCACGGCCACGGTCGGCGTGTCCCCGACGGCCTTCGCGCCGCACCGAGCGCCGTCGGCCGGGCCCGGCGCTCAGTCCGAGTCGAGGACCTTGTCGAAGTTGAACGCGACGATGTCCAGCCGTTCCCGCAGATAGAAGCGGTGGGCATCGGTACGGTGCGTGCCCGAGTCCAGGCCGAGGTACCGACAGCCCGCCTCCCTGGCCCGGTCCTCCAGGTACCCGAGGAGCCTTCGGCCGACCCCGGTGGAGCGGGCGCCCTCGGTGGTGACCAGGTCGTCGACGTACAGCTTCCGGATCTGGCTGGTGTTGTCGACGACCCGCCACCCGGCCGCGCCCACGCAAACATCGCGGTCGTCGTAGGCGGCGCTGAACCGCAGGCCCTGCCCGTACCCCCGCTCGTACACCTCGCGGAAGAGGTCCTCGGTGAGGTGGGGGCGCAGTTCGCGCAGGACGGGAAGCAGGTCGGCGGCCAGTCTGGCGTCGCCGGGTTCGAGGTCGATGATCTTCATGAGGGAACTGTAGGCGTGCCCGCTTCTGCCTCCGTCCTCGCCCGCGCCTCTGCCCGGCTGTCCAGCTGTCCAGCTGTCCAGCTGTCCGGCGGCCTGCCTGCCTGCCTGCCCGCCCGCCTGCCTGCCCGCCTGCCGAAAACGTTTGACGACCGGGGCCTCTCCCGGGATATTCATCTGCGTCACGCAACTTATGCGCGTCGCAGTCATATCTTCGGAGAGAGGTTCCTTCGCCATGCTCACTCTCGTCACCGGCTGCCGCGGCCGGGTCGGTTCCGCACTCGTCCCGCTGCTGCTCCGCGCCGGTCACTCCGTCCGCGCCGCCTCGCGCGCCCCCGAACGGCTCTCCGACCCGGCCCTCCCCGCGCTGCCCGCCGACGTACCGGTCGTGGCCTGCGACCTCGGCGACCCGGCCACCTTCGCTGCCGCCCTCGACGGGGTCGACTCCGTCTTCCTCTACGCCGAACCCTCCGGCATCGACGCCTTCCTCGCCGCGGCCGAGGCCGCCGGGGTCGAGCACATCGTGCTGCTCTCCTCCAGCTCGGTCCTCGCCCCCGATGCCCTGGACAACCCGATCGCCGCCTCCCACCACGCGGTGGAACAGGCGTTGACGGCCTCGCCCCTCACCACGACACTGCTCCGTCCCGGCGCCTTCGCGACCAACGCCCACCAGTGGTCGCGCTCGGTACGGGAACACGGCTCCGTCGACCTCCCCCACCCCCTCAGCCACAGCAGCCCCATCCATGAGGCGGACATCGCCGAGGCGGCCCTCGCCGTCCTCACCGAACCCCGCCTGCGGGGCGCGGCGTACCACCTGACCGGGCCCGAATCGCTCACCGCCGCCGAGCAGGTCGGTCTCCTGGCGGCGGCGACCGGGCACCCCATCACCATCAACCCCGTGACCGGGGAGGCCTGGAAGGAATCCGTGGCCGCGTTCGTGCCCGAGCCGATCGCCGACGCGCTGCTCGCGTACATGGCGGCCTCGGAGGGCGCACTGGCCGAGGTGACCGACGAGGTCGAGAGGCTGACCGGCCACCCGGCCCGCACCTTCGCCACCTGGGCCGAGGAGCACGCCGCCGCCTTCCGCCCCTGAGCGTCCGCCGAGCACTCGGAGAGCACTCGGGGCCTTCAGGGAGCGCTCGGGGAGCATTCGGTGAGCACCCGTCGAGCAGCCGGGTAAGTCCGAAACCCCCTGGCCGCCCCGCCTCGGCCGATGACATGCTGACGAGGTGAACGGACCGGAGATCCACCTCGAAGTCGCCCCCGAGCTGAGCCTTTTCGTCGCCCATGAACGCCGCCGGGGACGCACGGCCGTGATCACCGACGGCTCCTCCACCCTCGGCCACGTGGTGGAGTCGCTCGGCATCCCGCTCACCGAGGCCGGGCAGATCCTGGTGGACGGCCGCCCCGTTCCGGTCTCGCACATCCCGGGGGCGGGCGAGCTGGTCGAGGTGCGCGCCGTGGAGCGTCCCCAGCACGTCCCGGGCGCGCCGCTGCGGTTCCTGCTCGACGTCCACCTCGGCACGCTCGCCCGGCGGCTGCGGCTGCTCGGCGTGGACGCGGCCTACGAGAGCGAGGACATCGGCGATCCCGCGCTGGCCGCCCGGTCGGCGAAGGAGCGGCGCGTACTGCTCTCCCGGGACCGCGGGCTGCTGCACCGGCGGGAGATCTGGGCCGGGGCGTACGTCTACAGCAACCATCCGGAGGACCAACTCCGGGACGTACTGGGTCGGTTCGCCCCGCGACTGGCCCCGTGGACCAGGTGCACCGCCTGCAACGGCCCGCTGAGAACTGCCGACAAGGACACCGTCAGCGACCAGCTGGAGCACGGCACCCGGCAGTCGTACGACGTCTTCGCGCAGTGCACGGAGTGCGACCGCGTCTACTGGCGGGGCGCCCACCACACCCGTCTGGAAGCGATCGTCACGAAGGCGCTCCAGGAATTCGCCCCCGCCTCCGCCTCTCCCGCGGACGGCGCCTGAGCCTTCCGCCCACGTCCGCCCACCCGTCCGCGCCGGGACGCGGCCCGCAGCTTCCCCCTCCGCCCGCACCGCAGCCGCTCCCGGCATCCCGCCGGTGACGCTTCCGGCCGGCGGCTCCTCCGGCCGGAAGCGGACGTCAGCCGACAGCGGGCGTCAACCGGTCGCCGGGCCGCCGCCCGTATCCGTCGCACCGTTCCGGGTGTCCGCCGCACCACTCCCGGTGTCCGTCGCACCGCTCCCCGTTCCCAGCTCGGCGGCGCCCTGCCGCAACGTCTCGACCTGGCGCGTGCTCAGCTCGACCGTCCGTCGCATGTGGGCGATGAGCAGGGCCACTTCGTCGTCGTCGTACGCCTCGAACATCGCCGCCCAGGCACCGTTCAGCCGCTTCCACACGGCGCCGATCTCCGCCATCCGCTCCGGAACGGGCGCGACGAGCACGCGCCGCCGGTCCACCGTGTCCCGCTCGCGCGTCACGTAGCCGCCCCGTTCCAGCCGGTCCACCAGCCGGGTCGCCGACCCCGTGGTGAGCCCGGTCAGCTCGGCGATGCGCCCCGTGGTGACCGGGGCCGTCTCCAGCCCGAGCAGGTTGAGGCACTGCAGATCGGTCGGGTGGAGCCGCAGGTGGTCCGCCACGGCCTGGTTGAAGAGCGCGTACGCGGCCATGTACCGGCGCGACTCGACGGTCAGCTCGGCCATCAGCGCACGACGGCGGGGCTGGGACTTCTGCGACATGCAGAGAGTGTACGAATCGGGCCAAGCCCTTCCCGGCGGCCTCGACCCGGCCGGGCGGGACTTCCGGAACACGCCCTACGGCTGCTCGGCGGTCAGATAGCGCTGGACGGTGGGCGCGAGCCAGGCGATCACCTCCTCGCGCGACAGCTCGGCTGCGGGCGGGAACCGCAGCACGTAACGCGTGAGCGCCATTCCCAGTATCTGTGAGGCGACGAGCGCCGCACGGTGGGGCGCCTCCGCCGGATCGGGGCAGACGCCGAGCGTGACCGGCCCTATCTGCTGGGCGAAGACCTCTCTCATCCGCTCCGCGCCGGCCTCGTTGGTGACACCGACCCTCAGCATGGCCGTGAGCACGTCGTCGTCCTCCCAGCGGTCCAGGAAATGCGCCACGAGGGCCGCGCCGACGTGCTTGGTCGGCAGCGCACCCAGCTCGGGCAGCCGCAGGTCGATCGAGGAGGCAGCGACGAACAACCCCTCCTTGTTGCCGTAGTAGCGCATGACCATCGACGGATCGATGTTCGCGTCCCGGGCGATGGCCCGGATGGTGGCGCGCTCGTATCCGTCGGCGGCGAACCGCTCGCGCGCGGCGGCGAGGATCGCGGCCTTGGTGGCGTCCGAACGGCGGGGAGCGGCGGCGGGCTTCGTCATGCCAACAAATGTAGGCCAACAACCGTTGACATGCCAGTCGCGCCAGAGTTACCGTTGCCAACAAGTGTTGACCAACGCTCGTTGGCAACGCGGTGGCGGCTGGTGACAGCCGGCGACAGCCGATGAACGGGCCCAGGAGGCAGACATGACCACCACCCCGAGCACCGCATCCCGAACCACCGACGCACTCGTCGTGGGCGCAGGCCCCACCGGCCTGCTGCTCGCGGGAGACCTCGCCGCCCAGGGCGTCTCCGTCACGCTCGTGGAGCGCCGCCCGCACAGGACGAACAACATGACGCGCGCCTTCGCCGTGCACGCCCGCACGCTCGAAGTGCTCGACAGTCGCGGCCTGGCCGACGAGCTGATCGAGAGGGGCACCCCCATCACCTCCCTGCGCTTCTTCGGCACGCTCTCGATCGACCTCTCCCTGCTGCACACCCGCTTCCCCTTCGTGCTGATCACCCCGCAGTACGAGGTGGAGCACCTGCTGGAACGCCGTGCCCGCACCGCCGGCGTCCACTTCCGGTACGACACGGAGCTGACCGGGCTCCACCAGAGCGCCGCGTCCGAATCCGTCACCGCCGAACTGCGCGAGCCGGACGGCAGCCGGTCCACCCTCACCGCCCGCTACCTCGTCGGCACGGACGGGATGCGCAGCCCCGTGCGCCGGGCGCTCGGGCTCCCCTTCCCCGGCAGGTCCGTGCTCCGGTCGATCGTCCTCGCCGACGTCCGGCTCACCGAGGAGCCCCCCGACGTCCTGACGGTCAGCGGCGGAGGGACCTCCTTCGCCTTCATCGTCCCCTTCGGCGACGGCTGGTACCGCGTGATGGGGTGGGACCGCACTCACCAGCCCGCCGACAGCGATCCCGTCGACCTCGACGAGATGCGCGAGATCACCCGCCGCGCCCTCGGCACCGACTACGGCATGCACGACGCCCGCTGGATCTCCCGCTTCCACAGCGACGAACGCCAGGTGCCCGCCTACCGGACCGGCCGGGTCTTCCTGGCCGGGGACGCCGCCCACGTCCACTCACCGGCGGGCGGCCAGGGCATGAACACCGGCCTCCAGGATGCCGCCAACCTCTCCTGGAAGCTCGCCGCCGTGCTGCGGGGGCACACGGCCGACCCGGAGGCGCTCCTGGACAGCTACCACGCCGAGCGGCACCCGGTCGGCACGAGAGTGCTCCGTTCCAGCGGCGCGATCGTCCGCCTCGCCATGGCCCACACCCCGCTCCAGCGGACGGTCAGAACCGTGGCCGCCAAGGCGCTGTCCACCGTCCGGCCCGCCTCCGACAAGCTCGTCGGCATGGTCTCCGGCATCTCGATCGCCTACCCGGCCCCGCGCGGCGCGCACCCCCTCACCGCGAAGCGCGCCCCCGACCTGAGCCTGCGGGAGGGCCGCCTGCACCAACTGCTGCGCGACGGCGCGTTCGTCCTCGTCACCCCGGCCGGCGCCACCGCTCCGGCGTCACCGGCCCCGTTGGTGCACGCCCACTGGCGGGGCGAGCGCACCACCACCCTGCTCGTCCGCCCCGACGGCTACATCGCCTGGGCGAGCGACCACGCCGACCCCGCGGCCCTGCAGGCCGCACTCGCCCGGTGAGCGCCCGCCCCTCGTCGACACCCGGAGGCCAGAAGACGTACTCGTCCCCGGCGGTCGGAGCCAGTACCTCGTGGTCGTCGTTACGGGGGTTCCGGTCGGTCGCTCCGCCGTTCCACAGCGTGTCGATCCGCACGACGACCTCGTCCGGCCGCCCCGCGAGCTGCAGTTCGAGCGCGAACTGCAGCCTCCCCGCCCCCTCCGCCCCGTCGGCACTCAGTGCGCCCGTCCGGCCCGTCCCCGGCCCACGTCCATCCACTGACACGTTCTGAACCACCGACCCGGGCCCGCCTATCCTGGCCGCGTCACCGATCAGCCGCCCGAGGAGTCCGTCATGGCCGCCACCCCGATCGCCGTCGTCACCGGAGCGAGCAGCGGCATCGGCGCCGCGACCGCCCGCCAGTTGGCCGCCGCCGGCTACCGCGTCGTACTGACCGCCCGCCGCAAGGACCGCATCGAGGCGCTCGCCGAGGAGATCAACGAGGCGGGCCACCAGGCGACGGCCTACGCCCTGGACGTCACCGACCGTGGCGCGGTGGACGAGTTCGCCACGGCGTTCCGCACCCTCGCCGTCCTCGTCAACAACGCGGGTGGAGCGCTCGGCGCCGACCCCGTCGCCACCGGTGACCCCGCCGACTGGCGCCAGATGTACGAGACGAACGTCATCGGCACGCTCAACGTCACCCAGGCCCTGCTCCCCGCGCTCACCGCGAGCGGCGACGGCACGATCGTGGTCCTCTCCTCCACCGCGGGCCTCGGCACGTACGAGGGCGGCGGCGGTTACGTGGCCGCCAAGCACGGCGAACACGTACTGGCCGAGACGCTCCGCCTGGAGATCGTCGGCACCCCGGTCCGCGTCATCGAGGTCGCCCCCGGCATGGTCAAGACGGAGGAGTTCGCCACCACCCGCTTCCGCGGCGACACCGAGAAGGCCGCCAAGGTGTACGCGGGCGTCGACGCGCCCCTCACCGCCGACGACGTGGCCGACACCATCACCTGGGCCGTCACCCGGCCCAGCCACGTCAACATCGACCTCCTGGTCGTCCGCCCCCGCGCCCAGGCGTCCAACTCCAAGGTCCACCGCACCAACTGACCCCCGACGAAAGAACCGGCCGACCCGACGGGAAGACCGACCCACCCGCAGGAGAACCGGCCGACCCCAGCAGGAGAACCGGCCGACCCGACGGGAGACAGGAGAAGGCCCCGGACACACCACCCGCGTCCGGGGCCGACATGCGCGACAGGGCCCACCAGGAGCCCGGAGCGGCCCCCGTGCCGGGGTTCGGAACAGCACCCGGTACAGGGTCCGCGCCAGGGCTCAGCCCTTCACGCACACCACCTGCTTGAGCTTGGCGACGACCTCCACCAGGTCCCGCTGCTGCTCGATGACCTGCTCGATCGGCTTGTACGCGGCCGGGATCTCGTCCACGACGCCGGAGTCCTTGCGGCACTCCACGCCCCGCGTCTGGTCCTCCAGATCGCGCGTCGAGAAGCGCCGCTTCGCGGCGTTCCGGCTCATCTTCCGACCGGCGCCGTGCGAGGCCGAGTTGAAGGACTTCTCGTTGCCGAGACCCTTCACGATGTACGAACCGGTGCCCATCGAGCCCGGGATGATCCCGAAGTCCCCGGAGCCCGCGCGGATCGCGCCCTTCCGCGTGACCAGCAGGTCCATGCCCTCGTACCGTTCCTCCGCCACGTAGTTGTGGTGGCAGGAGATGACCGGTTCGAAGGTCACCTTGGCCTTCTTGAACTCCTTGCGGACCACGTTCTGGAAGAGGGCCATCATGATGGCGCGGTTGTGCTTCGCGTACTCCTGCGCCCAGAACAGGTCGTTGCGGTAGGCCGCCATCTGCGGGGTGTCGGCGATGAACACCGCCAGGTCGCGGTCGATCAGGTCCTGGTTGTGCGGCAGCTTCTGCGCCTGGCCGATGTGGAAGTCGGCCAGTTCCTTGCCGATGTTCCGCGACCCGGAGTGCAGCATCAGCCAGACCGATCCCGACTCGTCGAGGCAGAACTCGATGAAGTGGTTGCCCGAGCCGAGCGTCCCCATCTGCTTCGTGGCGCGTTCCTGACGGAACCGGACCGCCTCGGCCACGCCGCCGAACCGCGCCCAGAAGTCGTCCCAGCCCGGCGCGCGGAAGCCGTACAGCCGGTCGGGGTCCACGGCGTCGTCGTGCATCCCGCGGCCCACCGGAATGGCCTGTTCGATCTTCGACCGGAGCCGGGACAGGTCGCCCGGCAGGTCGTTGGCCGTCAGGGAGGTCTTCACCGCGGACATCCCGCAGCCGATGTCCACCCCCACCGCCGCCGGGCAGACCGCGCCGTGCATCGCGATCACCGAGCCGACCGTCGCGCCCTTGCCGTAGTGGACGTCCGGCATGACCGCCAGCCCCTTGATCCAGGGCAGGGTGGCCACGTTGCGCAGCTGCTGCATCGCGCCGTCCTCGACCGAGGCCGGATCGGCCCACATGCGGATCGGAACCTTCGCGCCCGGCACCTCTACGTACGACATAATCCCTCGATTCCCCCGAAAAGTCTGAAAGCGCAAAACCGGTGCCAAGATCGGCAAATGAGTCGGCCGACCGGCATTCACAGCGGCGCGTGCGATACACATTGTCTCCACCGGTCGCCATCGAGCGGCAACCGTTTTTCGCACGAAGGGAGCCCAGGGCCGTGCGACGAATGGCCTTCGTACCCGGCGCCGCGCTGCTGGCAGCGCTCGCCGTCGGTTGCAGCGCCGACACCGGAACCGATGGTTCCGCAACGGACGGCAAGCCCGGCGAGGCGACCGAGGCCGTGGCGGCCCCCGGCAAGTACCGCACCCTCCCCGAGCCCTGCGGCGCGGTCGCGGCGTCCACGCTCAAGGACCTGCTCCCGGGCTCCGCCGAACTCCCCGAGGAGCAGCAGAAGAAGGTGTACGAGGGCACCGCCACCGTCACCTACGACACCGACCGCCGGGTCGGCTGCCGCTGGAAGTCGGAAGGCCCCTCCTCCTCGCACACCCTGTTCGTCGACTTCGAGCGCGTCGTGTCCTACGACCCCGCGGTGAGCGACGACGACCGCGCCCACGAGGTGTACACGAAGAAGGAGACCGCCGCCGGTCTCTCCTCGCCCTCCGCCTCCGCGACCCCCGACGACGTGAAGGAACAGACGTCTTCGGGTTCCCCCGCCACCGAATCCGACGCCACCGGTCTCGCCGCCGCCGAACCCGATTCCGGTTCGGAGTCCGGTGCGGCCTCGCACCCCCTGTCCGGCCCGCCCGCCGAGGACGAGGACTCCCCCGAGGCCGGCGACGACGCGACCGCCGACGACACCGGCACCGACGGAGCCACGGACGGCGACGGAGCCACGGACGACGGCGAGAACCTCCAGCCGCGCACGCTCGACGACCTCGGGGACAGCGCGTTCCTGAACGATCTGCTCACCCGGGCGGGCTCCACCGCCCGGCACCGCACGGTCAGCGTGGTGTTTCGCACATCGAACGTCATCGTGACCGTCGAGTACACCGAGCAGCCGACCGTCTCCACCGTGGTCCCCGACAGCAAGGAACTGCAGGACAAGGCGCAGGCCCTGGCCCGGAACCTGGTCGACGAGTTCGACGAATAGTCCCGCTCCGGGAGCCTCCGCACCGGACCGCCCCCGACCGCCGCGCCCCGGCCGAGGCGGCATCCGGCCCCGGTCCGTCGTACCGTGGCCCTCCGGAAACCCCGGTCCGGAAAACCTCCGGTCCGACAGAACTTCGGTCCGACCACCCGCCCGACAGCCCGGCAGCCCGACCGCCGCGCCACCCGAGTGAAGGAACCATGCACCGTTCAGCCCCGCGACTCGCCCGCATACTCGCCTGCGCCGCCGTTCCGGTGATGCTCGTCGTCGCCGGCTGCTCGTCGGACTCCGGCGACAAGAAGGAGTCGGGTTCCTCGCCGTCCGCGCCGGCGAGCACGGAGAAGAAGGAACCGACCGTCGAGCCCGCGAAGTTCGCCGCGCTGCCCGAACCGTGCAAGTCGATCACCAAGAAGACGATCACCTCCCTGGTTCCCTACGCGAAGTCCAAGAACGGCACGGCCGCCACCTCCAGCGACGTCTCGTACCGCACGGGCTGCTCCTGGAACGGCCTGGACGACAAGGGCGTGAAGGGTTCCCAGTACCGCTGGCTCGACGTCGGCTTCACCCGCTTCGACTCCGACCAGGCCCTGGGCAGCGGTGCCGAGCGCGCGAAGCAGGACTTCGCGAAGCAGGTCGCCAAGGCCAAGGCGACCGAAGGCGCCAAGAAGGTCGCCGAAGCACCCGCCACCGGCATCGGCGAGCAGGCCACCAAGGTCACCTACGAGCTCACCAAGACGAGCGAGGACTTCAAGTACGCGACGGTCGTGGCCCGTACGGGGAACGTCGTCGTCACCCTCACCTACAACGGCGCCGGTTACGCGGGCGCGAAGGCCCCGTCCGCCGAGGACATCGTGAAGGGCGCCGAGAAGGCGGCCAAGGAGGCGGTGGCCGCGGTCTCCGCCACCGACGAGGCGGAACCGTCCCAGTCGGCCGATCCGGACGGCGCCAAGACCTCCGGGGGCTCCGGCGGCTCCTCGGACGACGACTCCTCGGACAGCAAGCCGAAGAGCCGGAAGGCCTCCGCCCACAAGTCGTCCGTCAGGAAGACCACCTGAGCCGGTCCTGACGGGCCGCCCGCCCCGCCGGGCACGAGTCGGCCACGAGCCGGTCACGGGTCGGCCGCCCGCCGCCCGGCCACCGCTCGCCCGCACGCCCGGAGTTCCCGGCCACGAACGGTTTCACGGAGCCCGGTCCTCCCCCGAGGGCCGGGCTCCCGCCCCCACCCGCCCCTCCCCGCGCAACACGCCGCACCCCGATGTGCCAGGCTGTGCCCGCCGGAAGGCACCGCGGGCACCGATGGAACAGGACGTCCGCGCGAAACGGCAGAACGTCGGATACGGGGAACGAGGAGGGGAACGCGGGTGGCCGCGATGCAGCTGACACGCACCCACCGGATACTCATCGGTCTCGTGGTCGCCGGGGCGGTGCTCATCGCCGCGATCGGATTCGCGGGCTCGTACGCGGCGGTGCGCGAACT
>NZ_JBSFFY010000011.1:0-190845 GCF_053596315.1 Streptomyces sp. NPDC001732
GACCCTGTGGGAGAGTAGGACGCCGCCGGACTCCTTTTGGGAGAGCCCCGTGCCCTTGCGGCACGGGGCTCTTCTGTTTTCACCACCCATACCGCGCCAACACCCGTACAGCAGGCCGAGGTTCGGGAGCGGCAGCTGTGTGGTCCGGCCCGTGGCTCGCGTTGTGCGCGGGAGACGCAGGGGTGGGGGTGGGAAGAAGAGAGGGTGTGCCGACGCCCGGTGAGAGCTCGTCAGAGTCGACTGCGATCAGTGGTTTTGAGCATCCCCGAGTTCAGGGTATGCTTTACCTCGTTGCACAGCGCAGCAGGCCCCAATAGCTCAGTCGGTAGAGCGTCTCCATGGTAAGGAGAAGGTCTGCGGTTCGATTCCGCATTGGGGCTCTGGAAAACGAAAGGCCCCCGCCAGCAGGCGGGGGCCTTTCGCATTGAACGGGCCCTATTGAACGGGCCCTTGGGAAAAGCCCCAGCGGGACCGGCCACGAGGGACCTCCGATGAGGTCAGGCGGTGGGCGGTTCGGGAACGCGCATGGCGAGGATGGCCATGTCGTCCGAGGCCGGCTCGGCGGCGAAGCGTTCGACGGCCCGCAGGATGCGTGCCGCCACCGCACCCGCCGTCAGGCCGGTACACGTGGCCAGGACGTCCGCCAGGCCGTCGTCGCCCAGCATGCGGGTGCCCTCACGGCGCTCCGTGACGCCGTCCGTCACACACAGCAGGACATCGCCCGGGGCGAGGGTGACCGTCTGCTCGTACAGTTCGAGGTCCTCGATGACGCCGAGCAGGGGCTGAGGTTCGGCGGCGGACTCGACCGAGCCGTCCTGGCACAGGCGCAGCGGCAGCGGGTGTCCCGCGCAGACCACCTTCAGAAGGGCGCTGCCGTCCTCCTGGGGCCACAACTCCCCGTACAGAAGAGTCAGGAAGCGGCTGCGGGAGCCCTCGTCCAGGATGGCGGCGTTCAGCCGTTCCAGGACGGCCGGGCCGCCGAAACCTTCGCGGGCGAGGAGGCGCAGGGCATGGCGGGCCAGGCCCGTCACGGCCGCGGCCTCCGGGCCCGTGCCGCAGACGTCGCCGATGGCGAAGCCGTAGGCACCGTCCCGGATCGGGAAGACGTCGTAGAAGTCGCCGCCGACCTCGTTGCCCTCGCCCGCCGCGCGGTAGATGACCTCGATCTCGACATTGGGGACCTCGGGAAGTCCCGGCGGCAGCAGGCTGCGCTGCAGGGACTGGCTGATCGCCATGCGCTCCGAGTACAGGCGGGCGTTGTCGAGGGCGAGGGCGGCGCGGCGGGACAGGTCCTCGGCCAGTTCCAGGATTTCCTGGCGGAAATGGTCGTCGGAGGGCTTCCCGAGCGTGAGCATGCCGATGACTCGGTTGCGGGCGACGAGGGGCAGGACCACCGTCTCCCCGCCCACCGCGCCCGCGGTGGCGAACGTCATGCGGATGCCGGACCCGAGACTGCCCGGTTCACCGAACCTGCCGGTCTCACCCAGCCCGAGCGTGCGCATCGAACTGCGCATGGCCGCCTCGTGGGCGGCCTCGGAAGGGGCCGTCCAGACACGGGCGCCGGGAGTCGGCACGGGGTCCGGGGGAGCGATCCTGGAGAGCAGGGCCTTGAGGCCGTCGATGCGTTCCTCGTCCTCGTGCAGCACATAGGAGAGGTAGGGCTCCGACGACTGGTCGGCGATCGTGTAGACGGCGCACCAGGTGGCCAGCGTGGGGACCGTCATCTGGGCCATCAGCGCCAGGGTCTGGTCCCGGTCGAGGGTGCCGGCGAGCAGGTCGGACGCCTCGACGAGGAAGGACAGGGAACCGCGGCGGAGGCGTTCCAGCTCGCCCAGGCGGGCCGACTCGACGGCCAGCGCGATGCGGTCCGCGGCGAACTGGAGGCGCAGCGCCTCCTCGTTCGAGTAGCGGCCGGCCGCTTCGGCGGCGACCCCCAGGGAACCCGTGAGCCGCCCCTCGACCTTCAGCGGCACGGTGACCACGGAACGCATTCCGGTGCCGTCGAGCAGGGGGACCGCGCCCGGGACGTTGTCCAGGTCCTCGTGGACGGCGGGCATCCGGGCGGAGCCGTACCGGCCGGTCCCGGCCTCCACCGGCACCCGGGCGAAACGCTGGCGGGCCGAGGGCAGACCAGTGGTGGCCCGTACCTCCAGTTCCGTCTCGTCGTCCGTGGCCAGCAGCAGGAAGGCCGAATCGGCGTCCAGCATGTCGCGCGCCCGCTCGACCGTGCGCTGGAGCAGGCCGTCGAGGTCGTCCGGGGCGGGGGAGCCGATGAAGATCTCGAACGGGTCCGTCTTGCCGCTCTCGGTGTTCACGTCGGACACCGGCGTGCGGGCCGGGGACTGGAGCACGGCGCGCTCGTAGTCGCGGACGAGGAGACAGACGGTGGAGGGTTCGCCGTGGGTGTCGCGGACCCGCAGGTGCGAGGCGTATACGGGAACGACGCGGCCGTCGGCGCCCCGGACCCCGTAGCTGCCCTCCCAGCGCGAGAGCTGGAGCGCGTCGACGATGCCCGTGTTGGTGCCGGGCGTCTGGGGCCAGGCGGCGAAGTCGGTGAGCTGCTTCCCGGTGACCTGGTCCGCGGCATGGCCGAAGAGGAACGTGGCGTCCTCGTTCCACGCCGCGATGGAGCCGGAGCGGTCGATCTGGACGACGGCGACCCGGACGCGCTCGTCGGCGACCGGGAGCAGACCCACGGGGAGCAGGGGACCGGCGGAGCGGATGCCCACCGGGCGTTCGGGAAGGTCGAGCTGGAACCAGACGTGCTTGCGGGCGGGCGAGTACTCCACGCCCCACCGGGTGGCGAGCGCCGCGCAGAGCAGCAGACCGCGGCCGTTCTCCCGATCCGGGCCGACGAAGTCCGGGCCCGTGCTCTGGAGCGGGATCTCGCGTTCCGGATAGTGGTCGGAGACCTCGATCCGGACGCCGTCCTCCGTGCGCAGACACAGCACGTCCGCGGCGGTGCCCGCGTGGACGACGGCGTTGGTCACCAGCTCACTGGTGAGGACGACCGCGTCGTCGACGACGTCCGCGTAGCCCCACCCCTGGAGGGTGTCGCGGACGAAGGCGCGGGCGGTCGCGACGGAGCGTCCGACCGGGTCGAAGGTGGCGGCCGCACGCGCGGTGATCACAGCACTCCCCATTGGTGTCTCGTCGCTTCCCCGAGTCCTGTGCCCGTTTCTCGCCGCTTCGATTCGCCTGCCAGGCTAGACGCTCGGTCTCCGTGCCGGATACACGAGGGCCGACTTCGGGCAGGACCGGGCAGGAACGAGCAGGTGACCGAACAAGTGTGGACTTCCGGGCAGGGGGACGGGGGAGAACCCCCGGAGGTTGCCCCCTCGCCGGTTTCGCGCCTGGTACGTTTCAACGATTTGACGTCCGCATGGTCACCCGTCGACGGTGGGCTGTGGCGATGAGCCGAAGAAGAACTGGGCAAGCTCCCAGACAAGACCCGAGCTATACGGTCAACCCCTGCGGGAGGGACACGGTGGAGTCTGGCGTGGCGGCGCGGGGAACGAACACGCGCACAAAAGGCGGACAGTCCGTGAAGAAGCAGCGCAATGGAACCATCGACGTCGACGCGGCGGCGCTCAACAGGCTGTTGGCGGGCCTGGTGGCGATGCGCGACGGAAATTTCCGCAGGCGTCTGACCGTCTCGGGCGACGACACCCTGGCGGAGATCGCGGCGGTCTTCAACGAGGTCGCCGACCGCAACCTCCACCTCACCAACGAGCTGGCCCGGGTGCGGCGGGTGGTGGGACGCGAGGGGAAGCTCACCGAGCGGCTGGAGACAGGTGCCTGCGAGGGCTCCTGGGCCGCCGCGATCGACGCCTCCAACGCCCTGGTCGACGATCTGTCCCGTCCGGTCTCGGAGGTCGGGCGGGTGCTGTCGGCGGTGGCCGACGGTGATCTCGAACAGCGGATGGAGCTGCGGTCGCACACGGCCGACGAGACGGTGCGGCCGCTGCGGGGCGAGTTCCTGAAGGTCGCCCGTACGGTCAACAGCCTGGTCGACCAGCTGTCGGCGTTCACCGAACAGGTGACACGGGTCGCGGTCGAGGTCGGGACCGAGGGCAAGCTGGGCGGGCAGGCCCAGGTGCGCGGGATGTCCGGGTCGTGGAAGGACCTCACGGACTCCGTGAACACCATGGCGTACCGGCTGACCGCGCAGGTGCGGGACATCGCTCTCGTGACGACGGCGGTGGCCAAGGGCGACCTGTCGCGGAAGGTCACCGTCCATGTGGCCGGCGAGATGCTCCAGCTGAAGAACACCGTCAACACGATGGTCGACCAGCTGTCCTCGTTCTCCTCCGAGGTGACGCGGGTCGCCCGTGAGGTGGGCACGGAGGGCGAGCTGGGCGGGCAGGCGACCGTGCCCGGCGTGGCCGGTGTGTGGAAGGACCTCACCGACTCCGTCAACACGATGGCCGGGAACCTCACCTCGCAGGTGCGCGGGATCGCCGAGGTGACCACGGCCGTCGCCAACGGCGACCTGACCCAGAAGGTCACGGTGAGCGCCCGCGGCGAGGTAGCGCAGCTGGCCGAGACCATCAACCAGATGACCGACACGCTGCGGATCTTCGCCGACGAGGTGACCCGGGTGGCCAGCGAGGTCGGCGGCGAGGGCCTGCTCGGCGGGCAGGCGAAGGTGCCGGGCGCGGCGGGCACCTGGAAGGACCTCACCGACTCGGTGAACACGGTCTTCCGGAACCTCACGACCCAGGTGCGCGACATCGCGCAGGTGACCACGGCGGTGGCCAGCGGTGACATGACGCAGAAGGTCACCGTGGACGTGGCCGGCGAGATGCTTCAGTTGAAGAACACCGTCAACACGATGGTCGACCAGCTCCAGGCCTTCGGTTCGGAAGTGACCCGGGTGGCCCGTGAGGTCGGCCTCGAGGGGCGGCTCGGCGGGCAGGCGGAGGTGCCGGGCGCGGCGGGGACGTGGAAGGACCTCACCGACTCGGTGAACGCGGCGTTCCGGAACCTCACGGGGCAGGTGCGCGACATCGCGCAGGTGACGACCGCGGTCGCCAACGGCGACCTGTCGCAGAAGGTCACCGTCAATGTCGCGGGCGAGATGCTGGAGCTGAAGAACACCGTCAACACGATGGTGGCGCAGCTCTCCTCGTTCGCCGACCAGGTGACGCGGATGGCGCGCGACGTGGGCACGGAGGGCCGGCTCGGCGGTCAGGCCGAGGTGGACGGCGTCTCCGGCACGTGGAAGGACCTCACCGACTCCGTCAACTTCATGGCGGGGAACCTGACCTCCCAGGTGCGCCAGATCGCCCAGGTGACCACGGCGGTGGCGCGGGGCGACCTGTCGCAGAAGATCGACGTGGACGCGCGCGGTGAGATCCTGGAGCTGAAGAACACCATCAACACGATGGTCGACCAGCTGTCCGCCTTCGCCGAGCAGGTGACCCGGGTGGCCCGCGACGTGGGCACGGAGGGCCGTCTCGGCGGCCAGGCGCAGGTGCCCGGTGTGGCCGGTGTGTGGCGCGATCTGACCGACTCCGTGAACGGGATGGCGGGCAACCTCACCGCCCAGGTCCGCAACATCGCCCAGGTCGCCACGGCGGTGGCGCGGGGCGACCTGTCGCAGAAGATCGACGTGGACGCCCGGGGCGAGATCCTGGAGCTGAAGAACACCCTCAACACGATGGTGGACCAGCTCTCGAACTTCGCCGAGCAGGTCACCAGGGTGGCCCGCGAAGTGGGTACCGAGGGCATGCTCGGCGGTCAGGCCGAGGTGCAGGGCGTGTCCGGCACGTGGAAGGACCTCACCCAGTCCGTCAACGGCATGGCGAACAACCTGACCCTTCAGGTCCGCAACATCGCCGAGGTCACCACCGCGGTCGCCAACGGCGACCTCTCCAAGAAGATCACCGTCGATGCCAAGGGCGAGATCCTCGAACTGGTCACGACCGTCAACACGATGGTGGACCAGCTGCTCAACTTCGCCGACGAGGTCACCAGGGTGGCCCGTGAGGTGGGTACCGAGGGAATCCTCGGCGGCCAGGCCCGGGTGCGCGGCGCGACCGGCATCTGGAAGGACCTCAGCGACAACGTCAACCTGATGGCCAACAACCTGACCAGCCAGGTGCGCAACATCTCCCGGGTCTCGTCCGCCGTCGCCAACGGCGACCTGACGAAGAAGGTCACCGTCGAGGCACGCGGCGAGGTCGCCGAGCTGGCCGAGACCGTCAACACGATGGTGAAGACGCTGTCCTCGTTCGCCGACGAGGTGACGCGAGTCGCCCGCGAGGTGGGTACCGAGGGCGAGCTGGGCGGTCAGGCGCAGGTGTCGGGCGTCTTCGGCACGTGGAAGGACCTCACCGAGTCGGTGAACTCGATGGCGTCCAACCTGACCGGTCAGGTGCGCCAGATCGCGGCGGTCACCACGGCGATCGCCAAGGGCGACCTCACCAAGAAGATCGACATCGACGCGCGCGGCGAGATCCTGGAGCTGAAGAACACCATCAACACGATGGTCGACCAGCTGTCCTCGTTCGCCGAGCAGGTGACCCGGGTGGCCCGCGAGGTGGGCACGGAGGGGCAGCTGGGCGGTCAGGCCCGGGTCCGGGACGTCGACGGCACCTGGCGCGACCTGACCGAGTCGGTGAACGAGATGGCCGGCAACCTCACCCGTCAGGTGCGGGCCATCGCGGCCGTCGCCACGGCGGTGACCCGGGGCGATCTCAACCTGAAGATCGACGTGGACTCGGCGGGCGAGATCCAGGCCCTGCAGGACAACATCAACACGATGATCGCCAACCTGCGCGACACCACGGCGACCAACAAGGAGCAGGACTGGCTCAAGGGCAACCTCGCCCGGATCTCCGGCCTGATGCAGGGGCGCCGCGATCTCGACGACGTGGCCTCGCTGATCATGAGCGAGCTGACCCCGGTCGTCTCGGCGCAGCACGGCGCGTTCTTCCTGGCGATGCCCACCGGCGACACCGACACGGTGGGCGTCGACAGCGACGAGGACAACGCGTACGAGCTGCGGATGAGGGGCAGTTACGGGTACTCGGCGGGCTCGATGCCGACGTCCTTCCGGCCCGGCGAGACGCTCATCGGCACGGCCGCGGAGGAGAAGCGGACCATCCAGGTGGACAACGTCCCGCCGGGATACCTGAAGATCTCCTCCGGCCTCGGCGAGGCGCCGCCCGCGCATGTGATCGTGCTTCCGGTGCTCTTCGAGGGGAAGGTCCTCGGCGTGATCGAGCTGGCCTCGTTCCAGCCGTTCACCCACATCCAGCGGGACTTCCTCAACCAGCTCGCCGAGATGATCGCGACGAGCGTCAACACCATCAGCGTCAACACGAAGACCGAGAAGCTCCTCGAGCAATCGCAGAAGCTGGCCGAGCAGCTGCGGGACCGGTCGAAGGAGCTGGAGAACCGGCAGAAGGCGCTCCAGGAGTCCAACGCCGAGCTGGAGGAGAAGGCCGAGCTGCTGGCCCGGCAGAACCGCGACATCGAGGTCAAGAACACCGAGATCGAGGAGGCCCGGCAGGTCCTGGAGGAGCGCGCCGAGCAGCTCGCAGTCTCGATGCGTTACAAGTCCGAGTTCCTGGCGAACATGTCGCACGAGCTGCGCACTCCGCTCAACTCGCTGCTCATCCTGGCCAAGTTGCTCGCGGACAACGCCGAGGGGAACCTCTCCCCGAAGCAGGTGGAGTTCGCCGAGACGATCCACGGGGCCGGTTCCGACCTGCTCCAGCTGATCAACGACATCCTCGACCTGACGAAGGTCGAGGCGGGCAAGATGGACGTCAGCCCGACCCGGATCGCGCTGGTCCAGCTGGTCGACTACGTGGAGGCGACCTTCCGGCCGCTCACCGCGGAGAAGGGGCTCGACTTCTCCGTACGGGTCTCGCCGGAGCTCCCCGCGACGCTGAACACGGACGAGCAGCGGCTGCTGCAGGTGCTGCGCAACCTGCTGTCCAATGCGGTGAAGTTCACCGACAGCGGGGCGGTCGAGCTGGTGATCCGGCGCGCCGACAAGGACGTTCCGAACGCGATCCGGGAGCAGCTCCTGGAAGCCGGCTCGCTGACCGAGGCGGACGCGGGGCTGATCGCCTTCTCGGTCACCGACACGGGCATCGGGATCGCGTCCAGCAAGATGCTGGTGATCTTCGAGGCGTTCAAGCAGGCGGACGGCACGACCAGCCGCAAGTACGGCGGTACGGGGCTCGGGCTGTCCATCAGCCGGGAGATCGCCCGGCTGCTGGGCGGCGAGATCCACGCGGCGAGCGAGCCGGGCCGCGGCTCGACGTTCACGCTCTACCTGCCGCTGCACCCGGGCGAGCTGCCGCCGCAGGGGTACCCGCAGATCGGTCCTGGGGGCGTCGAGGAGCCCGGCGCCGAGGCCGCGGAGAGCCCGTTCCCGGAGATCGGACCCGGACCGGACCGGACGGCCGCCGAGCCGGAGCCGTCCGGTCCGGCGGGGGTGGCGCCGCACCGCCGCAGGAGCACGGGTGCCGTCGAGCGGCGCCCCGCCCTGCCGCCGCGGGCCGCCGCGCCGGTGGCCGAGCCGGAGCCGTGGGCGCTCGGTGGGCAGGAGGAGCCGGAGGGCCGCAGGACGTTCCGGTTCCGCGGCGAGAAGGTGCTGATCGTCGACGACGACATCCGCAACGTCTTCGCGCTCACCAGCGTGCTGGAGCAGCACGGTCTTACGGTGCTCTACGCGGAGAACGGGCGGGTGGGCATCGAAGTCCTGGAGCAGCACGACGATGTGACGGTCGTACTGATGGACATCATGATGCCGGAAATGGACGGCTACGCCACGACGGCGGCGATCCGCCGGATGCCGCAGTTCGCCGGGCTGCCGATCGTCGCGCTGACCGCGAAGGCGATGAAGGGGGACCGGGAGAAGGCGATCGAATCCGGCGCTTCCGACTATGTCACCAAGCCCGTCGATCCCGATCATCTTCTTTCCGTCATGGAGCAGTGGATGCGCGGAGAGTGATCGTTGTTGGAGAGAAATGTGATGAGTAGCTGATCGATTGTGCTCGCAGGGGTGTGAGGGCGCGGCATACGGGGAACCTTCTGGTCTCCCGCCGCGTTTCTTCTGCGTGCACAGTGACATCGCGGTGACAGGGTGTGGCGGCGGTCGGGGTGCGGCTACCATGACCGGCACAAGGACGGACGGCGCAAGGGAGTCGTCCCCTGGGGCGGCGCCCGGTGCGATTCCGGGGCGAGGAGGACGGGCCATGGTGCAGAAGGCCAAGATCCTCCTGGTCGATGACCGGCCGGAGAATCTGCTGGCGCTGGAGGCCATCCTCTCTGCGCTCGATCAGACACTGGTACGGGCATCGTCAGGGGAGGAAGCGCTCAAAGCGCTGCTCACGGACGACTTCGCGGTCATTCTGCTGGACGTCCAGATGCCGGGCATGGACGGTTTCGAAACCGCCGCGCACATCAAGCGGCGGGAGCGGACCCGGGACATCCCGATCATCTTTCTCACCGCGATCAATCACGGCCCGCACCACACCTTCCGGGGTTATGCGGCGGGCGCGGTGGACTACATCTCGAAGCCGTTCGACCCGTGGGTGCTGCGGGCCAAGGTCTCGGTCTTCGTCGAGCTGTACACGAAGAACTGCAAGCTGCGTGAGCAGGCGGCGCTGCTGCGGCTCCAGTTGGAGGGCGACACCGGCGCCGACGACCACGAGAAGGAGCCCGCCGGGCTGCTGGCCGAGCTCTCGGCGCGGCTCGCGGCCGTCGAGGAGCAGGCCGAGGCGCTCTCCAAGCAGCTGGACGACGAGTCGGCGGACGCCGCCGCGGTGGCCACCGCGGCCCATCTGGAACGCAAGCTGACCGGACTGCGCCGGGCGCTCGACGCCCTGGAGCCCGGCACGGGAAGCGGTACCCCGCTTCCCTCCTGACGCCGTACGCGTACGGCCGCGCGGCCGGATCGCCGGCGACCGGGCCGGGCGCGTCGCGCAACGCCGTACGGCCCGATCGCCGACGGCCCGGGGACACGCCGGGGGCGCGACACGACTACCGGCCAAAGAAGGGCGATTGCCGGGTCTCCAGCCCAACTCTCCTTGCCGCCCGGCCGCTCCACCGCGCGGAATCGGCGTGGAAACAGTGCGGAGGCCAAGCCTCCGACGGTGAGGCCGCGTCAGTTCGCGTCCTCCGTACAGCGACACAGTCGGGTGAAGCGGCAGGCACACGTGTTCACGGCTGTCGACACAGGTAACCTCGGCACCATGGCCTCACGTACGTCCGGCAAGGGTTCCCAGGGCACGGCGGGCACCGCGAAGAGCGCCGGCCGCACCCCGGGGCCGGCCAGGAAAGCAGCTCCGGCGAAGAAAGCCGCGCCCGCGAAGAAGACCGCGGCGAAGAAGACCGCGCCCGCGAAGAAGGCTCCCGCCAAGAAGGCGGTGGCCAAGAAGGCCGCCGCGCCCAGACCCGCGCCCTCGCCCACCGCCGGTGTGTACCGCATGGCGCGCGCCGCCTGGCTCGGCACGGCCCACGCCGTCGGAGCGATGTTCCGCGGCATAGGACGGGGCGCCAAGGGACTCGATCCCGCGCACCGCAAGGACGGCATCGCGCTGCTGCTGCTCGGCCTCGCCCTCGTCGTCGCCGCGGGCACCTGGTCGAACCTGCGCGGACCCGTCGGCGACCTCGTCGAGATGCTCGTCACCGGCGCCTTCGGCAGGCTCGACCTGCTCGTGCCGATACTGCTCGGCGTCATCGCCGTACGACTGATCCTCTATCCGCAGAAGCCCGAGGCCAACGGCCGCATCGTCATCGGACTGTCCGCCCTGGTCGTCGGGGTGCTCGGACAGGTGCACATCGCGTGCGGCGCGCCCGGCCGGGGGGACAACACCACCGCGTTGCAGGACGCCGGCGGGCTCATCGGCTGGGCGGCCTCCAAACCACTGATCTACGCGATGGGCGAGGTCCTCGCCGTCCCCCTGCTGCTCCTGCTCACGGTCTTCGGGCTGCTGGTCGTCACCGCCACCCCGGTGAACGCCATCCCACAGCGCCTGCGGCTGCTCGGCACCAGGCTGGGCCTCCTCCACCCCGAGCCCGGCCCCGGGGAGTACGAGGACAACGACGACGAGCGCTACGACGAGCAGTGGCGCGAGGCGCTGCCCGCCCGCTCCCGCCGCTCTTCGGCACGCGGCTCCGAGGCATCCGCCGAGTACGACCCCGACCAGGCCGAGGCCGAGGCGCTCTCCAGGCGCCGCAAGCCGCGCAAGCCCTCCGCACAGCCCGTGGCGAACCGCACCATGGACGCGGTGGACGTGGCCGCCGCCGCGGCCGCCGCGCTCGACGGGGCCGTGCTCAACGGAATGCCGCCGTCGCCGCTCGTCGCCGACCTCACCCAGGGCGTCTCCGTCGAGCGCGAACGCCAGGGCACACCGGTGCCCGGTGCCAGGGAGGGCGAACCCTCCTTCGGAGGGGGGAAGCAGGAGAAGTCGCCGACGCCCCCGGGCGGCGTGCCCGACCTGACGAAGTCCGTCCCCGACTCGCAGTCCCAGCCGCTGCCGGCCCGCGCCGAGCAGCTCCAGCTCTCCGGCGACATCACCTACTCGCTGCCCTCGCTCGACCTGCTGGAGCGCGGCGGCCCCGGCAAGACCCGCAGCGCCGCCAACGACGCGATCGTCGCCGCGCTGACGAACGTCTTCACCGAGTTCAAGGTCGACGCCGCGGTCACCGGCTTCACCCGCGGCCCGACGGTCACGCGGTACGAGGTGGAGCTCGGCCCCGCGGTGAAGGTCGAGCGGATCACCGCGCTCGCCAAGAACCTCGCCTACGCCGTCGCCAGCCCCGACGTCCGGATCATCTCCCCGATCCCCGGCAAGTCCGCGGTCGGCATCGAGATCCCCAACACCGACCGGGAGATGGTCAACCTCGGCGACGTACTGCGCCTCGCGGACGCCGCCGAGGACGACCACCCGATGCTGGTCGCGCTCGGCAAGGACGTCGAGGGCGGCTACGTGATGGCGAACCTGGCGAAGATGCCGCACGTGCTGGTGGCCGGCGCGACCGGTTCCGGCAAGTCGTCCTGCATCAACTGCCTGATCACCTCGGTCATGGTGCGGGCGACCCCGGACGACGTCCGCATGGTCCTGGTCGACCCCAAGCGCGTCGAGCTGACCGCGTACGAGGGCATCCCGCACCTGATCACGCCGATCATCACCAACCCGAAGCGCGCCGCCGAGGCACTCCAGTGGGTCGTGCGGGAGATGGACCTGCGGTACGACGACCTCGCCGCGTTCGGGTACCGGCACATCGACGACTTCAACCAGGCCGTCCGCAACGGCAAGGTCAAGCCGCCGGAGGGCAGCGAGCGCGAACTCTCGCCCTACCCGTACCTGCTGGTGATCGTCGACGAGCTCGCCGACCTGATGATGGTCGCCCCGCGCGACGTGGAGGACGCCATCGTCCGCATCACCCAGCTGGCCCGCGCCGCCGGCATCCACCTGGTGCTGGCGACCCAGCGGCCGTCGGTCGACGTCGTCACCGGTCTGATCAAGGCGAACGTGCCCTCCCGGCTCGCCTTCGCCACCTCCTCGCTGGCCGACAGCCGGGTCATCCTGGACCAGCCCGGCGCGGAGAAGCTCATCGGCAAGGGCGACGGCCTGTTCCTGCCCATGGGGGCCAACAAGCCCACCCGCATGCAGGGTGCCTTCGTCACCGAGGACGAGGTCGCGGCCGTCGTCCAGCACTGCAAGGACCAGATGGCCCCGGTCTTCCGCGACGACGTCGTGGTGGGCACGAAGCAGAAGAAGGAGATCGACGAGGACATCGGCGACGACCTCGACCTGCTCTGCCAGGCCGCCGAACTGGTCGTCTCCACCCAGTTCGGCTCCACCTCGATGCTCCAGCGCAAGCTGCGGGTCGGCTTCGCCAAGGCCGGCCGGCTGATGGACCTGATGGAGTCGCGGAACATCGTCGGGCCGAGCGAGGGGTCCAAGGCGCGCGACGTCATGGTGAAACCGGACGAGCTGGACGGGGTGTTGGCGCTGATCCGCGGGGAATCCGCCGCGTAGTGGAAGTACGGGCAACCGTTTCGTCGGGTCGTACGTCAACTTGAGGGGAAGGACGGCAGAATTGTCCTTCCCCGGGTGGTCCGGCAGATTCGGGGCGATGTTCGATTCCGATGGAGGGCAAAGTCCTTCCTCCCGGTTGCCCCACCCTTTCGTACCCCCCCTAGACTGAACACCCAGCAGGTGGCTCACGCTCGAAAGGCGCCCCCGTGTCCATCGGCAACTCCCCCGAAGACGACCGGCCTTCGATCGGTCGAG
Source organism: Streptomyces sp. NPDC001732 (assembly GCF_053596315.1). Lineage (NCBI taxonomy): Bacteria > Bacillati > Actinomycetota > Actinomycetes > Kitasatosporales > Streptomycetaceae > Streptomyces > Streptomyces sp. NPDC001732. Next base: position 13,269 of record NZ_JBSFFY010000011.1, read on the forward strand.
TGCTTCAGCAGGCTCGCATCGCCGCAGGTCTCACGGTCGAAGAGATCAGCTCGTCCACCCGGGTGCGCATCCCCATCGTGCACGCGATCGAAGCGGACGACTTCTCCCGCTGCGGCGGCGACGTGTACGCCCGCGGCCATATCCGTACGCTGGCCCGTGCCGTCCGGCTCGATCCGGAACCGCTGGTTTCGCAGTACGACGCCGAGCACGGCGGCCGTCCCGCGCCCACGCCCGCGGCACCGCTGTTCGAAGCCGAACGCATCCGTTCCGAACCTCGTCGGCCCAATTGGACGGCGGCCATGGTCGCGGCGATCGTCGCCGTCGTCGGCTTCGTCGGCTTCACCTTCGTCAAGGGCAACGACGACCCGGGGGCCACCCGGGTCGCCGAGGGCCCGACGCCCGACAGGAAGACCCCCGCACCGAAGACCGACAAGCCCGTCGACCCCAAGCCGGAACCGTCCGACAGCGCCATCGCCGCGGCCCCCAGGGACAAGGTGACCGTGCGGCTCAGCGCCAACCAGGGCAAGAGCTGGATCTCGGCCAAGGACCACAACGGCCGGCTCCTCTTCGACGGTCTCCTGCTCCAGGGCCAGTCCAAGACCTTCCAGGACCAGGAGCGCGTCGACCTCGTTCTCGGGAACGCCGGTTCGGTCGAGCTCTTCGTCAACGGCAAGAAGATCGAGGACAAGTTCCAGCCCGGCCAGGTCGAGCGGCTCTCGTACACGAAGGGCGACCCCGCGGTCGGCTGACGCGCACACGCACCGCTCTTCAGGCGCCATCGGCACCCGGCGGGCGTCCGGCGATCCGGCCGGGCGCCCGCCGCTTTCCGTCACCCGAAGCGGTGGCACAACCCTGCGCGGCAGGGGCAGCGCCGGGACAAAGTAGTCTTGAGTCCATGCCCGAACGCCGTACCGTCGCCCTTGTCACCCTTGGCTGCGCCCGTAACGAGGTGGACTCGGAGGAGCTTGCAGGCCGCTTGGCAGCGGACGGCTGGGAGCTCGTCCAGGACGCCTCCGACGCGGACGTCGCCGTCGTCAACACGTGTGGATTCGTCGAAGCCGCCAAGAAGGACTCCGTCGACGCCCTGCTCGAAGCGAACGATCTGAAGGACCACGGCAGGACCCAGGCCGTGGTCGCCGTCGGCTGCATGGCCGAGCGCTACGGCAAGGACCTCGCCGAGGCCCTGCCCGAAGCGGACGGAGTGCTCGGCTTCGACGACTACGCCGACATCTCGGACCGCCTCCAGACCATCCTCAGCGGCGGCATCCACGCCTCGCACACCCCGCGCGACCGCCGCAAGCTGCTCCCGATCAGCCCGGCCGAGCGGCAGGACGCCGCCGTGGCCCTGCCGGGGCACGCGCAGGAGACCGCCCCGGCCCCCGAGGACCTCCCCGACGGCGTGGCCCCGGTATCCGGCCCCCGGGCGCCCCTGCGCCGCCGACTGGGCACCAGCCCCGTCGCCTCCGTGAAACTCGCGTCCGGCTGCGACCGCCGCTGCTCCTTCTGCGCGATCCCGTCCTTCCGCGGGTCCTTCATCTCGCGGCGCCCCTCGGACGTGCTCCAGGAGACCCGCTGGCTGGCCGAGCAGGGCGTCAAGGAGGTGATGCTGGTCTCCGAGAACAACACCTCCTACGGCAAGGACCTCGGCGACATCCGGTTGCTGGAGACACTCCTGCCCGAGCTCGCCGACGTCGAGGGGATCGAGCGGATCCGGGTCAGCTACCTGCAGCCGGCCGAGATGCGGCCCGGCCTCATCGACGTACTGACCTCGACGCCCAAGGTCGCGCCGTACTTCGACCTGTCGTTCCAGCACTCGGCGCCCGGCGTGCTGCGGGCGATGCGGCGCTTCGGGGACACCGACCGGTTCCTGGAGCTCCTGGACACCATCCGGAGCAAGGCTCCGCAGGCCGGTGCCCGCTCCAACTTCATCGTGGGCTTCCCCGGCGAGACCGAGGCCGACCTCGCCGAGCTGGAACGCTTCCTCACCGGGGCCAGGCTCGACGCCATCGGCGTCTTCGGCTACTCCGACGAGGAGGGCACCGAGGCGGTCGGCTACGACAACAAGCTGGACGCCGACGTCATCGCGGAGCGGCTCGCGCACATCTCGCAGCTGGCCGAGGAACTGACCTCGCAGCGCGCCGAGGAACGCCTCGGGGAGTCGCTCCACGTGCTGGTCGAGTCCGTGGACGACGAGGACGGGGCGGTGGGGCGCGCGGCCCACCAGGCCCCCGAGACGGACGGCCAGGTGCTTTTCACCACACGCGAGGGCCTCGTTCCCGGCCTTATGGTCGAGGCAAAGGTCGTGGGCACCGAAGGAGTGGATCTGGTGGCCGAGTGTTCGGAACCCGTGGAGGCGGCCAGATGACGGGAGCCCCGGCATCCGCTACAGGTGGATCCGGCGCGAAGCCGGTCCGCGGCGGCAAGCTGGGCGCGGCGGCCGTGAATCAGGCCAGCCTGTGGAACATCGCCAATCTGCTCACCATGCTGCGGCTGGTGCTGGTGCCCGGCTTCGTCATGCTGCTGCTGCACAACGGCGGGTACGACCCGGCCTGGCGGGCCTTCGCCTGGGCGGCCTTCGCCATCGCCATGATCACCGACCTGTTCGACGGCCACCTGGCACGTACGTACAACCTGGTCACCGACTTCGGGAAGATCGCCGACCCGATCGCGGACAAGGCGATCATGGGCGCGGCGCTGATCTGTCTGTCGTACCTCGGGGACCTGCCCTGGTGGGTCACGGGCGTCATCCTCTTCCGTGAGCTCGGCATCACGCTGATGCGCTTCTGGGTGATACGGCATGCGGTGATTCCGGCCAGTCGGGGCGGGAAGATGAAAACCCTGGCGCAGGGGACGGCCGTCGGGATGTATGTTCTGGCGCTGACCGGTCCGCTCGCCACCCTGCGCTTCTGGGTGATGGCGGTGGCCGTCGTGCTGACGGTCGTCACCGGACTCGACTACGTGCGCCAGGCCGTCGTGCTGCGTCGTCGGGGGCTCGCGGCCGAGCGGGCGGCAGCCGCGCAGGCCACCGGGACACCGGGGGCGGACGCGACGGCCCGGGGCAGCCGTGACTCGGCGGAGGCCGAGCGGTGACTGCCGCGGCCCGGGTGCTGGAGCTGCTCGCGGGGCGGGGCGAGACGCTTGCCGTCGCCGAGTCGCTGACCGGCGGTCTGGTGGCGGCGGAGCTGACGTCCGTACCCGGTGCCTCGCGGTCCTTCCGCGGGTCCGTGACGGCGTACGCGACGCCCCTGAAGCGGGACGTGCTGGGCGTCGACGGCGCCCTGCTGGCGGAACGCGGAGCGGTCGACCCGGAGGTGGCACGGCAGATGGCGGCCGGTGTGCGCCGTGCTCTGGGGGCGGACTGGGGGATGGCGACCACCGGGGTCGCGGGCCCCGGACCGCAGGACGGCAAGCCCGTCGGCACGGTCTATGTTGCGGTGGCCGGGCCGGACGGCGCGGAGAAAATGGCCGCGCTGCGATTGAACGGCGGGCGGGCGGACATTCGTAAAGAGAGCGTGCGCAGCGTGCTCGCATTGCTGTCCGCCGAACTCGGCAAGAATGCAAGGGCACAGGATACGGAACAGAACGGGGGGAATTGATGTTTGCAGCCCTGAGTGAACACGACATCGCTCCCCGCACGGCCGCGGCGCAAGGCGGTACGGTGGGGCGTGAAGGATGCGGCTACGCGGTCCGAGGAGGGAGCCACCGATGATTCTGCTCCGTCGCCTGCTTGGTGACGTGCTGCGTCGGCAGCGCCAGCGCCAAGGCCGTACTCTGCGCGAAGTCTCCTCGTCCGCCCGAGTCTCGCTCGGCTATCTCTCCGAGGTGGAGCGGGGGCAGAAGGAGGCATCCTCCGAACTGCTCTCCGCCATTTGCGACGCGCTTGATGTACGGATGTCCGAGCTCATGCGTGAAGTGAGCGATGAACTGTCGCTGGCCGAACTGGCCGAGTCGGCAGCAGCCAGTGATCCGGTACCCGTACCGGTGCGGCCCATGCTCAATTCCGTCTCCGTGACGTCGGTGGCAGGTGTGCCGACGGGCCGGGTGACCATCAAGGCGCCCGCGGAAGCGGTGGATGTCGTCGCCGCCTGATCCACCCGGTCGGGCCTGGTGTCGAAGCCCCGGTCGTCCCCTGGAGGGACGGCCGGGGCTTCTGCGTGTTCTCCGTGTGTTTCTGCGCGTCTGCCCGGCCTTCTCCGGGCGCTCACCGGGGCCGGGGCGGGGTTCCGGGCCTGCGGGCGGTGGGGTTCTTTCCGGGGCGTGGACAGAGGCGATCCCGCGGTGACCGATTTGTGACACTCGTTCCCTCGTGGGTGAATGTTCGGGACGGGGAAGCCCGCCGAGGCCGGGACGGCCCGCGCCGTCCGCTCGCATGCAGGAATCTGCATCGGCTCCGCCCTGTCCGGGTGCAGGATCCTGCACCCGCCCCGCTCCGCCCCGTCAGGAACGGTGCGGAGCGCAGCCCCCACCTCTCGAAGGAGTCGCAATGGTCGACGAAGGCGCCAAGGACAAGATCAAGGGCAAGGCCAAGGAAGCCATGGGCAAGATGACCGGCGATCGGCGCAAGGAAGCCGAAGGCAAGATGGACCAGGCCAAGGGCCGCGCCAAGGGCGCCATGGACGACGCGGAGAAGCGTACGAAGGGCCTCAAGAACCCTCTTCGTGACGACGAGCGCTGACCACGCTTGCCGAGCCCCCACCCGGTGTGGTGGGGGCTCAGCGGTGCCCCGGGTCGGACCCGGCCCGACCCGGGGCGTTCCGTTCTGGATGCGGTCCGGGCGCCATCGGGTGAGACTGCGGAGAGCGGGACGGTGACGGGCCGCACGGGCCCGGTCGCCGGGGGTGCTGCGGAGGTGTTCGTTCCGGCCCCGTGCCGAAGGTGCCCGGTCGGGACCGGGCCGTGACTCGACTGGCACGGCGCGCCCCGGGCTCTCGAGCTTCTGGGTTCTCGAGCTTCTGGACTCCGGGGCTTCCGGCTTCCGGGGCTCTGGGGCGGGAGCGCGCAACGGTCCGTGGCTGTGAACGGGGCGCCGGTGGTGCACCCCGATGCGCCCTGCCGCCGATGAACGCGCCGCACTAGGTTCGGCCGGAGGAGGCAGCCATGGTACGGCGATGGGTGCCGGCGCTCGTTCTCGGCGGGGTGTGGTGGTGGGCCGTGCTGCGGCTCGTGCTGGAACCGGCCCATGCGGGGCTCGTCGAGGGTGCGGTGGCGGCGGGCGGATGGGGACTGAGTCTGCTGCCCGTGCATGCGGCCGCGGCCGCCGGGAGAGCGGGGATACGCAGGACCGACGGGCCCGCATCCACAGGTGCTGCGGATGTGGGCGTGGGCGTGGGGCGGTGGCCGGGCGCCGCGGTGCGGTGGGCGCGGCACTGGCACGCCGAGGCAACGCGGTGCGCGATACGCGGCCGTCGGATCATCGGGGCATGGCTACGCCGCCGTGACATCACCAGGGCATGGCCACGCCGCCGTTCGGGCGGAGGATCTGGCCGGTCGTGAAGGTCGAGGCGTCGGAAGCGAGATGAAGCACGGTGTGGGCGACGTCCTCGGGCTCGCCGACCCTTCCGAGGGGCGAGAGCCGTGCCATCGCCGTCTCCGTCCGGTGCTGCTGCTCCGCGTCGTGGCGGGCCGTCATGGGGGTACGGATCCAGCCCGGGGCGACCGCGTTGACCCGGATGTTGTGCGGCCCCAGCTCGGTCGCGAGGGTCCTGGTCAGCTGGACGACCGCCGCCTTGGCCGCGCTGTAGCAGAGCAGCCCCGGAGCGGCGGCGTCGACCGCACCCGAGGCCAAGGCGACCAGAGAGCCCGGTGTGCCGCGCGCGATCATGTTGCGGGCCGCTTCCCGGCAGGCGTACAGGACGCCCTTGAAATTGACTGCGAGCACGCGATCGAGGTCCTCGTCCGTGGTGTCGAGGACGCTGCTGGTGTGCATGACCCCGGCGGCGGCGACCAGGATGTCGAGGCCACCCGTGGCGGCCACCGCGGCGCCGACCCGGCCGCGGTCGGTGACGTCGAGGACATGGACGTGGGACGTGCCGCCCGCCGCGGTGATCAGCTCCCGGGTCTCCGTCAGACCCTCCTCGTCGCGGTCGGCGCAGTGCACGGTGGCGCCCGAGGCCGCGAGCAGGAGGGCGCAGGCGCGGCCGATGCCGCTCGCCGCGCCGGTGACGAACGCGGCGCGGCCCGTGAGGTCGTACGCGATACGGGGCATGACCGGACGGTACGACCAGATCTGACAGGTCGTCAACTACCTTGTGGGTCCCGACTGGCAGCGTGGACACCAGTAGGTGGGGCGGGCGTCCTGGTCCGCGAGGCGGATGGGGGTGCCGCAGCGCAGACAGGGGCGGTCGGCCCTGCCGTAGACCCAGAGCCGTTCCCTCGGGCCCTGCCCGCGCGGTGCGGCCCGCACGTTCGTGGTGGTGCGCACGGGGCGGTCGCGATTGGCTTCGAGGAGTTGCTTGGCCGTCGTGACCAGGCGGGAGGCGATGGGGGCGGGCAGATCTCCGACCGGGAGCCAGGGGGTGGCGCGGGCGAGGAAACAGAGTTCGGCCTTGTAGATGTTGCCGATTCCGGCCAGATTGCGCTGGTCCAGCAGGGCCGTGCCGAGGGGACGGCCGGGATCGGCGAGCAGATTGTGCAGAGCCTTCTCGGGGTCCCAGTCGGCTCCCAGCAGATCGGGGCCGAGATGACCGACGGCCTTCTCCTCGTCCCGGGTGCGGAGGAGTTCGAGCACGGGCAACCGGTAACCGACGGCGGTGTACCGCGCGTTGGCGAGGACCGCGCGGATCTGGTGGGCGGGGCCGCCGCGCCAACGCTCGTCCGTGGCGTAGACGCGCCAGGCACCGTCCATCCGGAGATGGCTGTGCAGGGTGAGGCCGCCCTCGACACGGGTGAGGAGGTGTTTGCCGCGCGACGAGACGTCCAGCACCGTCCGGCCGGTGAGGTCGGCCGTGGCGAACCGGGGCACACGCAGATCGGAACGGGTGAGGGTCCGGCCGGCGAGCGCGGTGCGCAGGCGCTCGGCGGTCTGCAGGACGGTGTCTCCTTCGGGCATGCCTCCATGATGCGGGGCCGCCTCCGCGACTGCCGGGGAGACAGCGGACGAGGGGCTGCACGCCGGGGATCTGGATGCCGGGCGCGGCCCTCGGCCGAGGCACGGGGACGAGTGAGGGCTTCGGCCGGGCGTGCAGGGGCGTGGTGTGCCGGGTGCGGAGCGGATACGGGTACGGCCTCGGCCGGGCCCGGACCGGCGCGGGGCGTCGGGAGCCGGAGGTCGGGCGGGGCGGGGCTTTGGCCGTGATGCTTCAGGCGCGCAGGCGGAGTCCTCTCGGGGTCGCGAGGAAACCGGCCGCCTCCAGCGTGCGGCCGAGCGGGGAGGTCAGGGCCGAGGCGCCGTTGGTGCGCTCCACCGTGACCGTACCGAGAGCCCCCGCACGGGCGGCTGCCGCCAGCGCCCCGGCCGCCGCGAGGAGGGCGGGGTCGTCAGGATCGGTGGGCCAGGCCAGCAGCGTCTTGCCGCCGCGCTCCATGTACAGTGTCAGCTCGCCGCCGACCAGGACCACCAGGGCGCCAGCCTTGCGGCCCGGTTTGTGCCCGGCACCGTCCGGCGCCTCGGGCCAGGGCAGTGCCGCGCCGTAGGCATTGGCCGGATCCGCCGCGGCGAGGACCAGGGCACGGGAGGCGGCACCGGGCTCCGCGCGGTCGAGGGCGGTGGACGTGGCGCGCAGTCGGTCGACCGCGCCGTCCATCGCGAACTGGGCCGCCCCCAGACCCTCCACGACATAGCCACGCCGGGCCTGCCCGTTGTCCTCGAAGGCGGAGAGGACGCGGTACGTCGCGGAGAAACCGCCCTCCACCCCCTCGGCCTGGACCGCGCCGCGGGTGACCACCCCATGACGGTCCAGGAGCGTGCGGGCCAGGGCGTGCGCGCGATGGGTGGGATCGGGCTCGGCGGCGGGCAGCAGGGACCAGCGGCCCGAGACGGTCGGCGGGCCCGTCCGGGAGGCGGGCCGGGCGGTGGTGAGTGATCCGTAGCGTCCGCGCGGGACGTTCCTTCTGGCGCGGTGGGCGGTCGATCCGGCGGTGCGGCCGGAACCCAGGAGCGAACGCAGCGGCGCCAGCGTGTCGTTGGTGAGCCGGCCCGACCAGGCCAGGTCCCAGATGGCGTCGGCCAGTTGCGGATCGGTGCAGTCCGGATGTGTGGTGGCGCGGACCTGGTCGGCGATCTGCCGGAAGAACAGCCCGTATCCGCCGGCCAGGACGGTCAGGACGGATACGTGCAACGCGCCGAGTTCGAGCGGGTGCGGGGGCGGGAGCAGCAGCGGCGCGCTGTCGGCGGGGTAAAGGGACAGCCAGCCGTCCTTGCCGGGCAGGGCGCCCGCACCGGCCCAGACGACCTCGCCGGTGGTGGTCAGCTCGTCGAGCAGCGCGGGGGTGTAGTCCGTCACCCGGCCCGGCAGAATCAGCTTCTCCAGCGCCGACGCCGGGACGGGAGCCCCCTGCAACTGCTCGACGGCGCGGGCCAGTCCGTCGATTCCGCGCAGGCTGCTGCTGCCCAGGTGCTGCCACTGCGGGAGGAAACCGGCGAGGGCGGCGGGCGGGACCGGCTCCAGCTCGTGCCGGAGCGCGGCGAGCGAGCGGCGGCGCAGTCGGCGCAGCACGGTGGCGTCGCACCACTCCTGGCCGATGCCGGCCGGGTGGAACTCGCCCTGGACGAGCCTGCCGGACGCCGAGAGCCGCTGCAGTGCCCCGTCCGTGACGGCCGTGCCCAGACCGAACCGGGCGGCGGCCCCGGCGGAGGTGAACGGGCCGTGCGTACGGGCGTACCGGGCCAGGAGGTCGCCGAGGGGGTCCTTCACCGGTTCGGTGAACGCCTCGGGGACGCCGACCGGGAGGGCGGTGCCCAGCGCGTCCCGCAGACGCCCCGCGTCCTCGATCGCGGCCCAGTGGTCCGCCCCGGCGATCCGGACCCGGACGGCCCGGCGGGCGGCGGCCAGCTCCGGGGCCCAGGCCGGGCGGGCGCCGCGCTCGGCCAGCTCCGCGTCGGTGAGCGGGCCGAGGACCCGGAGCAGATCGGCGACGCCCTCGGCGTCCTTGACCCTGCGGTCCTCCGTCAGCCACTGGAGCTCCTGCTCCAGTTCGGTCAGGACGTCCGCGTCGAGCAATTCGCGCAGCTCCGCCCGGCCGAGGAGCTCCGCCAGCAGGTGGGAGTCGAGGGAGAGGGCGGCGGCCCGCCGTTCGGCCAGGGGCGAGTCGCCCTCGTACAGGAACTGGGCGACGTAGCCGAACAGGAGGGAGCGGGCGAAGGGCGAGGGCTCCGGGGTGGTCACCTCGACCAGCCGGACGCGGCGCGCTTCGAGGTCACCCATCAGTTCCGTGAGCCCGGGAACGTCGAAGACGTCCTGGAGACATTCGCGGACCGCTTCCAGGACGATCGGGAAGGAGCCGAACTCGGAGGCGACCTGGAGGAGTTGCGCGGCGCGCTGCCGCTGCTGCCAGAGCGGGGTGCGCTTGCCGGGGCTGCGGCGCGGCAGCAGCAGGGCGCGGGCCGCGCACTCGCGGAACCGGGAAGCGAACAACGCCGAACCGCCGACCTGATCGGTGACGATCTGTCCGATCTCGCCCTGGTCGAACGTCACGTCCGCCGCACCGACGGGCGGTTGCTCGCTGTCGTACGAGGGTCCGGGAGGCGGTGCCGCGTCCTGGGCGGGGTCGAAGTCCAGGAGGTCCAGGCCCATCAGGTCGGCGTCGGGCAGTCGCAGCACGATGCCGTCGTCGGCATGCATCACCTGGGCGTCCATGCCGTACCGCTCGGCGAGACGGGCACTCAGCGCCAGCGCCCACGGGGCGTGCACCTGCGCGCCGAACGGGGAGTGCACGACCACCCGCCAGTCGCCCAGCTCGTCGCGGAACCGCTCCACGAGGATGGTCCGGTCGTCCGGCACATGACCACAGGCGCGGCGCTGCTCGTCGATGTACGACAGGGTGTTGTCGGCGGCCCAGACGTCGAGGCCGGCGGCCAGCAGCCGCTCGCGGGCGTCCTCCTGCGAAAGCCCGCCGATCTCGCGGAGGAACGCTCCCAGCGCGCGCCCCAGCTCCAGCGGTCGGCCCAGCTGGTCGCCCTTCCAGAACGGCAGCCGACCGGGAACTCCCGGCGCGGGCGACACCAGGACCCGGTCGCGGGTGATGTCCTCGATCCGCCAGGACGTGGTGCCCAGCGTGAAGACGTCGCCGACCCGCGACTCGTACACCATCTCCTCGTCGAGCTCACCGACCCGGCCGCCGCCCTTCTTGGGATCGGCGCCCGCGAGGAAGACCCCGAAGAGACCGCGGTCGGGGATGGTCCCGCCGGAGGTGACGGCGAGCCGCTGGGCGCCGGGGCGGCCCGTGACCGTCCCCGCCACCCGGTCCCAGACCACGCGCGGTCGCAGCTCGGCGAAGGCGTCGGACGGATAGCGGCCGGCGAGCATGTCCAGCACGGCGGTGAACGCCGACTCGGGCAGGGCGGCGAAGGGGGCGGCGCGGCGGAGCACGGCCAGCAGGTCGTCCACCTGCCAGCTGTCCAGGGAGACCATGGCGACCAGCTGCTGGGCCAGCACGTCCAGCGGATTGGCCGGGATCCGGAGCGCCTCGATGGCACCCTCGCGCATCCGCTCGGTGACCACGGCCGCCTGCACCAGATCGCCCCGGTACTTGGGGAAGACCACACCGGTGGAGACCGCCCCCACCTGGTGCCCGGCCCGGCCGACCCGTTGCAGACCGGAGGCGACCGAAGGCGGCGACTCCACCTGGATCACGAGGTCGACCGCCCCCATGTCGATGCCAAGCTCAAGGCTGGAGGTGGCGACCACGGCCGGCAGCCGGCCCGCCTTGAGGTCCTCCTCGACCTGGGCCCGCTGCTCCTTGGACACCGAACCGTGGTGGGCGCGGGCGAGCAGCGCGGGGGCGCCCTTCGCCGCACCGGACTCGGCCATGATCTCGGCGGGGGAGTGGGACTCGGCGATCGTCTCACCGGTGAGCCGCTCGTACGCGATCTCGTTGAGCCGGTTGCACAGCCGCTCCGCGAGGCGGCGGGAATTGGCGAAGACGATGGTGGAGCGGTGCTGCTGGACGAGATCGACGATCCGTTCCTCGACATGGGGCCAGATCGACGGCTTGTCCGCCCGGTCGGGCCGTTCGGTGTCGGTGGCGGGGGAGCTGCCGAGCTCCCCGAGATCCTCGACCGGCACGACCACCGACAGGTCGAACCGCTTGGTGGACGGCGGCTGGACGATCTCCACCTTGCGCCGGGGCGAGAGATAGCGTGCCACCTCGTCGACGGGGCGGACCGTCGCCGACAGTCCGATCCGCCGTGCGGGCCGCGGCAGCAGCTCGTCGAGCCGCTCCAGCGACACCGCGAGATGGGCGCCCCGCTTCGTACCCGCCACGGCGTGCACCTCGTCGAGGATCACCGTCTCGACGCCGGACAGTGCCTCCCGGGCGGACGAGGTCAGCATCAGGAACAGCGATTCGGGCGTGGTGATCAGGATGTCCGGCGGCCGGCTCGCCAGCGAACGACGCTCGGCGGCCGGGGTGTCGCCGGAGCGGATGCCCACCCGCAGCTCGGGCTCGGGCAGCCCAAGACGCACCGACTCCTGACGGATCCCGGTCAGCGGCGAGCGGAGATTGCGCTCGACGTCGACCGCGAGGGCCTTGAGCGGCGACACGTACAGCACCCGGCAGCGCCGCTTCGCCTCGGCGGGCGGAGGGACGGACGCCAGCCCGTCCAGCGCGGCGAGGAAAGCGGCGAGCGTCTTGCCGGAGCCGGTCGGGGCGACGACCAGCACGTCCGAACCCTCGCCGATCGCGCGCCAGGCACCCTCCTGCGCCGCGGTGGGCGCGCTGAAGGCACCCGCGAACCAGCCGCGGGTCGCGGGGGAGAACGAGTCGAGCACGGAGCCGGCCATGTCCCCCATCGTGCACCCCGGCACTGACAGCGGCCGGGGCGCCCTGCCCGCCGACCCGGGCCCCACGGCGGGGACCTGCGAGAATTCCCCCCATGGGGACCGCACCGGAGCCCGGATCGGGGGAGTGGGCGAGGCACTGGCAGTACGCGGAACTGCCCGACCTCGACCTGCTGCGTGCCCGGTACGTGCGCCACACCTTCCCGCGCCACAGCCACGAGGGCTACGTCTTCGGCACCATCACCCGCGGGGTGGAGGACGTCGGGCTGCCGGACGGCACCGTCCACGCGGGCCCCGGCACCGTGGTCATGATCAACCCGGAGGTCCCGCACACCGCCCGCGCGGGCGTTCCCGAGGGCTGGGTGTACGCCACGCTCTACCCGTCGGCGCGGGTGGTCAACGACATCGCCGCCGACACGACGACTCTGCGCGGCACGGTCGGCTTCACCGAGACCAGCGTCGTGGACCCGTACACGGCCCGGCTGATCGGCGCGGTCCACCGGGCCGCCGAGGAGGGCAACGCGCTGGCCGCCGACACGGTGCTGCGGGTCATGGTCACGCGGCTGCTCGGCCGGCACGGCAGCGTGCTGCCCCTCCGCACGCCCCGCTCGGCGGGCGCGCGCGACGCCGCGCGGGCCCGCGCGGTGCTGGAGGGCCGGATGGCGGAGCCGCCCACCCTCGACGCGTTGGCCGCGGAGCTGGGGACCGGCCCCTTCGCGCTGCTGAGGGCCTTCAAGAAGGAGTACGGGATGCCGCCGCACGCCTGGCTCACCGATGCCCGGGTGCGGGCCGCGCGCCGGATGCTCGACACGGGCACGGCGCCCGCGGAGGCGGCCGTCCGGGTCGGGTTCACCGACCAGCCGCATCTCAACCGTCACTTCACCCGGATCGTGGGAGTACCACCCGGCGCGTACCAGCGCGAACGTGCAAGAACGTACAAGACCGGTCCCGAAGGGCCCACGTAGCGTTCCGGTCGTGGCAGAACAGACAACACTTCCCGAGGGCGTCGGCGAAGCGACGGACGCGCCCGACGGCGGCACGACCGACCCCGGCAAGCGGCCGGAGGCGCCCGGCACGAAGCCGGACGCGGCCGTCGTGCGCGACGCGCTCGGCGTCGGCATAGCCGTCGGGCTCTCCGGCTTCGCCTTCGGCGTGACCTCGGCCGGCTCGGGACTGAGCCTCCTGCAGACCTGCGTGCTCAGTCTTGCCGTCTTCACCGGCGCCTCGCAGTTCGCCCTCGTCGGCGCCCTCGCCGCGGGCGGCAACCCGTACACCGCGGCCGCCGGAGCCTTCTTCCTCGGCGTGCGCAACTCGTTCTACGGGCTGCGGCTGTCGCAACTGCTGGCACTTCCGCGGTTCCTCCGCCCCCTCGCCGCCCAGTGGGTCATCGACGAGACGACCGCGGTGACCCTGCCGCAGCCGACCCGGCGGGCGGCACGGATCGGCTTCGCCGTCACCGGACTCACCCTCTACGTGCTGTGGAACCTGACCACGCTGCTGGGCGCACTCGGAGCGAAGGCGCTCGGCGACACCGACGCCTGGGGGCTGGACGCGGCCTCGCCCGCGGTCTTCCTCGCCCTGCTGGCACCGATGCTGAAGACCCCCACCGAACGCGTCACCGCCGCCGTCGCGGTCCTGCTCGCGCTCGGCCTGCTGCCGGTACTGCCCGCGGGCGTCCCCGTCCTGCTGTCCGCGCTCGCCGCGCCCGCCGTCCTCTTCCTGAGCGGGCGCCGCAGCGGCACGGACCGTGCACCGGCCCTCGCGGAGACACACCGGGAACCGAACCGGCCCACGTCCGGCACGGAGGAGAACCGATGAACGTCTGGATCGCCATCGCGCTGACCGCGGTCGGCTGTTACCTCGCCAAGCTGCTCGGGCTGCTGGTGCCCGCGGGAGTACTGGAACGCCCGCTCACCCAGCGCCTCGCCGCGCTCCTGCCCGTGGCACTCCTGGCGGCACTCACCGCGCAGCAGACGTTCGGCGACGGCCGGCACCTGACCCTGGACGCCAGGGGCGTGGGGCTCGCCGCAGCCGCGCTCGCCCTGGCCCTGCGCGCGCCCTTCCTCGTGGTCGTGGGCTCCGCCGTGGTCGTCACGGCAGGGGTGCGCGCCCTCGGCTGGGCCTGATCCGAACTCCCGGCCGGCCCGGCCGGAAGACCCCGCGACCACCCGGCGGCGACGGGGTGCGCCGACCGGCGCCCGCCCCGGCCACCGGGCTCAGTCGAGACTGCGTCCGTGGGCGCGCAGGGTCAGGAGTGCCTTGATGGTCACGAGGGGCCGCCCCTCCAGGGCGGTGCCCGGTGCCCACTGGCGCCAGTTGACCGGCCAGCCGCCGTCCGCCTGCTGTTCGGCCGCGAGATGGTCCAGCGAGCGGGACAGCTCCTCGTCGGTGAACCAGCGACGGGCGAGCGACCCGGGCGTACGGGCGTAGTCGTACGGGAAGTGCTGCTCTCCCGGCGCGTACCCGGCCGCCACGGGATATTCGTCGCGCCGCTCCGGGTCGAGCACGGCGAGCCGCTGATCGCGCACCAGCCGCCCCAGCCGGTCGGCGGCCGCCTCCGCCCTGGCCCGGTCCGGGGCACCGTCCAGAAAGGCGAGTGCCGCCTCGATCTCGTACGGGTGCGACCGGTCCAGGGCCTCGACCGCCGCCCAGCAGAAGTCGGTCGCCCGGAAGAGCCAGGCGTGCCACACCGCGTTGCGGTGCAGGAGCCCGACGACGGGGCCGGTCGTCAGCAGTTCCGGGGGCGGGTCGTCGACGACCGGGATGAACGGCGCGGCGGGATAGCCGCGCTGCGTCGGCAGGAGGGCGGGCAGCGCGCCCTCCCGGGTCGACACCTCGGTGAGGAAGCGGCAGACCCGCTCCATCCGGGGGCCGTCGCAGCGGCCGATGGAGTCGAGCACATTGAGCGCGTGCGCGGTGTGCAGCGGCTGACTCACGGGGCCGCGCAGATCGGGTTCGAGCGCGTGCCCGTAGCCGCCGTCCTCGTTCAGATAGGCGGCGAGCGCGGTCTCCACGGCGTCCGCACTTCCTTTCAGGAAGTGATGGGCGAACCGCCGCTGTTCCAGGACGCGGGCCGTGAGCCAGATGAACTGTTCGGCGCGCTTGAGAGGACTTGTTCCGGTTCCAGCCATGGACCGACCGTAGGACGGTAAGCGCTCTCGACAAGACGTAGCGGCCGGGCTGCACCCTCAGGAGCGGGATACTGAGGGCATGCGGTTGACGATTTTCTGGGAACGGATGGCGGATCACTTCGGCGCGTCGTACGCCGACTCCTTCGCACGCGATCATGTGATGGCCGAGCTCGGCGGGCAGACGGTGCACCAGGCGCTGGCCTCGGGCTGGGAGACGAAGGACGTCTGGCGGGGTGTCTGCGCGGCGGTCGGCATCCCCGAGGACAAGCGCTGACCTCCGACTCGTCGCACGACAGCCGGTTCTTGGCCCGCCACCGGTGGGCAGCTGCTTTCGGCCATGGTGGGCAGGGGCGCTTTCCCGGCTCGTCGGCAGCCGGACCGGGGTTGTTGTCCGGGGCAGACAGCGCCTCGTCACTGTCGTAGGCGAGACTGGAGCCGTGGCACCGACAGACGAGACAGCACAGAACCAGCCGCTTTCCACCCCGACCGCTCCTCCACAAACGCCGCCCTCCGGCACCGGATCGGCCCGCATGCCCTCGTGGCTGCCGCGTGCCATGGTGCTCGCCCTGGCGCTCTATGCCTGTTTCCGGCTCGGCAGTTGGGCGTTCGACCAGCTCATCGGGCTGCTGATCAATGTGCTGATCGCGTTCTTCCTGGCGCTCGCCATCGAGCCGGCGGTGAGCAGGATGTCGGCGCGCGGCATACGCCGCGGCTTCGCCACCTTCCTGGTCTTCCTCGCCGTGCTGATCGCCGGAGTGGGCTTCGTCGTCCTGCTCGGCTCCATGCTCGCGGGCCAGATCGCCGACATGGTCGAGGAGTTCCCGAAGTACCTGGACTCGGTGATCAACTGGGTCAACCAGACCTTCCGCACCGACCTCTCCCGGGTCGAGATCCAGGACAGCGTGCTCCACTCCGACTGGCTGCAGAAGTACGTGCAGAACAGTGCGACCGGAGTGCTCGACATCTCCACCACCGTCCTCGGCGGGCTGTTCCGGCTCCTGACGATCTTCCTGTTCTCGTTCTACTTCGCGGCCGACGGCCCCAGGCTTCGGCGCGCCCTGTGCTCCGTGCTGCCTCCCGCCAGGCAGACGGAGGTTCTGCGGGCCTGGGAGATCGCGGTGGACAAGACCGGCGGCTACCTCTACTCGCGCGGTCTGATGGCGCTCATCTCCGGGATCGCGCACTACGTCCTGCTGGTGATCCTCGGCGTTCCGTACGCGCCCGCGCTCGCCGTCTGGGTCGGGCTGGTCTCCCAGTTCATTCCCACGATCGGTACGTACCTGGCGGGTGCCCTGCCGATGCTGATCGCCTTCACCGTCGACCCGTGGTACGCGCTGTGGGTGCTCGGCTTCGTCGTGATCTACCAGCAGTTCGAGAACTACGCGCTCCAGCCCAAGCTCACCTCCAAGACCGTGGACATCCACCCGGCGGTCGCCTTCGGGTCGGTCATCGCGGGCACGGCGCTGATGGGTGCCGTGGGCGCGCTGATCGCGATCCCGGCCGTCGCCACGCTGCAGGCCTTCCTCGGCGCGTACGTGAAGCGGTACGACGTGACGGACGACCCGCGGGTGCACGGGCAGAGCCGACGGCGCGTCGAGCCGTTGCTCATCCGGCTGCGCAGGGTCTGGCGTGCACCCGAGAGCGACGGGGACGGGAACGGCCGAGGCGTCGGTGCCGGGGACCGGGAGGATCCGGAGCGCGCCTGACCGCTCCGCGGCCCAGACGTGGCGTAGGCGTGGTGCGGGTGTTCTGGTCGGGTCAGTGACTCCAGTGGTCGCGGTCCGGCAGTTCGACCCACAGATCGGGAGGTCCGGTCACGGCGCGTGCGTCGGTCGGACGCAGTCCCGCGAAGGCGCAGGAGTAGGCCACGGCGTTGTGCCGGTAGAGGTAGGAATTCAGTACTTCCCCGGAGCCGTCACCCTCGTCCGGATCGCCGCCCGGGTGCAGGTCCCAGCTCTCGAGGGTCCCGTGGCGGGCGATGCTGCCCTGGTCACCGCTCTTGGGGTTGGCGTACATGCCGTAACAGACGGTGCCGGCGGACAGCCGGGTCAGCACGCCCGGCATGTGCGGTGCGTACCCCCACGGCTGCATCACGACGCAGCCGCCCGGCACGGACGTCACCCCGATGATCCGCATGCTCTCGGCCCTGCCCTCCCCGTGCAGGTACTCGAGCAGCTCCTCGGTGGTCTCACTCCTCACCGGCACCGCCTCCAGGCGGCGGACCGCTTCGGCCGCGTCGATCCCGGCCACACAGGCGAGCCCCAGGCCGTCGTGGTGGAAATCACCCAGCGCCGCGACGAGCCGACCGGCCTCCCGGACCGCCGCGCGCTCCGTGTCGGTCAGCCGCACCCCGGCCGGCACCGGGAACAGGTCCGGCGTCGGTCCCGCGAGGCTCAGCCGCCCCGGTGACCAGCCGCCGATCGACGGCCGCCAGGGATCGGCCCCGGCAGCGGCGAGGGCCCGAGCGCTTTCCGGCCTTCTGGACACGACGGCCTCCCACAGCGCCGTCACCCCGTTCTCCAGCGCGTCCACGTCCGCGACTCGGCCGGCGAGCTCGGCGACGACCTCCGGAGAGCCGAACACCGTCGCACGGTGCAGCGGCCGGCCCCCGCTCCATTTCTCCGGATCGGCGCCTTCGTCGAGACGCCTGCGAATGTCGTCGCAGTCCGTCCAGTCCCAGCTCATGCCGGCCCAGCCGTCGTCCACCACTGCCACCGATCCCCCTCCGACGTCGATCCGTGCGGCTTCCTCACTCCCACAAGTTCGCACACGGGTCTGACCTCCGGCCGCTCGCTCCTCCGCCTTCCGCAGGGCGCGGTCGGGGTTCGGTGACGCCCGGCAGCCGGCCCGGGCGGGGGCGGCGTGGTCCGCTTGACACTAAAATCGAACATCCATTCTCATGGGATTCCGGCCGGGTTTTCCCGGGCCCGACCGTGGAGTTGTCCACAGGCCGGGAGGACGTCGAGGCCCATTGTCAGTGGCAGGGGTTAGCGTCTTTGACGTGAAGCGATCGACTCAAGCAAATCGGGTGGAACCCATGGCAGGAACCGACCGCGAGAAGGCGCTGGACGCCGCACTCGCACAGATTGAACGGCAATTCGGCAAGGGCGCGGTGATGCGCCTCGGTGAGCGGCCGAACGAGCCCGTGGAAGTGATCCCCACCGGGTCGACCGCCCTCGACGTGGCCCTCGGGGTCGGCGGCCTGCCGCGCGGCCGCGTGGTGGAGGTGTACGGACCGGAGTCCTCCGGCAAGACGACGCTGACGCTGCACGCCGTGGCGAACGCGCAGAAGCTCGGCGGCTCGGTCGCCTTCATCGACGCGGAGCACGCCCTCGACCCCGAGTACGCGAAGAAGCTCGGTGTCGACATCGACAGCCTCATCCTCTCCCAGCCGGACAACGGCGAGCAGGCCCTCGAGATCGTGGACATGCTGGTCCGCTCCGGCGCGCTCGACCTGATCGTCATCGACTCCGTCGCGGCGCTCGTGCCGAAGGCCGAGATCGAGGGCGAGATGGGCGACTCGCACGTGGGTCTGCAGGCCCGCCTGATGAGCCAGGCGCTCCGCAAGATCACCAGTGCGCTCAACCAGTCCAAGACCACCGCGATCTTCATCAACCAGCTCCGCGAGAAGATCGGCGTGATGTTCGGCTCGCCGGAGACCACGACGGGTGGCCGGGCGCTCAAGTTCTACGCCTCGGTGCGCCTCGACATCCGCCGGATCGAGACGCTGAAGGACGGCACCGACGCGGTCGGCAACCGCACCCGCGTCAAGGTCGTCAAGAACAAGGTTGCGCCGCCCTTCAAGCAGGCCGAGTTCGACATCCTCTACGGCCAGGGCATCAGCCGTGAGGGCGGCCTGATCGACATGGGCGTGGAACACGGCTTCGTCCGCAAGGCCGGAGCCTGGTACACGTACGAGGGCGACCAGCTCGGTCAGGGCAAGGAGAACGCCCGCAACTTCCTCAAGGACAACCCCGATCTCGCCAACGAGATCGAGAAGAAGATCCTCACGAAGCTGGGTGTCGGGGTCAAGGCGGAGGACAACGCGGCCGGCGCGGATGCGGCGGGTGGCGCCGCGGCTCCGGCCGAGAGCGCGAAGGCGGCGCCCGCTCCGGCGAGCAAGGCCAAGTCGGCCAAGACCGCGGCGGCCAAGAGCTAGACCGTGACGCGTCGTACGGAGTGGCCGGTCAGCGCTACTGACCACGGCGTGGACCCGGGCCACGAATTCGCCGCGGGACACACGGCCGGGTCCGGGGGCACGCACGGGCCGGAGGCCGATTCCGGTCACGGCACCGGTTCGGGCCCCGGATCCGGCGAGGGGGCGGGTCGTCGTGCCCGCTCCCGCACCAGGAGCAGCGGCTCCCCCTCCTCGTCGAGGGCCGAGAAGGGGGAGTCGCGAGACCCGGTCGAGCAGGCGCGCAACATCTGTCTGCGACTGCTCACCGGGACCCCGCGCACGCGGAAGCAGCTCGCCGACGCCCTGCGCAAACGGGAGATCCCGGACGAGGCGGCCGAGGAAGTGCTGTCGCGCTTCGAGGACGTCGGGCTGATCGACGATGCCGCGTTCGCGGACGCCTGGGTGGAGTCCCGGCACCACGGACGCGGCCTGGCCCGGCGCGCTCTCGCCCGCGAGCTGCGGACCAAGGGGGTCTCCTCCGAGGTGATCGACGAGGCCGTCGGGCAGCTCGATTCCGAGCAGGAGGAGGCCACCGCCCGGGAGCTGGTCGCGCGCAAGCTGCGCTCCACCCGTGGCCTGGACCGGGACAGGAGACTGCGCCGCCTTGCGGGCATGCTCGCCCGCAAGGGCTACGGGGAGGGCATGGCGTTGCGTGTGGTGCGGCAAGCACTGGAGGAAGAGGGGGAGGACACCGAAGGGCTGGACGAGCCGTTCTGACCGGACCGGTACCGCGCGGTGGTGTGTTGGGGGCCCGAGACGTCGGGGGGCGACTCGTGGTGGTGCGGTGACACGGTGATGCGCGGGGGAGGCGTGGACGGAGGTGCGTTCCGGGAGGCGTGCTACGGGCATGCGGGCCGAGCGGTAGGGCTTGGCAGGGGAAAACGTGACAGGGGGACCGTGAGAGACGGGCCGCGGGGAGTCGGTCGAGCGCTGGTGCCGACTGCGTGACAGAGGCTGCGGGCTACGGGGGAGAGAGGCAGTGGCGATCACTGTCCGGCGCGGGCTGCGCGGGCGATGGTGGCGTCGATCAGGGCGAGCGCGTCCGCCGCGGTGCGGCCGGGATACCGGTTCCAGGGGCCGATCAGCCCGGTCCAGCCCTGGGAGCGGAGTTCGGCGACGAGCCAGGCACCGGCGCGGTCCACGGTGTCGAGGGAGCCGTAGCCCAGGCGGTGCGCGGTGAGGAGGGCGCCGCAGATGCACCGTGCGCCACGGGCGTTGCGGAGCCGGTAAGGGGTGTTCTGCCAGCCCCACTCGGTCAGGATCTGCCTCGCGTGGGCGAGGTGGACGGAGGGCCGCACATCGGCCCGGCCGATGCGCCGCCAGGCGTGCAGCCGGTCGGGAAGGATCGCGCCCAGACGGCCGGGCAGGGGGCGTTCGCGGGGCGGGACCGTCGGCAGGGAACGCACGGAGTCGGCGATGAGCTGGTCGACCGGTACGGACAACAGGTCCCGCCAGCCGGCCGGTTCGCGGTCCGCCGGTTGTTCCGTGGCACCGGAGCCGGAACCCCGTACGAGACCGGAAGGCTGTACGGGGTCGGAAGCCCGGGCGGAGTCGGAGGCGGTGAGGTCCCAGCCGGCGACGATCCGCTGCCATGCCTCGGTCTCGTGGAGGCGGGCGACCTGGGCATCGAACTGGTCGGGGGTGAGGGCGGGGGTGGGGGTCGGCATGGGCGCAGAGTCTCCGTCACGTCGGTCCTTCGAGGTTGAGGCGAATGTCCGTCGTGCACGGGGATCGCTCCACCGGAGCGTGGCGTTCGGGTGTGTCGGCGCGGATTCGGGGGAACGGCGGGAGGCGGACCGGGGGCAGCCCACGCGGTAGGGACGCCGCAGGGGGAGGGGGAGGAGAAAGAGGGAGGGAAGGCTGTTCTGCGGTGTTCATGGAGCCGGTGAGCGGGGGGCTGGGGTGTATCCGTGGCTCCTGCCGGACCGGGACAACGCTCTTCTCGCCCCTCTGCGCCTACCTCCGCCCCTGCCTCTCCCGCCTCTCCCGCCTCTCCTGTCCCTTCTGCCTGCTGCTTCCTTCGCCTGTTCCGTCCGCTCTGCCAGGCTCATTGCCGTTCGACCGGGAGACCTGCGGTGCGCCATGCCTGGAAGCCGCCGATCAAGTCGGTCACCCGGTGCAGTCCCAGCTGTCGCAGGGAGGCGACGGCGAGGCTCGACGCGTAGCCCTCGTTGCAGACGATCACGATTCGGAGGTCATGGCTCACGGCCTGCGGGGCCCGGTGTCTCCCCAGTGGGTCGAGCCGCCACTCCAGTTCGTTGCGTTCGACGACCAGCGCTCCCGGGATCCGCCCGTCCCGCTCCCGCAGCTCCGCGTAGCGGATGTCCACGAGCAGCGCACCCTCCGAGACGGCGGCTGCCGCCGCCTGTGGGCCGATCCTGACGAACCCGGCTCTGACCCGTTCCAGCAGCTCGTCGATACCGACCGGTTCCGTGCCGTCGCGGCGGCCGTCGCTCACTGCCAGTCCTCCGGCCGCTCGACCTGCTCGAGGCGGAGCAGGTTGCCGGTGCGGCTGTAACGCCGGATCCGTGGCAGCGGCGGGTAGTACGCGTGGACGGAGACCGCATGCTCCGTCGCGGACTCGTTCAGCACCTCGTGGACGTGATGGCGGCCGAACGCCCGGCCCTGACCGGTGGTCAACTGCCTGGACCGGTCGATCCCTTCGGCGAGTTCGAGGGTCTTCCAGCCGTCGGTGGGCAGCCGGGCGGCGAGCGACAGTTCCTTGAGGGCGCCGGCCGCGGTGGTGAAGGCGCCGATCGAGTCGGCGTGGTCGTGCCAGCCCGTACCGGTGCCCGGCGGCCAGCCGATCAGCCACGCCTCGCTGCCCCCGGGGCCGTCGAGCTGGATCCAGGTGCGGCCCTCCGGATCGAGGGGGAGCGAGGCGACGATCTTGGCGTCGGCGGCGACACGACGGACGAAATCGAGCAGCTCCGCAGCCGTCGGAGCAGCAGCCGGAGCAGTCGTCGCACCGGAATCGTCGGCGGACGCGGACGCGGACGTGGGCGCAGGGGCCGGTACGGATGCGGCGGGCACGGGAGACACGGAGTTGGGTGCGGACGTGCGTACAGAGGGTGGGGGAGAGGCAGACACAGGGACCGTCCTGAGGGTTCGCGCGAGGGCCCGTCCGCACGGCGGAGCGCACGGCGGGGCAAGGAGGGGCGAGTCAGCAGGACGGTCGACACACGCAGCCCGCGTAGCGGACGAGGTCCATATGGACCCTCCGCCACAGGCGTACATCGGTGTCGGTCATGTTCCGGAGTACACCATGGGCGTCCGCAGGGGTCAATTGACGTCCGCGGTCCGGTCGGAGCGTGCGGTGTCATGCGCCGCGCCGCCCCGTACCGCGTCCGCCGCAGCGAAGAGCTCTCCGGGCCGCACCCCGTTGAACGACGCCACGAGATGGCCGTCCGGCCTGATCAGCAGCACGGTGTGGGCCGAAGCCCCCGGATAGCTCTCGGTCACCAGCAGCTCGCCCTTCATCGGCAGGGCGTCGACGGCCGCGGCGAGACGCGGCATGACACCCGCGGTCATCCAGTGGCGCCGGTCCCACACACCGGTGCCGGGTGCCACCAGGACCACCAGCAGATGCCCCTGTCCCAGCCGTTCACGCAGCCGCACGGTCGTGCCGTCGGGCGCCGTCACCCGCACATCGACCACCGGCGCACCAGGGGGCGTACCCACGGCGGTGTGCGCCTCGGCATGCGCGGGCGCAAGGGGCGAATGCGAGTACGAGGGAGGCGCACCGAGGGGGCCGCATCCCAGATGCCCGTCGGTGAGCAGCGAGTCGTGCCCCCGTGCGCTCCCCGGTACCAGGGCCCGCAGCCCGCCACCGCCGCGCAGTATCGGCAGCGACTGGTCCGCGGCGCGCAGCCGCGAGGCGACGGCGGCCCGGCGCTCGGCCTGGTAGCTGTCGAGCAGTACGTCGGAGGCGCCGTGATGCCATGCCTGGGCCAGCTTCCAGGCCAGGTTCTCGACGTCCCGCAACCCCTCGTCGAGCCCCTGGGTGCCGAGCGCGCCCAGCAGATGCGCGGCGTCTCCCGCCAGGAAGGCCCGGTCGGCCCGCCAGCGCAGGGCGAGCCGGTGGTGCAGCGTGTACACGCCCGTGTCCAGCAGTTCGTACGGCGGTGTTTCGCCGCACCAGCCCGCCAGGGTGTCCCGGACCCGGGTGATCAGCGCGTCCGGGGTGACGAGTTCGCCCCGCGGCGGCAGCAGCCAGTCCAGCCGCCAGGCGCCGTCCGGCAGCGGGCGCGCGGTCACCTCGGCGCCGCCCGTGCGCCACGGCGGCAGCCGGTGCAGCACGGCCTGCCCCGGCCAGGGCAGTTCGGTGCGCAGCGCGGCGACGGCGTGCCGCTCCACCGCCGTACGCCCCGGGAACCGGATGTCGAGGAGCTTGCGCACGGTGGACCTGGCACCGTCGCAGCCCACCAGGTAACTCCCGCGCCACCAGGTCGTGTTGGACCCTCTGGTGTGCACCGTGACCCCACTCGGATCCTGCTCCAGGGTGTCGATCCGGCTGTGCGCGGCGACCTGCACCAGCTCCTGTCCGCCCACCGCCTCGCGCAGCGCCCGCGTCAGGGCGTGCTGCGGCAGATGGATGGGCGAGGCCGGCGGACCATCCTCGGAGGAGCCCGAGCCGAGCGGCAGTTCGCGCACCAGCTGCTTGCGCCGCAGGGACCGCCAGCCGGACCACCGGACGCCCTCGTGCCGCAGCGCCTTGCAGCCGAGGCGTTCGGCCAGGGCCAGGGTGTCCTCGCGCAGCACCACGGTGCGGGCGGGACGCGTCTCGTCCTTGTCCGGATCCTCGTCGAGCAGGACGGTGGGCACGTCCTGCGCCGCGAGGGCCAGCGACAGCGCCAGGCCGACGGGCCCGGCACCGACGACGATCACCGGGTCCACGGGAGAGCTCCTCGAATCCGTGCGGACGACGTCGGTGTCACGGCCGGGAAAGAAGTCGGTGACGTGGGCGAAGGTGCCCCACGGCCCGGCAGGCAGGCGGACGACGGAGGGGGTGTGGCGGCGGCGGGTGCTGGGGGCGCGATCACAGAACGTATGCAACCTACTGCCGGTGCTTGCGTCAAGCGACACCGGACAGTGCTGAGGGGCGGTGGCCGGTCGGCCACCGCCCCTCAGCACAGCATGAGACGGGCCGTCAGGCGGCGTGTCCGTCGTCGGCGATGAGCGACGGCTCACCGACGGTCGGTGATGCGCCCCCCGGAGCGGTGCCCTTGCTCTTCTTCGCGCGCCGGAGCCACCGCTCCAGCCAGCTCGCGAAGGAGGTGAGCGCGAAGTTCAGCAGCACGAAGATCACAGCGACGACCGTGAAGCACGCGATGGTGTTGGCACCGTAGTTCGCGCTCATCGGGCGGACCGACGCCAGCAGCTCGGTGAAGGTCATCATGGCACCACCGAGTGCGGTGTCCTTCATGATGACGACGAGCTGGCTGACGATCGCCGGCAGCATGGCCGTCACCGCCTGCGGCAGCAGCACGAACACCATGACCTGGCTCTTGCGCATGCCGAGCGCCTTGGCGGCCTCCGCCTGGCCCTTCGGCAGGGTCTCGATGCCGGCACGCACGATCTCGGCGAGCACCGAGAAGTTGTACAGCACCAGACCGGTCACCACGGCGTACAGCGGGCGCACATCGGTGTCGATGGTGGTGTACTCCGCGTACACCGCGTTCGCGACGATCATCAGGATGAGCACCGGGATGGCCCGGAAGAGCTCCACGACGATTCCGGCCGGAACCCGCACCCAGCGGTGGTCCGACAGCCTGCCGATCCCGAACAGGGCACCCAGCGGCAGCGCGATGATCAGGGCGAAGAACGCCGCCTTGAGCGTGTTCTGGAGGCCCGGCCAGATGTACGTCTCCCACGGCTGGATGCTCGTGAAGAAGGGCTCCCACTTGACCCAGTCGAGCTGGTGCTTCTCGTCCAGGCTGGTGTAGACCCACCACAGCACGCCCGCGGCGGCCAGCACGAACAGCACCGTGTAGAGGATGTTGCGCTGCTTGGCGCGCGGCCCCTGGGCGTCGTAGAGGACGGAACTCATCGCTTCACCGCCACCTTCTTGCTCACCCAGCCGAGGATCAGGCCGGTCGGGAGGGTCAGGACGACGAAGCCGAACGCGAAGACCAGCGAGATCAGGACCAGCTGGGCCTCGTTCTCGATCATGCCCTTCATCAGGTACGAGGCCTCGGCGACACCGATCGCGGAGGCGACGGTGGTGTTCTTCGTCAGCGCGATCAGCACGTTGGACAGGGGATTGACCACCGCACGGAACGCCTGGGGAAGAATGATCAGCCGCAGTACCTGGGTGAAGCTCAGCCCGAGCGCGCGTGCCGCCTCGGCCTGGCCGACCGGCACCGTGTTGATGCCGGAACGCAGCGCCTCGCAGACGAAGGCGGCCGTGTAGGCGACCAGGGCGAGCACGGCCAACCGGAAGTTGACGGTGTCGGTTTCGTCGGCACCGAGCGCGACGCCCAGGGTCTGGTACAGGCCGAGCGACGAGAACACGATGATCACGGTCAGCGGAATGTTCCGGACCACATTCACGTACGCGGTGGCGAAGCCGCGCATCAGAGGGACCGGGCTGACCTTCATTCCGGCCAGTAGCGTTCCCCATATCAGGGAGCCGAGGGCGGAGCAGACGGTGAGCTGCACCGTCACCCAGAAGGCCCCCAGCAGGTCGTAACCTTCAAGAAAGTCGAACACGATCTCCCGCGCTTCCGCGTGTCGGAGGGCACGGCGCGCCGTCGTTCACGGACGGCGCGCCCGGTCAGCCCTGCTTCACTTGACGACGTTGCCGATCTTCGGGGCGGGCTCGTTCTTGTAGTTCGCCGGGCCGAAGTTGTCCTTCACGGCCTTGTCCCAGGAACCGTCCGAGACCATCTTGGTGAGGGCGTCGTTGATCTTCTTCTTGAGGTCGGCGTCGCCCTTCTTCAGGCCGATGCCGTAGTTCTCGTTGGTCATCTTGAAGCCGGCCAGCTTGAACTTGCCCTGGAAGTTCTTCTGCGAGGCGAAGCCCGCCAGGATGCTGTCGTCGGTGGTCAGCGCGTCGATGACCTTGTTCTCCAGGCCGGTCAGGCACTCGGAGTAGCCGCCGTACTCCTGGAGCTGCGCCTTCGGGGCCAGCTTGTCCTTGACGTTCTGCGCCGAGGTCGAGCCGGTGACCGAACACAGCTTCTTCTTGTTCAGGTCCTCCGGCGACTTGATCGAGTCGTCGTCGGCACGGACCAGGATGTCCTGGTGGGCCAGCAGGTACGGGCCCGCGAAGTCGACCTTCTGCAGGCGCTCGTCGTTGATCGAGTAGGAGGCGGCGATGAACTTCACGTCGCCGCGGTCGATCGCGGTCTCGCGGTCGGCGCTCTTGGTCTCCTTGAAGACGATGTCCTCGGCCTTGTAGCCGAGCTCCTTGGCGATGTACGTGGCGACGTCGACGTCGAAGCCGACGTACTTGCCGTCGGGGGTCTTCAGACCGATGCCGGGCTGGTCGATCTTGATGCCGATCGTGATCTTCTTGCCGCCGCCCGAGCCGCCGTCCTCCTTGTCGGAGCCACAGGCGGTGGCGGTGAGGGCGAGGGCGAGCACGGCGGCCGAGGCGGCGGTGACCTTACGAAGCTGCATGGTGATTTTCCCTAAGAGTTGACGCGGTACGAACGATCGACCGGCTCGGGAACCGGCGGGTGCGGATCGATCAGTGGTGAAGCCGGCAGTGCGGATCGATCAGTGATGAAGGATCTTCGAGAGGAAGTCCTTGGCCCGGTCACTGCGCGGGTTGCTGAAGAACTGGTCGGGCGTGGCCTCTTCGACGATCTTTCCGTCCGCCATGAAGACGACCCGGTTCGCCGCCGAGCGCGCGAAGCCCATCTCGTGCGTGACGACGACCATCGTCATGCCGTCCCGGGCGAGCTGCTGCATGACCTCCAGCACCTCGTTGATCATCTCCGGGTCGAGCGCGGAGGTCGGCTCGTCGAAGAGGATCACCTTGGGGTCCATCGCCAGCGCCCGCGCGATGGCCACGCGCTGCTGCTGGCCCCCGGAGAGCTGGGCGGGGTACTTGTCGGCCTGCGTCGCCACGCCCACCCGGTCCAGCAGCGAACGGGCCTTGTCCTCGGCGGCCTTCTTGTCCGTCTTGCGGACCTTGATCTGGCCCAGCATCACGTTCTCGAGCACCGTCTTGTGCGCGAAGAGATTGAACGACTGGAAGACCATACCGACATCGGCACGCAGCCTGGCCAGCTCCTTGCCCTCCTGGGGCAACGGCTTGCCGTCGATCGAGATGGCGCCCGAGTCGATCGTCTCCAAGCGGTTGATCGTGCGGCACAGCGTGGACTTCCCGGACCCGGAGGGCCCGATGACGACCACGACCTCGCCACGGGCGATGGTCAGGTCGATGTCCTGGAGCACATGCAGCGCGCCGAAGTGCTTGTTGACGTTGCTCAGTACGACAAGGTCGCTCGCCGCGGGCGTGGCGTCCTGGGCGCCCTTGGTCACTGAAACTCCGCTCATCGGCTTCTTGCTCCGTCCTCCTCGGTTGGAAGGACCATAGGGACGCGGTGCTACCACCGTCATTACATCTGAGCGGAAATTGAGGATAACGATCCGGTGGCGGCCGGACACACCGCGTGAACGGGGAGGGGACCGTCCGACCCGGGGCGTACCGGGTGCATAACGGATGGCCGGATGCGGTGGGCGGGCTCTTGACTGACACACCGCTCATCGGAGTGGATGCCCTGGTACGCCATGACGTGAAACGCCTCGGTACGGGGAAGTGACGGGGAGCGTACGGGAGACCGCACCGACATGTACCGACACCGCACATCCACCCGCCCGCGACCCGTGGGCCCGCATCGACCCCGAACCCGCGCGAACCCGGAAAGGGAGGCCATGAGACTGCTGCTCGTCGAGGACGACAACCATGTCGCGGCCGCACTCTCCGCGATCCTCGCCCGGCACGGCTTCCGGGTCGTGCACGCGCGCAGCGGCGAGGAGGCCCTGCAGGCGCTGCTGCCTGCGGACACGGAGCCGTTCGGCGTCGTGCTCCTCGACCTCGGCCTGCCCGACCAGGACGGTTACGAGGTGTGCGGGAAGATCCGCAAGCGCACCTCCACCCCGGTGATCATGGTGACCGCGCGTTCCGACGTCCGGTCGCGGATCCACGGTCTCAACCTCGGTGCCGACGACTACGTGGTCAAGCCGTACGACACCGGCGAGCTCCTCGCCCGCATCCACGCCGTCAGCCGCCGCAACACGGTGGGCGAGGACACCGTGCCCACGCCCGTCGCCGCGCTGCGTCTCGGACACGTCCACATCGAGCTCCCGACCCGCCGGGTCAGCGTCGACGGGGCGGAAGTCCAGCTCACCCGCAAGGAGTTCGACCTGCTCGCGCTGCTCGCACAGCGCCCCGGAGTGGTGTTCCGCCGGGAGCAGATCATCAGCGAGGTGTGGCGCACGAGCTGGGAGGGCACGGGGCGCACGCTCGAAGTGCACGTCGCGTCCCTGCGTTCCAAACTGCGGCTGCCCGCACTGATCGAGACGGTGCGCGGGGTCGGCTACCGCCTCGTCGCCCCGACCACGTAAGGGCGTACGTCCCAGGTGCGCACCCGGCTCCTTCCCCTGCTCATCGTTCTCATGGCAAGCGTGCTGCTCGCCCTCGGCTTCCCGCTGGCCGTCAGCGTGGCCGCCGCCCAGCAGCAGCGCGTCGTCATCGACCGCATCGACGACACGGCGCGCTTCGCCGCGCTCGCGCAGTTCATCACCGAACCGGCGGCCGGGTACGACGAGCGCCGGCGCACCCTGCGCAATGAACTCGACACCTACGCATCGGTGTACGGCATCCGCGCCGGTGTCCTCTACCGCGACGACCGGGCCATGGCGAAGGCCCCGGCGACCTGGCAGCTCCCCATCGACGGCGAGGGCCGCGAGGCGTTCAAGGAAGCTCTCCTGGGACGGCGCAGTCACGATCCGCCGCAGGTCTGGCCGTGGCAGGACGGCAGGATCGTCGTCGCGTCGCCCGTCGTGCGGGACGGCGACGTCGTCGCCGTCGTGGTCCTCGACTCGCCCACCGACGAGATGCGCTCGCGCACGCTCCGCGGCTGGCTGCTGATCGCGGCCGGTGAAGCGGTCGCGATGCTGGTGGCCGTCGGCGCCGCGATACGCCTCACCGGCTGGGTCCTGCTGCCGGTGCGGACCCTGGACGCGGCCACCCACGACATCGCCAGCGGGCGCATGCGGTCGAGGGTCGCGGCCTCCGGCGGGCCACCGGAACTCAGACGCCTGGCACGCTCGTTCAACGAGATGGCCGACAACGTCGAGGACGTGCTGGAGCAGCAGCGCGCCTTCGTCGCCGACGCCTCGCACCAGCTGCGCAACCCCCTCGCCGCGCTGCTGCTGCGGATCGAACTCCTCGCGCTCGAACTCCCCGAGGGCAACGAGGAGATCGCCTCCGTGCGCACGGAGGGCAAACGCCTCGGGCAGGTCCTCGACGACCTGCTCGACCTCGCGCTGGCCGAACACGCCGCGGCCGATCTGCAGCTCACGGACATCGGCGCGCTCACCGCGGAACGCGTCGCGTCCTGGCGGCCGGTCGCCGAGGAGAAGGGGGTACGGCTCAGGGCGGACGGTTCGTCCGCGGTGACCGCCTGGGCGGATCCCATTGCGCTGTCGAGCGCCCTCGACGCCATCATCGACAACGCGCTGAAATTCACCCCCGCGGGAGAGGAGGTCCTCGTCACGGTCGCCTCCGGCAGCGACGACGTGACGGTCGTCGTCGCCGACCGCGGGCCCGGCCTCACCGCGCAGGAGATGGAGCGCATCGGGGACCGCTTCTGGCGCAGCGCCCAGCACCAGAACATCCAGGGATCCGGCCTGGGCCTGTCCATCTCGCAGGCGCTGCTGGCCGCGGGCGGCGGTTCGCTCGGCTACGCGACCCACGAACCGCACGGGCTGCGCGTGACGGTCTCGGTGCCGCGCAACAGCCCCCAGGGCTGAGCCGGGGACCCGGCCCACCGCGGGCCGGGGGTGCTGCTGGTGGGTGCGCGGCATGAGGTCCGGAGGGGTGGGGGAGAACCGGGTGCCGACCGGGCCGGGTGGGCGCGACAGCGGACGGGGCGCGGGGGCGGGCCGGACCGGATGGGGCGGGGGAACCGGTCAGGGCTTGACCGAGCGGTAGTAGCGGCTGGCCCCTTCGTGCAGCGGCAGCGGATCGGTGTAGATCGCCGTACGCAGATCCACCAGCTGCGCCGCGTGCACCTCGCGCCCGATCCGGTCCCGGCTGTCGATCACGGTCCGGGTGAACGCCTCCGTCAGCGCCGGGTCCGAATGCTCCGTGGTCACCAGCACATTGGCGACCGCGACCGTCGGTACCGCCTGCCCCTGCTGCGCGTTGCGGTAGGCGTCGGCGGGCATCACGGCCGAGCGGTAGTAACGGGCGGACCCGCCCGCGGCCTGGAGCCTCTCGACCAGCCGGGCCTCCAGCGGTATCAGCCGGACCGGGAACCGGTCCGACAGTTCCTGCACGGCGGTGGTGGGCAGCCCGCCGGACCAGAAGAAGGCGTCGAGCCGTCCGTCCTCCAACTGTCCGGGCATGGTGTCGATGCCGGAGGGAACCGGTGTCACGTCGTCCTCGGGATCGAGGCCGGCCGCCGCCAGCACCCGGTCGGCGACCAGGCGCACCCCCGAACCCCGCTGCCCCACCCCGACACGTTTGCCGCGCAGGTCCGAGACCTTCCGCACCCGCGAGTCCCGGGGCACGACCAGCTGGATGTAGTCGTCGTACAGCCGCACACAGCCCCGCAGCAGGTCGGCGCCGGGCCTGCCGCTGCGCAGATACGTGGAGAGGGCGTCGGTGGTGGCAATGGTGAAGTCGGCTTTCCCGGAAGCCACCCGTGCGATGTTCTGCTGCGAGCCCTCGCTGGTCTGCAGCCGTATCGACACCTGGGGCAGATCCTTGGCCAGGTCCCCCCTGAGCCGTTCGCCGTAGCGCTGGTAGACCCCGCTGCGCACCCCGGTGCTGAAGGTCAGGGTCCCCGTCGGCTCCGACTGCCCGAGCGGGAGCAGCCCCCACAGCAGCAGCCCGAGCACGACGACGAGGGCGGCGCACGCCTGGAGGGCGCGGCGCCTGCCGATGCGGGAGAGAGCCTGGAGCATGGCGGCGATCCTGCCAGTCCGTTCCGGCGATGACCAGGGCCGATCTCACTGTTCCCGCCGGGCCCGGCCGTCAGCGGGGCCAGTCGGGGGCGGGGTCCTCGTCGAGAAGCGGCCGGATGGCGCCCAGTACGGCGCCGATGCACACGTCGCGCAGCTCGGCGCGGGTGCAGGTCTCCTCGGTGAGCCAGTCCACGCACAGCACCTGGACGAACACCAGCCAGCTCTTCAGGACGCCCGACACGGCCTGCCGGGTGCTGTCGTCGGCGAGCGGGAGGACGCCGAGCAGCCGCTCGCGCAGGGCGTCGAGCTCGTCGGCCATGATCGTCTGGATCAGACGGTCGCCCGCCAGCACCCGGTTCGCCGCCAGGACGGTGTTGCGGTTCTCGGCGAAGTACTCGATGTGGGCATCCAGGCCCTCGGTGAGCTGCTCGACGAGGGTGTCGGCGGGGTCGAACCGGCTCTTGGCGAGCAGCTGCCCGGCCACCTGCTGGTAGAGGACGGCGAAGAGATCACGCTTGCTGGGGAAGTGCTGGTAGAGCAGCGCGCGGGAGACACCGGCCTGCTCCGCGACCCCCTCCATCAGCACGTCGTCGTACGGATGCGCGGCGAAGAGCCGCGCGGCGACGGCAAGGAGCTGGGCGCGGCGTTCGGCTGGGCTGAGCCGCTGGCGGGGAGGCACCCACCCATACTACTTGACACGCGTCTACTAAGTGGCCGTAGTCTAGTAGACACGTGTCCAGTAAGGCGGTTGCCAGCAGAGCGGGGAGGGTGGGTCATGTCCAGAGGCAAGGTGCTCCGGGGGCTCGTACTGGCGATGGGGTATGCCTGCGTGGCGATCGGGCTCTTCCACGTGCTGCTCGGGAACGCCGCGATCCCGGGCGAGGGTTCGGCCGGTCCGACGGTCGACAGCCTCGGACGGTTCTTCGGCGCGATCTTCACCGGGTACGGCCTCGGCTGGCTCTGGGCGGCCCGGCAGTCGCCGATTCCCGCGACGGCGGTCCAGTGGCTGGCCGGGGTGTTCCTGCTGGGTGCGCTCGGGAGGGTGCTGTCGCTGGCCGTGCACGGGTGGCCGCACTGGTTCCAGGTGACGCTGGCGGTCGTCGAGCTGGTGCTGTCGCCGCTGCTCCTCCTGCTCGCGGACGCCGAGGAGAAGGAAGCGCGGATACGGGGCGCCGACGCCTGACGGGACGGGGCGGGCGCCCGGCCGCGGGTACGTGATGCGACGGGGGGCGCCCGGCCGTGCCAGGCCCGCTCGCCCCGTGAGGCCGCGCGGCTGGTGGGCGGCGAGCCGGGGGCCGAGTCGGGGCCGGGGAAACCTCGTGGCCGGTGAGTTCGCGGGGCCGGTATCGTCCGGTGCCCGGACCGCCGTACCGGCGGCCTCCCGAGTTCGGAGAGCGACGGCCATGACCAGCGGACGAGCGACGACGACCCTGTGGCGCCCCACCGGCCCCGAGGAGCTGGATCTGGTCCGGGAGCTGAATTGGCGGGCCTGGCCGCCCCGGCTTCCCGAACAGCCGATCTTCTATCCGGTTCTCGACGAGGACTACGCGATCATGATCGCGCGGGACTGGAACGTGAAGCACAGCGGCGCAGGCTTCGTCACCCGTTTCGAGGTCGAGTCGGACTTCCTGAGCCGTTATCCCGTCCAACAGGCGGGCGGGCGGACGATCCTCGAACTCTGGGTTCCGGCCGAGGAACTCGACGAGTTCAACACCCACATCGTCGGCGAGATCCAGGTGATCCACGAGTTCCACTGAGCCGGGCCCGGGGGCCACTGCTCCGGGACGGGTTCGTCCGGGACCGGGCCCGACGGCCCGGCCCAGGGTGCCCGGCGCCCCGCTCGGAGTGGACGTGGCGCTCGTATTCGGCCAACTTCTCCTCCCGGGGCACCCGCTCGCCCTGCTCGGCCGCGCCGGGGCCGCGATGCCGGGACGGACGCCCCGCCCGCCCCCGTACGGGCACCCTCGGCGCCCCTGACCCGATGCGGCGGGAGGCCTCCCCGGAGCACCTACCCTTGAGGGCATGACCAGCAGCAGCGACCGGAGCCCCGCAGTGAGCGTCGAGGGACCCAAGACCTACGAAGTCCGCACCTACGGGTGCCAGATGAACGTCCACGACTCTGAGCGCCTGTCGGGGCTGCTGGAGGGCGCGGGTTACGTCCGCGCGGACGAGGGTTCCGACGGCGACGCCGATGTCGTGGTCTTCAACACCTGCGCGGTGCGGGAGAACGCCGACAACAAGCTCTACGGCAACCTCGGCCGGCTCGCCCCGATGAAGACGAAGCGGCCCGGCATGCAGATCGCCGTCGGCGGCTGCCTGGCGCAGAAGGACCGCGACACCATCGTCGAGCGGGCCCCGTGGGTCGACGTCGTCTTCGGCACGCACAACATTGGCAAGCTGCCGGTGCTGCTGGAGCGCGCCCGCGTCCAGGAGGAGGCGCAGATCGAGATCGCCGAATCCCTGGAGGCGTTCCCCTCCACCCTCCCCACCCGCCGCGAGTCCGCCTACGCGGCATGGGTCTCCATCTCCGTCGGCTGCAACAACACCTGCACCTTCTGCATCGTCCCGGCCCTGCGCGGCAAGGAGAAGGACCGCCGCACCGGCGACATCCTCGCCGAGATCGAGGCACTGGTCGCCGAGGGCGTCTCGGAGATCACCCTGCTCGGCCAGAACGTGAATGCGTACGGCTCCGACATCGGCGACCGCGAGGCGTTCTCCAAGCTGCTGCGCGCCTGCGGGAGGATCGAGGGACTGGAGCGGGTCCGCTTCACCTCCCCGCACCCCCGCGACTTCACGGACGACGTGATCGCGGCCATGGCCGAGACGCCCAACGTGATGCCCCAGCTCCACATGCCGCTGCAGTCGGGCTCGGACACGATCCTCAGGGCGATGCGGCGCTCGTACCGGCAGGAACGCTTCCTCGGCATCATCGAGAAGGTGCGCGCCGCGATGCCGGACGCCGCGATCTCCACCGACATCATCGTGGGCTTCCCCGGCGAGACCGAGGAGGACTTCGAGCAGACCATGCACGCGGTCCGCGAGGCGCGCTTCGCCAACGCCTTCACCTTCCAGTACTCCAAGCGCCCCGGGACGCCGGCCGCCGAGATGGAGGACCAGATCCCCAAGGAGGTCGTCCAGGAGCGGTACATGCGCCTGTCCGCCCTTCAGGAGGAGATCTCCTGGGAGGAGAACAAGAAGCAGGTCGGCCGGACGCTGGAGATCATGGTCGCGGAGGGCGAGGGCCGCAAGGACGGCGCGACCCACCGTCTCTCCGGCCGCGCCCCCGACAACCGCCTGGTTCACTTCACCAAGCCGGACGAGGACGTGCGGCCGGGCGACGTGGTGACCGTCGAGATCACCTATGCGGCCCCGCACCACCTCCTCGCCGAGGGTGCGCCGGTGGGCGTGCGGCGGACCCGGTCCGGTGACGCCTGGGAGAAGCGCAACGCGGCCGAGGCCGCCAAGCCGGCCGGGGTGATGCTGGGCCTGCCCGGCATCGGGGCCCCGGTGCCGCAGCCCGCAGCCGCGGCCCCCGGCTGCGGCTGCGACTGACCCCGGACTGTCCGAAGGGCGACGGCGGCCGACCGTGGGCCGGGCCCGAGCAGTACGCTGCCCACCATGCTTGTCGCCGCCGCTGTCTGCCCCTGCCCGCCCCTGCTGGTGCCGGAGGTCGCCGCCGGTGCCGCCCCCGAGCTCGACACCCTGCGGGACGCCTGCGCCGAGGCCGTCGGGGTGCTCGCCGCGGCGCGCCCCGATCTGCTGATCGTGGTCGGGCCCGCGGAACTGCCGGGCCGCGGCCCGCACCCCGAGGGGGCCACCGGCACCTTCGGGGGCTTCGGCGTCGACCTCGCCGTACGGCTCGGGCGCGACCTCGCACCGGTGGACGCGAATCCGCTCCCGCCGGCCCTATCCGTCGGCGCCTGGCTGCTCGCCCGCGCGGGATGGACCGGTGCGCCGGTCGAGGGGCTGGGCGTGGGGGAACCGCTCGAAACCGGCCGTTGCGCGGACACCGGGCAGGGGCTGGCGGACCGGGCGGAGCGGGTGGCCCTGCTCGTGATGGGCGACGGCAGCGCCTGCCGCACCCTCAAGGCCCCGGGCTACCTGGACGAACGGGCCGAGACGTTCGACGCGGCGGCCGCCCGTGCGCTGGGCGCGGCGGACCCCGACGCGCTGCTCGAGCTGGACGAGGAACTGGCCCACGAGCTGAAGGCGGCGGGCCGGGCCCCCTGGCAGGTGCTCGCGGGGGCTGCGCAGGGCGCGGCCCTGGGCGGACGACTGCTGTACGACGACGCCCCGTACGGCGTGGGGTACCTGGTCGCCGCATGGTCCTGAGCCCCTGAACCGACCGACGGAAGACGGCCGCACGGCATTGCCGCACGGCCGTCCCCCGTATGTGATTCAGCACATGGTCAGGAAGCGGGCGGCGTACCACCCTCGTCCTTGTGGGACAGGCGCTCGACCGCGTCCTTGGCCTTCCGCGTACCGGACTCGATCTTGTCGCTGTACTTGCCCTTGGTCTTTTGATCGACCGCCCGTGCGGCCTTGTCGAGCCCTTGGTCGATCTTGTTCCCGTGCTGATGCGCGAGTTCGCCGACCTTGTCCTTGGCGGGGCTCAGCTTGGCCTTCAGATTTTCCAGGAAGCCCATCGGGCACCTTCCCTGCTGGGAGAACTGAGGTCGGACGCTTCACCAAACGGTGAAAAACGCCC
This sequence comes from Streptomyces sp. NPDC001732, assembly GCF_053596315.1. Lineage (NCBI taxonomy): Bacteria > Bacillati > Actinomycetota > Actinomycetes > Kitasatosporales > Streptomycetaceae > Streptomyces > Streptomyces sp. NPDC001732. The sequence goes on from NZ_JBSFFY010000011.1 coordinate 49,368, forward strand.
ATATTCGGTTCGAATTCTACTGGGCAGGGAGAGGAAGCGGCTCGGTCCGGGCCGGCCGGGGTGCCGCACGGCGTCGCTCCGCCCTCGCTCATTGGGGAGGAGGCGCCGGGGTTTGCGAGACTGGGGCGGTGAGTAGTTCAGCTCCCGCACCGCGGGTCATCACCGTCGTCGGCCCCACCGCGGCCGGAAAGTCCGATCTGGGAGTATTTCTTGCTCAGCAGCTCGACGGCGAGGTGATCAACGCCGACTCCATGCAGCTCTACCGGGGAATGGACATCGGCACCGCGAAGCTGACGCTTCCGGAACGCGCGTCCGTCCCGCACCGCCTGCTGGACATCTGGGACGTCACCGAGACCGCGAGCGTGGCCGAGTACCAGCGGCTGGCCCGCGCCGAGATCGACCGGCTGCTCGCCGCGGGCCGCACCCCCGTCCTGGTCGGTGGCTCCGGGCTCTACGTGAAGGGTGCCATCGACGCCCTGGAGTTCCCCGGTACCGACCCCGGCGTACGGGCCAGGCTGGAGGAGGAACTGGTGGAGCGCGGCTCCGGAGCCCTGCACGCCCGGCTCGCCGCCGCCGACCCCGAGGCGGGCCGGGCCATCCTGCCGAGCAACGGCCGCCGGATCGTCCGGGCCCTCGAAGTCATCGAGATCACGGGCAAGCCCTTCACCGCCAACCTCCCCGGCGACGACGCGGTGTACGACACCGTCCAGATCGGCGTCGACGTGGCCCGCCCCGAACTCGACGAACGCATCGCCCGCCGGGTCGACCGGATGTGGGCGGCCGGACTCGTGGACGAGGTGCGCGCACTGGAGGCGCAGGGGCTGCGCGAGGGCCGGACCGCGTCCCGGGCGCTGGGATACCAGCAGGTGCTCGCCGCGCTGGCCGGGGAATGCACCGAGGACGAGGCGCGCGCCGAGACCGTCCGCGCCACCAAACGGTTCGCCCGCCGCCAGGACTCGTGGTTCCGCCGGGACCCGCGGGTCCGGTGGCTGAGCGGCGCCGTGCAGGACCGCGGGGAACTCCCGCACCTGGCGCTGGCGTTGATCGAACGAGCGGTTACAGCCTGATCACGTGATGGCATCGGGAAGCCCTGCCCGTCATTTCGGCGCCCCGGAGCGTGCCATCATCGAGCATCGATCGACAGCGAGGTCCGAGTTGGGAGGGCGCGTGGCGATGGAGGCCGGCCCTCGCGACAGTGAACAGGACGCACCGGACACCCTGCACGGGGCAGGAAGCCTGAGCCCCGACGGGCCCGACGAACTCGAAGCGACCCCCGAGGTCGAGGTCGAGGTCGAGCTGCGCCCCGTGCGCCGACTGCGGATCTGGCAGCTCGCGCCGATCGTCATGCTCGCCGCGGTGGGATCGCTGATGTTCGCCTTCCCGCTGGCCTTCGAGTTCGGCGACGGCGGCGCGGTGGTGGCCATGCTCGGCCTGCTGATCAGCGGCTGCGCCGCGGGCTGGGGCATGATGGCCGCCCGCCGCGTGGGACACACCTGGCCCGGCCTGCCGCAGAGAGGATCGGGCGAGCGGGCCGACTGGCGGGTGATCGCGCTGTACGTGCTCGTGGTCACCTCCCTGGTCGCCCTGGCCGTCTGGCGCGTGGCACGGCTCCGCCACTGACGTCCGGGGCGAGGGCGGGGCGCCGGTCCCTGCCGGGGCATCGGCCCACCGGCCAGGTCGTCCGGGGCGCGGACGGTTCCGGCGGCCGTCGGGGCCGTTTCGTACAGTTGATTCCGTGAGCACCTCCCAGATCGCCTTCCTCAAGGGCCACGGCACCGAGAACGACTTCGTGATCGTTCCCGACCCGGACAACGCCATCGACCTGCCCCCGGCCCTCGTGGCCCGGCTCTGCGACCGCCGGGCCGGCATCGGCGGCGACGGCCTGCTGCACGTCGTACGCTCCTCCGCGCACCCCGAGGCACGGGCCATGGCGGCCGAGGCCGAGTGGTTCATGGACTACCGCAACGCCGACGGTTCGGTCGCCGAGATGTGCGGCAACGGGGTACGGGTCTTCGCCCGCTTCCTGCAGCGCGCCGGGCACGCCGAGGAGGGCGACCTCGCCGTCGCGACCCGGGGCGGTGTGAAGCGGGTGCACATCGCCAAGAACGGCGACATCACGGTCTCCATGGGGCGCGCGCTCCTCCCCGAGGACGGCGTGACGGTCAGCCTGGACGGCCGCAGCTGGCCCGCCCGCAACGTGAACATGGGCAACCCGCACGCGGTTGCCTTCGTCGAGGACCTGGCACACGCCGGCAACCTGTTCTCGGTGCCGCCCTACAGCCCCGCCGCCGTCTACCCCGACGGCGTCAACATCGAGTTCGTCGTGGACCGCGGACCGCGCCACGTCGCGATGCGGGTCCACGAGCGCGGCTCGGGCGAGACCCGCTCCTGCGGCACCGGCGCCTGCGCCGTGGCCGTCGCCACGGCCCGCAGGGACGGCACGGACCCCGCCAGGACCGGCACCCCGGTCACGTACACGGTCGATCTGCCCGGCGGCACCCTCGTGATCACCGAACGGCCGGACGGCGAGGTCGAGATGACCGGACCGGCCACGATCGTCGCCGAGGGTTTCCTCGACCCCGCCTGGCTCGAAACGGCGCTCGGCTAGGCTCCGGCACCCGGGCCGGACCCCACGGGGCCGGCCCGTCCCGGACGAAGGGCCCCGGACGAAAGGCCGCGGACGAAGGGCTCCGAGGCATCGGCCGAACACGGTCAAAAGCACTCCATGACCCAAACGGAAGCCCTGGGAGCTTCGCTCGAATGGGTGATCCGTTTCACGCTGGGCGAGAGCCGGTCTCCGCCACGTGGTGGGCTCGGTAGCATCAAGCACCGGCCCGGACGCGCGACCGCGCCTTCCCACCGCCGGTCGACGTCGCCGGAGGTGCCCCCCCCATGAGCGCAGAGGCCACCAGCCCAGAAGCCCCCATCCGCAGACGGGGCCGCCCCCGGATCGATCTGCGCAGGCTCGGCCGGGTCGCGCTGCTCGGCCCCACTTCCCGCGACCGACTGCCCGACGCGATCAGTCACGTCGCGGAGGCCCACCGCGCCCACCACCCGGACGCGGACCTCTCCATCCTGCACCGGGCCTATGTGCTCGCGGAGTCCTCGCACCGCGGACAGATGCGCAAGAGCGGCGAGCCGTACATCACGCACCCGCTCGCCGTCACCCTGATCCTCGCCCAGCTCGGCGCCGAGACCACCACCCTCACCGCCTCACTGCTCCACGACACCGTCGAGGACACCGATGTGACCCTCGATCAGGTGCGGGAGCAGTTCGGCAAGGAGGTCTGCTACCTCGTCGACGGCGTCACCAAACTCGAGAAGGTCGACTACGGGGCGGCCGCCGAACCCGAGACCTTCCGCAAGATGCTGGTCGCCACCGGCGACGACGTCCGCGTCATGTCGATCAAACTCGCCGACCGGCTGCACAACATGCGCACCCTCGGCGTGATGCGCCCCGAGAAACAGGCCAGGATCGCCAAGGTCACCCGCGACGTACTGATCCCGCTCGCCGAACGGCTCGGCGTACAGGCGCTCAAGACCGAGCTGGAGGACCTCGTCTTCGCGATCCTCCACCCCGAGGAGTACGAACACACCCGCGCGTTGATCGCCGCGTCCGAGCGCGCGGCCGGCACCGACGGAACATCCCCCCGGGACCCCCTCGCGGCCATCGCCGAGAACGTCGCGACGGTGCTGCGGGAAGCGGACATCACTGCGGAAGTCCTCATCAGGCCACGCCACTTCGTCTCCGTGCACCGGGTCGGCATCAAGCGCGGCGAACTGCGCGGCACCGACTTCGGCCGACTGCTGGTGCTCGTCGGCGAGGACGCAGACTGCTACGCGGTGCTCGGCGAGCTGCACACCTGTTTCACCCCGGTGATCTCCGAGTTCAAGGACTTCATCGCCGCCCCCAAGTTCAACCTGTACCAGTCGCTGCACACCGCCGTCGTGGGTCCGGACGGCGCGGTCGCCGAAGTCCTCATCCGCACCCACCGGATGCACAAGGTCGCCGAGGCCGGAGTCATCGCCCTCGGCAATCCGTACGCCGTAGAGAACGGCACCGGCCCCCAGGCCGCCGAACCGGCGGACGGGGAGCGCGCCGACCCCACCCGGCCCGGCTGGCTCTCCCGGCTCCTCGAATGGCAACAGTCCGCCCCGGACCCCGACACCTTCTGGACCACGCTCCGCGCCGACCTGGCCCAGGACCGGGAGATCACGGTCTTCCGGACCGACGGCGGCACGCTCGGACTGCCCGCCGGGGCCAGTTGCGTCGACGCCGCCTACGCGCAGTACGGGGACGAGGCGCACACCTGCATCGGCGCCCGGGTCAACGGCAGACTGGCCACCCTGGGCACCGTGCTGAGCGACGGCGACACCGTGCAACTGCTGCTCGCCGAGGACGCCTCCTCCGGCCCCTCGCCCGACTGGCTCGACCACGCCCGGACCCCCGCCGCCCGCATCGCCATCACCGGCTGGTTCGACGCCCACCCCGACAGCGCCGAGGACCCGCACCACGACCGGCCCGCGCACTCCGGCCACGAGCCGCGGCCCCGGGCAGCGCACCCCTCCGACCCCACGGAACCCGGGCCCGGACCCCAGCAGCGGGAGGCCGACGGCCGCACGGCGAGCGCCGTGGCGGACCGGCCGGACGCCACCGTGCGCCTCGCGGGCTGCTGCACCCCCGTACCCCCCGACGCCGTAACCGGCTTCGTCGTGCGCGGCGGCGCCGTCGCCGTGCACCGGCCGGAGTGCCCCGCCGCGGTCCGGATGCGGTCCGTGGGCCGGGTGCCGGTCGGGGTGGGCTGGGGCGACGCCGCCGAGGACCGGGTCACCCTCGTCGTCGAGTCCTTCGGCCGTCCCCGGCTGCTCGCCGACCTCACCGAGGCGATCGCGACGGCGGACGCGGCGATCGTCTCGGCCACCGTCGAACCGCCCAGCGAGCAGCGCGTCCGGCACACCTACACCCTGCAACTCCCCGACGCCGCCGGACTGCCGGCCCTGATGCGCGCGATGCGCGACGTCCCCGGGGTGTACGACGTGAGCCGCGCCCAGCAGCCGGCGGTCATCGTCTGACCCCGGAGCGCGGCGCCGCCCGCCCACCGGGGGTGTCCCCGAGCCGCCGTCGTCCGGCAGACGGCAGCGCGAGGACACGGCCCGGGACCCCGTTCGGGTGGCGCGGCGCGCGCCGCGCCCGCCGGGGGAGAAGTCGCTGGTAGCGGTAGTCCATGCCGTTCATCTCCCGCCGCCTGCGGGCCACTCTGCTGACCACCGCATCGGCCGCCCTCGTCGCCGCCACTCTCCCCTCGCCCCAGCCCCTCGGCATCGGTGATCCGCTCTTCCCGCACCTGGGCAACCCCGGGTACGACGTCCTCGCCTACGACATCGGACTGACCTACAGCGGCGACAACAGCAAGCCGCTGGAAGCCGTCACCAGGATCGACGCACGGACCACCGAACAGCTGGACCGGATCAACCTCGACTTCACCCGGGGAACCGTCCGCGCGGTCGAAGTGAACGGTCTGCGCGCCGACTTCGCCGTCAAGGACGAGGACCTGGTCGTCCAGCCCCTGGGCAGGCTCCCGGCCGGGGTGCCGCTGCGCATCACCGTCCGGCACACCAGCGACCCCGACGACGACAAGAACGGCGGAGGCTGGGTGCGCACCGCCGACGGTCTGGCCATGGCCAACCAGGCCGACGCCGCCCACCGGGTCTTCCCGAGCAACGACCACCCCGCCGACAAGGCGTACTTCACCTTCCGGATCACCGCTCCCGACGACCTCACCGCGGTGGCCAACGGCCTGCCCGCCGGCACGGTCCGGCACGGTGACGACACCACCTGGACCTACCGGACCGAACACCCCATGGCCACCGAGCTGGCCCAGGTCACGATCGGGCGCTCCACCGTCCTGCACAGGACCGGACCGCACGGGCTGCCGGTGCGCGACGTGGTGCCGAGCGCCGACCGCGAGCGGCTCGAACCCTGGCTCCGCAAGACGCCCGCCCAGCTGGAGTGGATGGAACAGCAGGTCGGCCGCTACCCCTTCGAGACGTACGGGCTGCTGATCGCCGACACCGAAACCGGCTTCGAGCTGGAGACCCAGACGCTCTCGCTCTTCGAGCGCTCCCTGTTCACCGGGGCCGGCTACCCGGAGTGGTACGTCGACTCGGTCATGGTGCACGAACTCGCCCACCAGTGGTTCGGCGACAGCGTCTCCCCGCAGACGTGGTCCGACCTGTGGCTCAACGAGGGACACGCCACCTGGTACGAGGCCCGCTACGCCGAGGACCACGCCGACCGGCCGCTGGAGGACCGGATGCGCGCGGCGTACACCAGGTCCGACGGCTGGCGCGCCGCGGGCGGCCCGCCGGCCCGCCCGTACGCCCCGGCACCCGGACAGAAGATCAGCCTGTTCCGGCCGGTCGTGTACGACGGCAGCGCGCTGATCCTGTACGCGCTGCGCCAGGAGATCGGCAAGGACGCCTTCGACCGGCTGGAGCGGAGCTGGGTGAGGAAGCACCGGGACTCCAACGCCACCACCGAGGACTTCGTCCGGCTGGCGTCACGGACCGCGGGACGGGACCTGACCCCGTTCCTCGACGGCTGGCTGTACGGGGAGAAGACGCCGCCGATGCCGGGCCACCCGGACTGGCACAGTGACGAGCCCGCCACGAAGCGATAAATCCGATGACGGGCACGGCGGCGCGTGCCACTATCGATGAGTCGCCGCGACGGCCGGAACGGAGATCCCCACGATGGGAATCATCGGGAGAGGTCACGCGTTGTGACTGATGTACCGGACTTCCCCGGTTTTCCAACGACGTAAGGATCCAATGACCTCCTCTTCTTCCCTTCCCCAGGACGCGCAGAACGCGCAGAGCGCTACGGAGAATGTCACCGAAAGCCTCACCGAGAGCCTTCGGGCCGACGCCCTGATGGAAGAGGACGTCGCCTGGAGCCACGAGATCGACGGAGAGCGGGACGGCGAGCAGTTCGACCGTTCGGAGCGCGCCGCGCTGCGGCGGGTGGCCGGCCTCTCCACCGAGCTCGAGGACGTCACCGAGGTCGAGTACCGGCAGCTGCGCCTGGAGCGCGTGGTGCTGGTCGGCGTCTGGACCTCGGGAACGGTGCACGACGCGGAGAACTCCCTCGCGGAGCTGGCCGCACTCGCGGAGACGGCGGGCGCCCAGGTGCTCGACGCCGTCTTCCAGCGTCGCGACAAGCCGGACCCGGCCACCTACATCGGTTCGGGCAAGGCGCTGGAGCTGCGCGACATCGTCCTCGAATCGGGGGCCGACACCGTCGTGTGCGACGGTGAGCTCAGCCCCGGCCAGCTGATCCATCTGGAAGACGTCGTCAAGGTGAAGGTGGTCGACCGGACCGCTCTGATCCTCGACATCTTCGCCCAGCACGCCAAGTCCCGAGAGGGCAAGGCACAGGTGTCGCTGGCCCAGATGCAGTACATGCTGCCGCGCCTGCGCGGCTGGGGTCAGTCGCTGTCCCGTCAGATGGGCGGCGGCGGTTCCAGCGGCGGTGGCGGCATGGCCACCCGTGGTCCCGGTGAGACCAAGATCGAGACCGACCGGCGTCGGATCCGCGAGAAGATGGCGAAGATGCGCCGGGAGATCGCGGAGATGAAGACCGGCCGCGAGATCAAGCGCCAGGAGCGCAAGCGCAACAAGGTGCCATCGGTCGCCATCGCCGGCTACACCAACGCAGGCAAGTCCTCGCTGCTCAACCGGCTGACCGGTGCGGGCGTCCTGGTGGAGAACGCGCTGTTCGCCACCCTGGACCCGACCGTCCGCCGGGCCGAGACGCCGGGCGGCCGGGTCTACACCCTGGCCGACACCGTCGGGTTCGTACGGCATCTGCCGCACCACCTCGTCGAGGCGTTCCGCTCCACGATGGAGGAGGTCGGCGAGTCCGACCTGATCCTGCACGTGGTGGACGGAGCCCACCCGGCGCCCGAGGAGCAGCTCGCCGCAGTACGCGAGGTGATCCGCGAAGTGGGTGCGACGGACGTGCCCGAGATCGTGGTGATCAACAAGGCGGACGCCGCCGATCCGCTGGTGCTGCAGCGCCTGCTGCGCATCGAGAAGCACGCGATCGCCGTCTCGGCGCGCACCGGCGCTGGCATCGAGGAACTGCTCGAACTCATCGACACCGAGCTGCCCCGGCCGTCGGTCGAGGTCGAGGCGCTCGTGCCGTACATCCAGGGCGGACTCGTCTCGCGGGTGCACGCCGAGGGCGAGGTGCTCTCCGAGGAACACACCTCGGACGGCACCCTGCTCAAGGCGCGGGTGCACGAGGAACTGGCCGCGGAGCTCTCCTCGTTCGTCCCCGTGGCGCACTGACCGCACAGCCGCACGACCCGGCGGAACCCGAAGGCCCGCCCCTGCACAGGGGCGGGCCTTCGGGCGTACGGCTGCCGTCCCGTTACCGGTCGGCGAACTTGTCGGTCATCGTGGTGAAGACGTCCTTGGCGCCCGCTCCCAGCTGGGGACCGGCCAGCCAGCCCGAAGTCACCGGCCCGATGGAGGTGTTGGAGACCAGCACGGACTTGCCGTCACGGCCCTTCATGAACCAGCCGCCGCCGGACGAACCACCGGTCATGGTGCAGCCGATGCGGTACATCGCCGGAGTGCTCGGGCTGATGGAGAGCCGGCCCGGACGGTCGACGCACTTGTGCATGATCAGGCCGTCGTACGGCGGGGCGGCGGGGTAGCCCCAGGCCCCCATGGCGCCGATCGCCGAGACCTCGGGAGCGTCGAAGCCGACCGACAGGGCGTTGCCTACGGTCTCCTCCAGCGACTTGGTGCCGCGCTCCGGCTTCACGTGCAGCACCGCGTAGTCGTAGGGGGCGCCCTCGCCCCCGGTGGGGCCGCCGTCGGTGATCCACTCCCCGGACGTGGTCGCCCAGTCCGCCCAGTACGCGCCGTACGGGGCGATCTCCTGCGGCTGCGCGTTCTTCAGCGCGGCGGCGGACTTGCCCTGGTCGTTGTAGGCGGGCACGAAGACGATGTTGCGGTACCAGCCGCCCTTCGAGCCGGCGTGCACGCAGTGCCCGGCGGTCCACACCAGGTTGGACTTCCCCGGGTTCTCCGGGTCCTTGACGACCGTGCCGGAGCAGACCATCGACCCCTCGGGGGAGTCGAAGAACACCTTGCCGACCGGGGCCGCGTAGTTGTGGTACGGAGTCTTCTCGCGCTCGGCCGTCACCGGGGCGGGCTCCGGGTCGCTGACGCCCTGGCCGCCGGAGACGTCGCCGGCCGCCATGGTCTTCGCCGGGTCCTTGGCGGACTTCATCCGGTCGGGCTTCCACAGCCCTTCGATGACCGGGTTGACGAAGTCCTTGGCCTCACGCAGCCATTTGTCCTTGTCCCAGTTCTTCCACTCGCCGTTCTTCCACTTGTCCGGGTCGACGCCGTGCTTCTTCAACTGCTCGGCCAGACCGTCGGACAGGGAGCCGCCGCTGGTCTCGCCCCCCGCGGATTCGGCGGCGGACGGCTTGTCGGCCGCGTTGTCCTCCTCCGGCCCGCAGGCCGTGGCCGTCAGCGCGAGTGCGGCGGCGATGCCGGTCGCGGCGAGCAGCGGACGTATGGATCGCATGGAAGTAATTCCCCCTGAAAACGCTGAAATTGCCATGAACTTGTCACGTGAAGAGGCGGCCGGGCCCGAGGGCCACGAAGGCGCAGCCCCACCCTATGACGGCTCCGGAGGTGCTCCCCGCCACGTGCCGGGGCCGGGAGGAGCGGTCCACGTGCCGGGGCCCCGGCGCACAACTGCCGCGCCGGGGCCCCGAGATGCCGTCGCCGTCGCCCGGACCGGTCCGGGCGACGGGACCGTCGTCACTGTCCCGCGTACTTCTTGCTGACCGCCTCGTAGACGCCCTCGGCCTCCTTGCCGAGCCGCGGTCCGGCGAGCCAGCCGGCCGTGACCGGACCGATGGAGGTGTTGGAGACCAGCGCGGGCTTGCCGTCCTGGCCCGCGGCGACCCAGCCGCCGCCGGAGGAACCGCCGGTCATGGTGCAGCCGATGCGGTACATCGTGGGGTCCTGCGTGGTCAGTGAGAGTCGGCCCGGCCTGTCCGAGCACTGGAACGCCTTCTGGCCGTCGTACGGCGGAGCGGCCGGGAAGCCGGTCGCCGTCATGTTCTCGATCTTCGGCACGGCCGGGGCGTTGAACTCGACGGGCAGCGCGGAGCCCACCGTCTCCTCCAGGGACTTGCCCGTCGAGCCCTTCTCCGGCGCGACCTGCAGCACGGCGAAGTCGTACGGAGCACCCTGCCCGCCGGTCGAGGCGCCCTGCGAGATCCACTGCTCGGACGTCTGGGCCCAGACACCCCACCAGACGCCGTAGGGGGCGATCTGCTCCCTGGTCGCCTTCTTCAGCTCGGCCAGCGAGAGACCGTCGTTGTTGTACGAGGGCACGAAGGCGATGTTGCGGTACCAGCCGCCCGCCTTGCCCGCGTGCACGCAGTGCCCGGCGGTCCACACCAGGTTGGACTTCCCCGGGTGCGCCGGGTCCTTCACCACGGTCGCGGAGCAGACCATGGAGCCCTTGGGGCCGTCGAAGAGCAGCTTCCCGGACTCCGCGGTGCTGGCGTGGTACGGGGTCTCCACCCCGGCGGCCCGGACCGGGGCGGGCGTCGGGTCGGTGACGCCCCTGTCACCCGAGATGTCGTTGTCCACCGGCTTCTGGGGCGCCTTGTCCGCGTCCCGCATCCGGTCCGGGTCCCAGAGGTCCTCGATGATCGGGTTGACGAAGTCCTTGGCCTCGCGCAGCCACTTGTCCTTGTCCCAGTTCTTCCACTCGCCGTTCCGCCACTTGTCCGGGTCGATCCCGTGCTCCTTGAGCCGGTTCTTCAGATCGTCCGGGATGGTGATCCCGCCATCCGAGGACCGGCCGGTGGAGGCGCTCTGCTCGCCGCCCGCGTTGTCCTCCTCCGGCCCGCAGGCGGTGGCGGTGAGCGCGAGGACGGTGGTGACCGCGGCAACGGCGAGCACCGAGGACCGGCGACGTGCCGTCCCTCGGCGTGCTGCGCGGGCCGGTCGAATGAGTCGCATGTGGTGATCCCCCTGGGACTTCGTAACTCAACACTTCTGTACTGCACTGCGGTACTGCTCCGAGCCACCCGCTCAGAACATCCTGCGGATTCCCGAAAAGGTGTCCGGGATCCTGTGCGGCCCCCACTATGCCGGTGCCGAGGGGGACGGCGTGCGGCAGGTCCGCGGTTCCGCCGCCACGAGGATCTTCCGATTTACCCGTGATCCGGCGCGCTCGGCGTCGTTGGTACGGGCGGGGGAACCCGGGACGGCGTTCATCCCCGTAGTCCGTCCGTGCGCCGACGCACGGATGTGCAACGCAACTGTTACAACGGGAGGACCGACAGCAGTGGCCGTGACCGAACCAGCTCCGGTGGCCGCACCGGCGGCGCACGAGGGGATCCTGCGCCGCCAGTCGCTGCGCGAATCCGCCGCCCGTACCTACGCGCGCTCACTGCCGATCGTGCCGGTGCGGGCCCGGGGGCTGACCATCGAGGGCGCGGACGGACGGCGTTACCTCGACTGTCTCTCCGGCGCGGGCACCCTGGCGCTGGGGCACAACCACCCGGTCGTCCTGGAAGCGATCAAGAAGGTCCTCGACTCCGGCGCCCCGCTGCACGTGCTCGACCTGGCCACCCCGGTCAAGGACGCCTTCACCACGGAACTCTTCGCCACGCTGCCGAAGGAGTTCGCCGACGACGCCCGCATCCAGTTCTGCGGGCCGGCCGGGACGGACGCGGTCGAGGCGGCGTTCAAGCTGGTCCGCAGGGCGACCGGTCGCAGCGGACTCCTCGCCTTCACCGGTGCCTACCACGGGATGACGGCGGGCGCCCTCGCCGCCTCGGGCGGCGCCGAGGACGTACGGGTCACCCGGCTGCCCTTCCCGCAGAACTACCGCTGCCCCTTCGGCATCGGCGGCGAGCGCGGCGCGGAGATCGCCGCCCGGTGGACCGAGAACCTCCTGGACGACCCCAAGGGAGGCACACCCCCGCCGGCCGGAATGATCCTCGAACCGGTCCAGGGCGAAGGAGGCGTGAACCCCGCCCCCGACAGCTGGATGCGCCGGATGCGGGAGATCACCGCGGCCCGGTCCGTCCCGCTCGTCGTCGACGAGGTCCAGACGGGCGTCGGCCGCACCGGCGCCTTCTGGGCCGTCGAGCACAGCGGGATCGTGCCCGACGTGATGGTGCTCTCCAAGGCCATCGGCGGTTCCCTCCCGCTCGCCGTGATCGTCTACCGCTCCGGGCTCGACACCTGGCAACCGGGCGCCCACGCCGGCACTTTCCGGGGCAACCAGCTCGCGATGGCGGCGGGCACGGCCACCCTGGCCTTCGTACGGGAGAACCGCCTGGACGAGCGGGCCGCCACGCTCGGGGCCCGCATGCTCGACCGCCTCCAGGCGCTGGCCACCGACCACCCGACCGTCGGCGACGTACGAGGACGCGGCCTGATGCTCGGGGTCGAACTGGTCGACCCCGGGGCCGCCGCACCCGGCGACGGCCCCGAACCACCGCCCGCCCCGGTCCTCGCCGCGGCCGTCCAGCAGGAGTGCCTGCGCCGGGGACTCATCGTCGAACTCGGCGGACGCCACAGTTCCGTCGTACGCCTCCTGCCGCCCCTCACCCTCACCGACGAACAGGCAACAGCGGTCGTGGACCGCCTCGCCGATGCCCTGGCAGCCGCCGAGCGGCTGTCGCTCCGCCGGATCACGACCGGGTCGGTCCGCTGACCCCGGACACCCTCACGAGAAAGACCGCCGTGAACCCCACCTCCGCCCCCCACACCGACGGCCCTTCCCCCACCCCGCAGCCAGGACAGGCCGGCCCCGCCGGAAACCTCGTCATCGAGCAGTCCACCGTGCCGTGCCAGAAAGCGGCGCCGTACGACGAGTGGTACCTGCCGGGGGCGACGGCCGCCGACGCGGTACCGACCGACCTCCTCGACCACCCCGACCCGCGGCGGGCCGCCGACGCCGCGGGCACCGAGAACCTGCTGCGCTGCTGGGTCCGGGAGTGCGACCTGCCCCGGCCGGACGGGGAAACCCTGCGCATCCCCCTCCCCGCCAGCGGAACGGCCCTGCTCGTCCCCGTCCGCTACTGGTCGGCCACCGGCTGGCACCGCTTCGGGGCACCGGTCCTGGAAGGGGCGCCCGAGGGAGCCCCGATCGCCGACGCCGTCACCATCGCCGCGCTCCTGGGCCGCGAGGCCGACCGGGACGAGGGCGCCGACCTGGTGGCCCGGGTGGCCGACTCGGTACGGCGGACCGCCGGCTTCGTCGCGGAACGGCGTCGGGCCCCCGAGGCCCCCGCCGGAGCGGACCTCTTCCTCACCGCCGAGCAGTCGCTGCTCCTCGGCCACCCGCTCCACCCCACCCCCAAGAGCCGCGAGGGACTCTCCGACTCCGAATCCCACCGCTACTCGCCCGAGTCGCACGGGTCCTTCCAACTGCACTGGATGGCCGTCGACCGGTCCGTGCTGGACGACGACTCCGCCTGGACCGACGGAGGACGCCCCGTGCCGGCCGCGGAGCTGATCGCCCCCTATGCCGAAGGGCTGCGCCTCCCCGTCGCCACCGAGCCGATCCCGCTCCACCCCTGGCAGGCCCGCGAACTCGGCCACCGCCCCGAAGTGGCCGCCCTGCTCGACGCCGGAGTCCTTTACGACCTGGGCCCGTACGGGCAGCGCTGGCACCCCACCTCTTCCGTCCGCACCGTGCACCGGCCCGGCGCCGAGTTCATGCTCAAGCTCTCCCTCGGCGTACGCATCACCAACTCCCGCCGCGAGAACCTCCGCAAGGAACTCCACCGAGGAGTGGAGGTGCACCGGCTGCTCCGCAGCGGCCTCGCCACCCAGTGGCACGCGGCCCACCCGGGCTTCGACATCGTCCGCGATCCCGCCTGGCTCGCCGTCGACTATGTGGACGGCACCCCCGTCGCCGGGCTCGACGTGATGATCCGCCACAACCCCTTCGGACGGCACGACGACGCGGTCTGCATCGCCGCGCTGACCGCCCCCCGACCGTGGCCGGGCAGGACGGGGATGCGCTCGCGTCTCGCCGAGACCGTCCTCTCCCTGGCCACCGCCACCGGAAGGGCCGTACCGGAGGTCGCGGCCGAGTGGTTCCTGCGCTACCTGGACCGCGTCGTACGCCCGGTGCTCTGGCTCGACGGGCACGCGGGCGTGGCCCTCGAAGCCCACCAGCAGAACACCCTGGTGCTCCTCGACCCGGAGGGCTGGCCCGTCGGCGGCCGCTACCGCGACAACCAGGGCTACTACTTCCGGGAGTCCCACCGCGCGGCGCTGGAACACCGGCTCCCCGGCATCGGATCGGCCAGCGACACCTTCGTCTCCGACGAGGTCACCGACGAACGCTTCGCCTACTACCTCGGCATCAACAACGTGTTCGGCCTGATCGGGGCGTTCGGTGCCCAGCGGCTCGCCGACGAACGCGTACTCGTCGCGGCCTTCCGCAGGTTCCTCGGCTCGGCCGCCGCCCTGGGCTCCCCGCTGCCCGCGCAGCTGCTGGAGAAGACCCGGCTGAGGTGCAAGGCCAACCTGCTGACCCGGCTGCACGGTCTCGACGAACTCGTCGGCCCCGTGGACACCCAGTCCGTCTACGTCACCATTGCCAACCCCCTGTGTGCCTGAGGGAACATGACCATCGCCTGAACCGCCGAGAGGAGAGCGACACCGTGGCTCCCGCCGATGCACACGCCGACGCGGGCCCCGTTTCCGCCGACCAGGCCGACACGGGCGCCGAGGACACCTTGGACCTGCCGCTCTCCGGAGAACTCCTCAATCTGTTCGGGGAGGACACACCGGCCACCGCGACCTCGTCCCCGCCACCGGCGCCGGACGCGCCCGCGTCGTCCCGAACGGACGGCGCGGGCGCGTCGGTTTCCCGGCCGGCCGCGAGCGGGGAGGGCTCGTCCGACCTGCTCGACCACCCGGCCGACTGGCGGCCGGTCACCACCCCGGCCGGAGTGTTCCAGCTCGTCCCGGTGCGCCTGGAGCGCGACCTCACCGTGCTGAGCCGCTGGATGAACGACCCCGCCGTCGCGGCCTTCTGGGAACTCGCCGGACCGGAGACCGTCACGGCCGACCACCTCCGCCCCCAGATCGAGGGCGACGGACGCAGCGTCCCGTGCCTGGGCGTGCTTGCGGGCGTCCCCATGAGCTACTGGGAGATCTACCGCGCGGACCTCGACCCGCTGGCTCGCCACTACCCCGCACGACCGCACGACACCGGAATCCACCTGCTCATCGGCGGCGTCGACAACCGCGGACGCGGCATCGGCACCACCCTGCTGCGGGCCGT
This sequence comes from Streptomyces sp. NPDC001732, assembly GCF_053596315.1. NCBI lineage: Bacteria > Bacillati > Actinomycetota > Actinomycetes > Kitasatosporales > Streptomycetaceae > Streptomyces > Streptomyces sp. NPDC001732. The sequence continues at coordinate 64,729 of NZ_JBSFFY010000011.1, forward strand.
CTCCGACCTCGTGCTCGACAACCGTCCGCAGTGCGCGCGGGTCGTCGCGGAACCCGACCTGCGCAACACCCCGTCGGTCTCCGCCTTCCTGAGCGCAGGATTCCGTTTCTCCGCCGAACTCGAACTTCCCGACAAGCGGGCCGCCCTGATGGTCCGCGACCGTGCCCACCGTGCCCACCTGTGAACGACCATGCCCACCTGTGAACGAACTGCCGCACAACTCATACCGCCCGAACCCCATCGGTTCCGTCCCGAGGAGTTACCGTGCCGAAATATCCCACGAGCCATGATTCAGCGGAGTCCGTCGAACTGCTCAGCACGCCGGAACTGAACCGGACGGTCTGGGACAGGGCCGCCGCCCGGCTGCTCGCGAAGATGCTCGGCGAATTCGCCTACGAGGAACTCGTCGAGCCGGTCGCCCGGGAGGGCGGGGACGACATCTACACCCTCGGGCTCGACGACGGCGCCACCCTCGCCTTCAGGGCCCGCCGGGGCGTGTACGACAGCTGGCGGGTCGACCCCGAGTCGATCGTCGAGACGCGCGGGAGCGTCCCGGGAGACCCGGCGGACGCGGACCGCGCCCCGGACGCGCCCGGCGCACCGCCGGGGAACGGAGAGACCGGCCCCGTCCCGTTCCGGGACCCGCTGCGGTTCCTCGTACGGGCCCGCCACCTCCTGGACATCGACGGCGCCACCCTCGGCCACCTCATCCGAGAGATCACCACCACCCTCACCGCCGACGCCCGGCTCGACCACACCGCGCTCCCCGCGGCCCGGCTGGCCGAACTCGACTACGCCGAGCTGGAAGGACACCAGACCGGCCACCCCTGGCTCGTCGCCAACAAGGGCCGCCTCGGCCTCTCCGCCGCCGACGCCTCCCGCCACACCCCCGAGGCCCGCAACCCGGTCCGGCTCCCGTGGATCGCGGTCTCCACACGGATCGCCGCCTACCGCGGGACGGACGCCCTGGCCGATCCCGAGCGGCTGTACACCCGGGAACTCGATCCGGCGGTCCGCGACTCCTTCGCCGCTGCGCTGCGCGGCCGGGGCCTCGATCCGGACGGCTACCTCTTCCTCCCCGTGCACCCCTGGCAGTGGGACGAATGGATCGTCCCGGTCTTCGCCCCCGCCATCGCCGCCGACGACATCGTGCCGCTCCCCGCCGACCCGGACCTCCGGCTCCCGCAGCAGTCCATCCGCACCTTCTCCAACGTGACCCGCACCGACCGGCACACCGTCAAGCTGCCCCTGTCGATCCTCAACACGCTGGTCTGGCGGGGACTGCCGACCGAACGCACCCTCGCGGCCCCCGCCGTCACCACCTGGGTCCAGGGCCTGCGCGACCAGGACGCCTTCCTCCGTGACACCTGCGGGGTCGTCCTGCTCGGCGAGGTCGCCTCCGTCACGGTCGAGCACCCGCTCTACGACCGCCTCCCCGAGGCCCCGTACCAGTTCAAGGAGATCCTCGGCGCGATCTGGCGCGAACCCCTCCAGCCCCGGCTCGCACCGGGCGAGCGGGCCCGGACCCTCGCCTCGCTGCTGCACACCGACTCGCGGGGGCGCGCCTTCACCGCGGAGCTCGTCGCCCGCTCCGGACTCACTCCCACCGCCTGGCTGACCCGGCTGTTCGCCGCGCTGCTCCCGCCGCTGCTGCACTTCCTCTACCGCTACGGCACGGTCTTCTCCCCGCACGGCGAGAACGCCATCGTCGTCTTCGACGACCGGGACGTGCCGGTGCGCCTGGCGATCAAGGACTTCGTGGACGACGTGAACATCAGCGCCCAGCCGCTGCCGGAGCACGAGTCGATGCCCGAGGACGTGCGCCGCATCCTGCTCACCGAGGAACCCTCCTTCCTCACCCAGTTCATCCAGTCCGGACTGTTCGTCGGGGTGTTCCGTTTCCTGTCCCCGCTGTGCGAGGAACAGCTGGGTGTCCCGGAGGCCGATTTCTGGTCACTCGTCCGGGCCGAGATCCTGCGGTACCACGCCCGCTTCCCCGAGCTGAAGGAGCGGTTCGAGGTGTTCGACCTCCTCGTCCCCCGGATCGAGCGGCTCTGCCTCAACCGCAACCGCCTGCACGTCGACGGGTACCGGGACCGCCCCGAACGCCCGCACGCCGCCATCCACGGGACCGTTCCCAATCCGCTGCACCCCTCCTCCTGAGGCCGGGAGTGATCGCCGTTGTCAGTGGTGCCCCGTAGGGTGGTCGGGCTATGACGAAGCCATCCCTCCCCGATCTCCTGCACGCCGCCGTGACCGCCGTCGGCGGTACGGAAAGGCCGGGCCAGGCCGCCATGGCCGAGGCCGTCGCCGAGGCCGTCGACGACAATTCCCATCTGCTCGTCCAGGCCGGCACCGGCACCGGCAAGTCCCTCGGCTACCTGGTGCCCGCGCTGGCGCACGGGGAGCGCGTCGTGGTGGCCACGGCGACCCTGGCGCTGCAGCGGCAGCTCGTGGAGCGAGACCTTCCGCGTACGGTCGACGCCCTGCACCCGCTGCTGCGCCGACGCCCCCAGTTCGCCATGCTCAAGGGCCGCTCGAACTACCTCTGTCTGCACCGGCTCCACGAAGGGGTGCCGCAGGACGAGGAGGAGGGGCTCTTCGACCAGTTCGAGGCCGCGGCCCCGTCGAGCAAGCTCGGCCAGGACCTGCTGCGGCTGCGGGACTGGTCCGACGAGACCGAGTCCGGCGATCGTGACGACCTGACCCCCGGCGTCTCCGACCGTGCCTGGGCCCAGGTCTCGGTCTCCTCCCGTGAATGCCTCGGTGCGAGCAAGTGCGCGTACGGCGCGGAGTGCTTCGCCGAGCTGGCCCGTGAGCGGGCCAAGCTCGCCGACGTCGTCGTCACCAATCACGCCCTTCTCGCCATCGACGCCATCGAGGGCGCCCCCGTGCTCCCGCAGCACGAGGTGCTGATCGTCGACGAGGCCCACGAACTGGTCTCCCGGGTCACCGGAGTGGCCACCGGCGAACTCACCCCGGGTCAGGTCAACCGAGCCGTGCGCCGGGCGGCGAAGCTGGTCAACGAGAAGGCGGCCGACGCCCTGCAGACCGCGTCGGAAGGGTTCGAGCGGGTGATGGAGCTGGCGCTCCCCGGCCGCCTGGAGGAGGTTCCCGAGGACCTCGGCTACGCACTGCTGGCGCTCCGCGACGCCGCGCGCACGGTGATCTCGGCGCTGGGAGCCACCCGGGACAAGTCCGTCCAGGACGAGGACGCCGTCCGCAAGCAGGCGCTGGCGTCGGTGGAGACGATCCACGGCGTCGCCGAGCGGATCACCCAGGGCTCGGAGTACGACGTCGTCTGGTACGAGCGCCACGACCGTTTCGGCGCTTCCCTGCGGGTCGCCCCGCTCTCCGTGTCGGGGCTGCTGCGCGAGAAGCTCTTCACCGAACGGTCCGTCGTCCTCACCTCGGCCACGCTCAAGCTCGGCGGGGATTTCAACGGGGTGGGGGCCTCGCTGGGGCTCGCCCCCGAGGGCACCGCGGGCGACGACCTCCCGCAGTGGAAGGGGCTGGACGTCGGCTCCCCGTTCGACTACCCGAAGCAGGGCATCCTGTACGTCGCCCGGCATCTGGCCACTCCGGGGCGGGAGGCGTCCCGCCCCGACATGCTGGACGAGCTCGCCGAGCTGGTGGAGGCGGCCGGTGGGCGCACCCTCGGGCTGTTCTCGTCCATGCGGGCGGCCCAGGCCGCAGCCGAGGAGCTGCGGGGCCGACTGGACAAGCCGATTCTGCTGCAGGGCGAGGAGACGCTCGGTGAGCTGATCAAGAATTTCGCGGCCGATGCGGAGACCTGCCTCTTCGGCACGCTGTCGCTATGGCAGGGCGTCGATGTGCCGGGGGCCAGCTGTCAGCTGGTGGTCATGGACCGGATCCCGTTCCCGCGCCCCGACGATCCGCTGATGAGCGCCCGCCAGAAGGCGGTCGAGGAGGCGGGAGGCAACGGGTTCATGGCGGTCGCGGCGACGCATGCCGCGTTGCTGATGGCCCAGGGTGCCGGTCGGCTCGTACGGGCCACGGGAGACAAGGGGGTGGTCGCGGTACTCGATCCGCGTCTGGCCAACGCCCGGTACGGCAGCTATCTGCGCGCCTCGCTGCCCGACTTCTGGTACACAACCGACCGCAACCAGGCGCGCCGCTCACTCGCGGCGATCGATGCGGCGGCCAAGGCCGACGGCAAGTAGGCCGGACCGGGGCCGAGGGCGAGCAGACCCGACCGGGCGGGGCGACGGCGAGCAGGCCCCGCCCGGGGCGGTCGGGCACGGGCACCCGGACGCGAGGGACCGGAGCACCTGGTGGAGTACAAGACGAGACCGTAGTGCAGGCGGGCCGGAGTGCCTGGAGCGCGGGACCGGAGTGCGGGCGGCGGTGGAGTGCCTGGAGCACGGGAATCGGGGCATGGGCAGGGCCCCGGGATCGGCGCAGTGGATCCCGGGGCCCGGTCGGAGCGGGTGGGCCGTCACACCCGCCGCAGCACTGCCACCACCTTGCCGAGGATCGTCGCCTCGTCGCCCGGGATCGGCTGGTACGCGGAGTTGTGCGGGAGCAGCCACACGTGGCCGTCCTCCCGCTTGAAGCGCTTGACCGTGGCCTCGCCGTCCAGCATGGCGGCCACGATGTCGCCGTTCTCCGCGACGGGCTGGCGGCGCACGGTGACCCAGTCGCCGTCGCAGATCGCCGCCTCGATCATCGAGTCACCGACGACCTTGAGTACGAACAGCTCTCCGTCCCCGACCAGTTGGCGGGGGAGAGGGAAGACGTCCTCGACCGACTCCTCGGCGAGGATCGGGCCACCGGCCGCGATCCGGCCGACCAGCGGTACGTACGACGCCGCGGGCTTGCCGGTCGTGTCGGTGGGCTGCGAGCTGGGCTGGTCCGAACCGCGGACCTCGTACGCACGCGGGCGATGGGGGTCGCGACGCAGGAATCCCTTGCGCTCCAGGGCCATCAGCTGATGGGCGACGGAGGACGTGCTGGACAGGCCCACCGCCTGGCCGATCTCCCGCATCGAGGGCGGGTACCCGCGCCGCTGCACGGAGTCCCGGATCACCTCGATCACCCGCCGCTGCCGGTCCGTGAGCCCCGAGCTGTCCGCCCGGATTCCGGGAGGTCGACCGGGCAAGGAGCGCGCTGGGCGCGCGGGCTCTGGCCCCTCCATGTTCGTGACTGAGTCATTCATGGCATGCACCGGCTCGAATCGGCTCTGGGAGCGGTCCTGGACGGTGATGGTGGCGCTGTCTGCGGTGGTGGTCACGTCGGCCCCTCTCGAATGGTCTCCCTGGCTGGACAACGGTAGTAGCTTTCGAAAGGTTGCGCCAAACACACGTTCGAGTGAAAAACGAATAAAAGTCTGTCCAGTGCTCACTGCTGGGTGTATGAGCGATGGTCGGCTGTCGTGATCCGCCATCGTCGGGCCGGTCGGTGCTCCGGGCGGTTCGCGGCAGGGGGTGCCGGTGCGTTGCCGTCGTGCGGAGAGGGCGGCGAGACGGTCGCTGGGAGGGTTCCGGGTCGTTGTCGGGGTCCGACAGTGGGAGCCCCGCGATCCTGGCCGCCCCGTCGTTCCCGTACCCTCGTCCACGGCCGTACGCTGCCTGCCGATCGCTCGTGATGCGCGACACGCGGTAGGGCCGGATGTGCAACCAAACCCAAGATCTAGTGGTTGGATTGCCTCGGCCGCCCAGAAGTTGTGGTCCCCGGTCTGCCGGGGGTGCGGCCATCGCCTATGCTTGTCACTGCTTCGAGGGGCCCCTGCGGGCCCTGGAGAGGCTATTCAGTCGTGCTGTGAAGGAGGGTTGGGAGCCATGCACTGCCCCTTCTGCAGGCACCCCGACAGCCGGGTCGTCGACAGTCGCACCACCGATGACGGCACGTCCATCCGACGCCGCCGCCAGTGCCCCGACTGCTCCCGCCGTTTCACCACGGTGGAGACCTGCTCGCTGATGGTGGTGAAGCGCAGCGGCGTGACCGAGCCCTTCAGTCGCACCAAGGTCATCTCCGGCGTGCGCAAGGCGTGCCAGGGCCGACCGGTCACCGAGGACGCCCTCGCCAAGCTCGGCCAGCGTGTCGAGGAGGCGGTGCGCGCCACCGGCAGTGCCGAGCTGACCACGCACGACGTGGGCCTGGCCATCCTCGGCCCCCTGCAGGAACTCGACCTCGTCGCGTACCTGCGCTTCGCGTCCGTGTACCGGGCGTTCGACACGCTCGAAGACTTCGAGGCCGCCATCGCGGAACTCCGTGAGCAGCGGCCTCCCGCGAAAGAACGCGGGAAGGGCGAGGCCCCCGCGGTCCCCGTTCCCGCCGTCGCCGCCGACTAGAGCGGCGCAGGCCTGCCGGCACGGGTCCGTGGACCGGCGGCAGGGCGGCTTCATGAACCTGCTTCGGGCGCTGTGCGGTGCCCGAAGCATCAGAGACAGACTGTGCCCCGGGAAGTTCTGGGCACTTCAGGGCGTTTTTGCCCACATATGGGAGGCGGCATGACAGAGACGGCGAGCGGCCCGGCACGAGGTTCCCGCGCCAAGGGAGCCAAGGCGAGCAAGGGTCTGCGCATCGAGCGCATCCACACCACCCCCGGCGTACATCCGTACGACGAGGTGACGTGGGAGCGCCGTGACGTCGTCATGACCAACTGGCGCGACGGCTCGATCAACTTCGAGCAGCGTGGCGTCGAGTTCCCCGACTTCTGGTCGGTGAACGCGGTCAACATCGTCACCAGCAAGTACTTCCGCGGGGCGGTCGGCACCCCGCAGCGCGAGACCGGTCTGAAGCAGCTCATCGACCGGATCGTGAAGACGTACCGCAAGGCCGGCGAGGACCACGGCTACTTCGCCTCTCCCGCAGACGCCGAGATCTTCGAGCACGAGCTGGCGTACGCCCTCCTGCACCAGATCTTCAGCTTCAACTCGCCGGTCTGGTTCAACGTCGGCACGCCCCAGCCGCAGCAGGTCTCCGCCTGCTTCATCCTGTCCGTCGACGACTCCATGGAGTCGATCCTCGACTGGTACAAGGAAGAGGGCATGATCTTCAAGGGCGGCTCCGGCGCCGGCCTGAACCTCTCCCGTATCCGCTCCTCCAAGGAGCTGCTCTCCTCCGGCGGCAACGCCTCCGGCCCGGTCTCCTTCATGCGTGGCGCCGACGCCTCCGCCGGAACGATCAAGTCCGGTGGCGCCACCCGACGCGCGGCCAAGATGGTCATCCTCGACGTCGACCACCCCGACATCGAGAACTTCATCGAGACCAAGGTCAAGGAGGAGGAGAAGATCCGCGCCCTGCGCGACGCGGGCTTCGACATGGACCTGGGCGGCGACGACATCACGTCGGTCCAGTACCAGAACGCCAACAACTCGGTCCGGGTGAACGACGAGTTCATGAAGGCCGTGGAGTCCGGCGGCAAGTTCGGGCTGCGCGCCCGGATGACCGGCGAGGTCATCGAGGAGGTCGAGGCCAAGTCCCTCTTCCGCAAGATGGCGGAGGCTGCCTGGGCGTGCGCCGACCCGGGCATCCAGTACGACGACACGATCAACCAGTGGCACACCTGCCCGGAGTCCGGCCGGATCAACGGCTCGAACCCCTGCAGCGAGTACATGCACCTGGACAACACCTCGTGCAACCTCGCCTCGCTGAACCTGATGAAGTTCCTCAAGGACGACGGCAAGGGCAACCAGTCCTTCGAGTCCGAGCGCTTCGCCAAGGTCGTCGAGCTGGTCATCACCGCGATGGACATCTCCATCTGCTTCGCGGACTTCCCGACCCAGAAGATCGGCGAGAACACCCGCGCCTTCCGCCAGCTGGGCATCGGTTACGCCAACCTCGGCGCCCTGCTGATGGCGACCGGCCACGCCTACGACAGCGACGGCGGCCGTGCCCTCGCCGGTGCCATCACCTCGCTGATGACCGGCACCTCGTACAAGCGCTCCGCCGAACTCGCCGCGGTCGTCGGCCCGTACGACGGCTACGCCCGCAACGCCGAGCCGCACCAGCGCGTCATGAAGCAGCACGCCGACGCCAACGCCGCGGCCGTCCGCATGGACGACCTGGACAACCCGATCTGGGCCGCCGCGACGGAGGCCTGGCAGGACGTGATCCGCCTCGGCGCGAAGAACGGTTTCCGCAACTCGCAGGCCTCGGTCATCGCGCCCACCGGCACCATCGGTCTCGCGATGTCCTGCGACACCACCGGCCTCGAGCCCGACCTCGCCCTGGTCAAGTTCAAGAAGCTGGTCGGCGGCGGCTCGATGCAGATCGTGAACGGCACCGTCCCGCAGGCCCTGCGCCGCCTGGGCTACCAGGAGGAGCAGATCGAGGCGATCGTCGCCCACATCGCCGAGCACGGCAACGTGATCGACGCCCCCGGTCTGAAGACCGAGCACTACGAGGTCTTCGACTGCGCCATGGGCGAGCGTTCCATCTCCGCGATGGGCCACGTGCGCATGATGGCCGCGATCCAGCCGTGGATCTCCGGCGCCCTCTCCAAGACGGTGAACCTGCCGGAGTCGGCCACCGTCGAGGACGTCGAGGAGGTCTACTTCGAGGCGTGGAAGATGGGTGTCAAGGCACTCGCGATCTACCGCGACAACTGCAAGGTCGGCCAGCCCCTCTCCGCGAAGACCAAGGAGAAGGAGAAGGCCGAGGTCACGGCCAAGGCCGAGGAGACCATCCGTACCGCGGTCGAGAAGGTCGTCGAGTACCGCCCGGTCCGCAAGCGCCTCCCCAAGGGCCGCCCCGGCATCACCACCTCCTTCACGGTGGGTGGCGCGGAGGGCTACATGACCGCCAATTCCTACCCGGACGACGGTCTCGGCGAGGTCTTCCTGAAGATGTCCAAGCAGGGTTCGACCCTCGCAGGAATGATGGACGCCTTCTCCATCGCCGTCTCGGTCGGTCTGCAGTACGGCGTTCCGCTGGAGACGTACGTCTCGAAGTTCACCAACATGCGCTTCGAGCCGGCCGGCATGACGGACGACCCGGACGTGCGGATGGCGCAGTCGATCGTCGACTACATCTTCCGCCGCCTCGCGCTGGACTTCCTGCCCTTCGAGACCCGCTCCGCCCTGGGCATCCACTCGGCCGAGGAGCGTCAGCGCCACCTCGACACCGGTTCGTACGAACCCTCCCTGGAGGAGGAAGAGCTGGACGTCGAGGGCCTGGCCCAGTCCGCGCCGCTGCGGACGGAGCCGCTGAAGGCGGTGGCCGTCGTGCAGGAGGCCGAGAAGCCCGCCCCGAAGACCGCGCACACCTCGGCGGAACTCGTCGAGATGCAGCTGGGCATCAGCGCGGACGCGCCGCTCTGCTTCTCCTGCGGTACGAAGATGCAGCGCGCCGGGTCCTGCTACATCTGCGAGGGCTGCGGCTCGACCAGCGGTTGCAGCTGAAACCGGGTGTGATCGGGTCCGACACGGCGTTGAACGGCTGCCGTTGAGGACACCGAACCGCACATGAGAGAGGGTGTCGGCCGTGGGCCGGCACCCTCCCCGGCGTTCCGGACCCGCAAGGGCCCGGGGGCCGTGCCCTCGGTGCGTCGGAGCCGCACGGAATGCGCCACCGACCTCCGGCGGACATGGCCGGGGGCGGGGATCCCGGCAGCGAAGCGGCCTGGGACGCCTGGGACGTCCGAGGCGGCCTGGGACGCGTTCTCCCCGCAGAACAATTCGAAGGTGCTTGTGGCCCACGGTTGCGTAGGGTCCCCCCATGCCGAACCCCGAACTCCAGCGGGCCATAGCTTTCCTGACCGACTTCGCCCGCCGTCAGGCCGCACGTGTCGACGAACTCCAAGGCGGATTCGCTGCACTTGACGGCGCATTCGCCCGTTCCCGCGCAAACAACCAGGTCTTCATCGACAGGGCCGTGGACCCCGAGGCGCTGCCCGCCATCGCGGAGGAGGCGCTGGGGCATCTGCCCCACCGCATGATCTCCGTCCTCGACGACGGCGTCGCGACGGCGTGCGCGGAGCCGCTGATCAGGGCCGGATACACCCACTCCACCTGTCTGCTCATGCTGCACGCGGGGCCGGTGCCGGCCGGCGGGCCCGCGGAGGAGGTGGGCCTCGACGAGATACGCGCTCCGCTCGCCCGGCAGTGGCGGGAATTCCTCCCGGCAGTGGACGACGAGGGCATACGCCAGCTCGTCGACCGACGCGAGGCCCGTCGGCGCGGAGCCGACGTGGTGCGTTTCATCGGCGCCCGGACGGAGGAGGGCGAGGTCGCCTCGTGGGCCGACCTCTATCTGGACCCGGCGACCGGCACGGCCCAGATCGAGGACCTGGTCACCTCGAAGGCCCACCTCGGGCGTGGTTACGCCGACGCCGTCCTGACCACCGCCCTGCGCTCGGCCGCCGCCGAGGGTTGCGGCACCCGCTTCCTGTCGGCCGACGCGGAGGACTGGCCGCGTCACTGGTACGAGCGCCGCGGCTTCTCCGTCATCGGCCGCACGCACTGCTTCGAACGCGGCTGATCGCGGGACGATCCGGACGGGGAAGCGGCTGCACGGCGGCTCGCAGTGCGAAGGGGGCCGTTCGGTGGCCGGTCCCCTTCGGCACGCCGGTCGTCGTCCCGCTCGCCGCCCTCTTCCGTGTGCCGTGACGCGTCAGGCTCCGGGCGTACGGCTTCCCATCGCACCGGCGAACGAGTCGGGGTCCCCGTCGAAGCCGCGGACCATGCTGCGGAACTCCCAGGCACCGGAGGCGCCGCGGACGAATTCGGCAATGGTCGCCGCGGTGGCGGCACCGACCGAGGAGAAGTCGTCCTCCGCCAGGTTCGTGTAGCCCTCCCGGACCTGGACACCGGTGTTCGGTATGTCGGCGAACGCCTTGCGGCCGTCGCGCTGCTGGATGGCGACCCCGACGACGACCCGGGTGTACGTGGGCGACAACCGGTTCAGCTCCAGCGTCATCACCTCGTCGAAACCGAAGCCCTGACCGGTCCTGCTGTCGCGGTTGAGGTTGATGGTGCCGTCCGGTGAACGACTGTCGAAGTGCACCAGATACGCGGGGCTGCCGTACGGCGCGTCCGCGAGGTACGTCGCCGCGATGATGTCGAGGTCATGGGCAGGGGTGCCCGAAGGACTGGGATCCCATTTGAGCCTGACTTCGACCTTCTCGATGTCCTTGTTGGGCGTGCTCATCGGACCTGCCTCCCTGGCTTGCCGCCGGGCCGTCGGTTCGTTCGTTCCACCCGATCATGTCCGTAACGGGCCGCGGATCCAACCGGCTTGGCCTTCGATGGCGGAATCGGGCCACTGCCGCTTCGCAGGAGGGTGACTCGTGCCACGCCCGGCGCCGTACGATGGCGCGGTGCTGGTCAAGTGGATTCGTTGCACCGTGATGGACCGTCGAGGCTTTGAACGGGGGCAGCGGAAGTGGGCGGAGCTGCTGGGCGAGCCCGGATTCAGGGGGCAGGGCGGCGGGTGGAGCCGGGAGCGCCCGGACGTGGCGCACGTCTTCGCCTTCTGGGAGAACCGTGTCTTCTACGACTCGTTCATGGCGCGTGCGCACGACAACCTGGCAGCCGCGCAGTCGGGTACGTACAGCAGTATCCAGGTCAAGCTGTTCGAGTACCGCTTCGATGTGAAGACCGGTTTTGAGCCGCGTTTCACCGACGCGGACGTCATCAGGGTGGCGCACAGCAAGGTGCGCGAAGACCGGGTGGAGCACTTCGCTTTGATGCAGGAACGGGTATGGAATCCGGCGATGGCCGGATCGCCCGGCATGCTGCGGGGGGTCTTCGGCGAGGCACCGGGGCACGAGTTCCTCGTGCTGTCCATGTGGCAGTCGAGCGCCGAGCGGGGCAAGTACCGGGCGGGGAGCATCGAGCGGCTGTCGCAACGGGCGCAGACCGAGGACGATGTCGCGGCGCTGGCGGGAGACGTCGTGCAACTCGAACCCTCCTGGACGGTGTGATCGGTCGGTGTGGAGGGCCCGGCCGGGACGGTTGCCTGCGCACGGCACGAGCAGCCGATCAGGCAGGCCCAGCCGGGGTGTTGGCGTTTTTCGGGGCCGTTCCGGTGTCGAAGATTCCGGCTCGGGCGGCCGCCAGTGCCGCGGCGGCACACCGGTCGGCCAACTCCCCGTCGACGGGCTCGCGAGTGATGAACAGTCTGAGGAACAGCGGTGACACGACGGCTCTGACGAGCGCCCCCGCGTCCGTGTCCCGGTCCAGCTCGTGCCGGGACACAGCGCGTACGACGATGGCCTCGCAACGTGCGAACCGCTCCGCGTAGAAGGCGTTCAGCGCCTCCGCGGCGCGCCGGGACTGGAACGCCGCGGCGATGAAGGCGGTCGGCGCGGCCGCCGTGGCGGGGGCGGTGAAGGATTCGGCCGTCGTGTGCGCCAGCGCGCGCAGGTCTCCTTCCAGGCTTCCGGTGTCGGGCGGCGCCCAACTGTCCTCTCCGGCCAGGTCGAGGGCGTCGGCGACCAGCCCTTCGACGTTTCCCCAGCGCCGGTAGAGGGTCGTCTTGTGGATGCCGGCGTGCTCCGCGACGTATTCGACGGTCAGGCCCGGGTATCCGTGTTCCACCAGTCCGGTGAGGACGGCATCCCGGACCGCCGCCCGGGTCCGGGCGGTGCGACCGCCCGGACGGCGGGTGCCGGGGGCGAGCGGAGTCGCCGATGTTTCGACCGACGGGTCATTTCCTTGCTCAATCAATTGCTACTCCAGTTGCGTTAGTGGATTTCAGTGTGCCACACTTGCCCTAATGCGACAACGGTAGCGTTTGCTTGTGCTTGCCGGGCCCGCTCGTCAGCAGCCCCGGTCGTCCCCGGTCGACGACTGCTGTCGCTCCTTGTCCCCAGATCGACTTGTTTCCTCGACGGCCGAGTCCGGAGGCGCTCTTGCCCACGCAGATCTCATTGCGCGATGTGTCCATGTCCCGAGGTGAAAGGCTGTTGCTCGACGATGTCTCGCTGACCGTGCGCCCCGGCGAACGGATCGGCATCGTTGGGGAGAACGGCGCGGGGAAGACGACCCTGCTCCGTCTGCTCGCGGGTCTCGAACGACCCGATTCCGGAAGCGCGTTCACCGCTGCCGACGGTGGCACGGGCCTGCTGGCCCAGACGCCGCGACTGCCGCCCGACAGCGCGGTCCAGGACGTGATCGACGACGCCCTCGCCGAACTGCGCACGATGGAACGGCGGTTGCGTGAGGCCGAGGCGGATCTCGGTACGGCCGACCAGGCAGCGCTCGTCGCCTACGGGGACCTGCTCACCGAGTTCGAGTCGTGCGGCGGATACGAGGCGGACGCGCGCGTCGACAAGGCGATGCACGGTCTCGGTCTCGCCCACATAGGAACGGACAGAAGGCTCGGCAGCCTTTCCGGTGGCGAGCAGGCACGGCTCGGCCTCGCCTGCCTGATCGCGGCGAGCCCCGAGGTGATGCTGCTCGACGAACCCACCAACCACTTGGACGGGACGGCTCTCGACTGGCTGGAGAGCGCCCTGCTGGCACACACCGGCACGGTGCTCGCGGTCTCCCACGACCGGGTCTTCCTGGAACGGGTGGCCACGGCGGTGCTGGAGGTCGACGCCGACCGGCGCACGGTCGTGCGCTACGGGGGCGGCTACCCGGGATTCCGGGCCGAACAGGACGCCGCACGGCAACGCTGGGAACAGTCCTACGCACAGTGGTGCGAGGAAACCGCGCGGCTGGAGGAGTACACGGCGACCACCGCCCATGGCGTCGCGGCCGGCCGCGCCATCAAGGACAACAACAAGATGGCCTACGACCGGGCCGGGGGCCGGGTCCAGGCCTCGGTGTCCGGCCGGATCCGCAACGCCGAGAAGCGCCTGGAGCGGCTGAGGGCGCAGCCGGTCCCCAGACCGCCCGAACCGCTGCGCTTCACCGCCCTGCCCGCCGCCGGTACGACCGAGGGCGAGCTCGTCTCGCTGACGGAGGTACGCGTCGGCGACCGGCTCGCGATCGACCGGCTCTCCGTGGCGGCGACCGACAGGGTCCTGATCCACGGCGGCAACGGCGTGGGGAAATCCACCCTGCTCCGTGTCATGGCGGGTGTACTCGAACCGGACGCGGGGCGTGTGGTCCGGCGGGGCCGGATCGGCTACCTCGCACAGGAGGTGCCGGTGAACCGCCCGGCGGAGCGCGTACTCGCGACATTCGGCCGAGGACTGCCCCTCACCGAGGACGAGCAGGCGGAACTGCTGCTCTCGTACGGACTGTTCCGCCCCCGGGACCTCCGGATACCGGTCGGATCGCTCTCCGCCGGGCAGCGCAGACGGCTCGCCCTCGCCCGCCTGCTGGCCCGGCCCGCTGACCTGCTGCTGTTCGACGAGCCCGCGAACCACCTGGCGCTCGGCCTCGTGCAGGAGCTGGAAGAGGCACTGGCCCACTGGCGGGGCGCGCTGGTCGTCGTCTCCCACGACCGGTTGCTGCGCCGTCGCTTCACCGGCAACATCCGTCGGATGGAGTCCGGACAACTGCTCGAATGAGCTGTGCTCGATCTAGGGTCGGTACATGGCACGACCGCAACGCATCGTCCTCGTTCGGCACGGGGAGTCCGAGGGCAACGCAGACGACACGGTGTACGAACGCGTTCCGGACCACGCGCTGAGGCTCACCGCGACAGGGCTGCGGCAGGCCAGGGAGACCGGTCTGCGGCTGCGCGAGATGTTCGAGGGCGAGCGCGTCAGCGTGTACATCTCGCCCTACCGCCGCACCCATGAAACCTTCCGGGCCTTCGGCCTCGATCTCGAACGGGTAAGGGTGCGGGAGGAACCGCGGCTGCGGGAGCAGGACTGGGGCAACTGGCAGGACCGGGACGACGTGCGTCTGCAGAAGGCGTACCGCGACGCGTACGGTCACTTTTTCTACCGCTTCGCACAGGGGGAGTCCGGAGCCGATGTGTACGACCGGGTCGGTGCTTTTCTGGAGAGCCTGTACCGGAGCTTCGAAGCCCCCGACCATCCGGAGAACGTCCTGCTCGTCACGCACGGACTGACCATGCGTCTGTTCTGCATGCGTTGGTTCCACTGGTCGGTGGCCGAGTTCGAGTCGCTGTCCAACCCGGGCAACGGGGAGACCCGGACACTGATACTCGGCGAGGACGGGCGCTACACCCTCGACCGGCCTTTCGATCGCTGGAGAACCCCTGAGCCCTACGGCATCACCGGATAGAGTGGATGGGCGATGACAACCGCCGACTCTGCTTCCGACCAACGTTTCGCACGAGCCCTCGCCAGCCTGCACGGACTGGCCGTGGGAGACGCACTGGGCTCCCAGTTCTTTGTCCCCGTCAACTATCCGTTGCTGAAGCAACGCGAAATCCCGCCGGGCCCCTGGCAATGGACGGACGACACCGAGATGGCCGCTTCGGTGCTGGCCGTGCTGGGGGAGCACCAACGGATCGACCAGGACGCGCTGGCCCGTTCCTTCGCCGAGCACCACGATTTCGACCGGGGATACGGCCCCGCCGTGAACCGCATGCTCAGGCTGGTCCGCGAAGGCGGCGACTGGCGGGAGCTGGCATCCGTGCTGTTCCAGGGCCAGGGATCCTGGGGCAACGGCTCGGCGATGCGTATCGCACCGCTCGGCGCCTGGTACGCGGACGACCCGGAGCAGGCCACCCACCAGGCCGAGATCTCCTCCTACACCACGCACCAGCACCGCGAGGCGGTCGTGGGTGCGATGGCGGTCGCGGCGGCGGCCTCCCTGGCGGCGGCAACCACCGGCCCGCCCACCCCGGCGGACCTGCTCGACGGTGTGATCGCCCTCGTGCCGCGCAGCGCGGTGGGCGCCGGACTGCGCAGAGCCCGCGACATGCTCGACTACGACGACGTCGGCACCGTCGCGGCGGTCCTCGGCAACGGCCGACGCACCAGCGCACACGACACCGTCCCGTTCGCCCTCTGGTCGGCGGCACGGAGCCTCGGCGACTTCGAGCAGGCGTTCTGGGTGACGGCCCAGGCGGGCGGAGACGTCGACACCACCTGCGCGATCGTCGGCGGGATCGTCGCAGCGGGCAAGGCCGGCGCACCGCCCGCCGACTGGTCGGCACAGACGGAGGAACTGCCGGACTGGCTCCCGAGCCGACGCGGCGACGCCACCTGAACCACCGACGCGTGAGGCGCCGCCCCGGCGCCGTCCGTCTGTCACGGTACTGCCACAGCCCTTCGCCTCCTGCCGGAAGCGTCACGAGGAGGGGCTACTCTTTCGGCCACGCCGCCGTCGATGATCATTTGTCGCGCGTGCGCCGAATCGAGACGCCGGGGTGCCCCAGCAGCCGCCCTGCGGGCGGTGCGTGCGGACCTCGGCAGGGGAGGGGTCCCATGTTCGATCACACGCCAGGAACCGCCAGGCCGGAAGACACCCCCGAGCTGTCCGAATCATCGGAACGGGGCGGAACGTCCGAACAGGCCGCGCCGGTGAAGACTCCGCAGTCGGAGCCCCGCGGCGAAGCTCCCGAGCCGCCGAAGACACCGGCGTACGCCCAACCGGGCAGACGGCAGCCACCACCCAGCCACTGGCAGCCGCACAGACCCCAGGAATCCGTACTGGCGCGGCTGCGCCCGGCCGAGCCCGCCGCCGTCCACGGCGCGACACTCTGCTCCGTCGTTGTCACGGCGCTGCTGAGCGCCCTGCTGCTGGGGGACGGCCTCGGAACGAATCTGCTGATCGTCGCCGTTCCCGCCTCGCTCGGGGCCTTCTTCGCCGCGCGGGCGGCCGGCCGCCGCCTCCGCCCGTGGACCGCCTGCTGGGCGGTCGGCGGACTGGCACTCCTCGTGGTGCCCGCCCTCAGGGATGCCGGATGGCCCGTGTTCCTCGCTGTCGTCTCGGCCATCGCACTCGGCTCGCTCGCCCTGCACGGAAGCCGCAGCTGGCTCGGGGTGTTCCTCGGCTCATTGGGCCTGCTCAGTTCCATAGCCGACGGGTTGGCCTGGGGCGGACGGGGTGTGCGCGCCAGACTCGAGGATTCCCGGGGTCGACTGGGCGTCGTCCTTCGCAGCGCCGGGGTCGCGGTCGTTCTGCTCGTCGTGTTCGGGGCGCTGTTCGCCAGTGCCGACGCCGCCTTCGCCGATGTGCTCGGCGGACTGATGCCCGATGTGTCGGTGGGTGGCAGCCCCTGGCGGGTACTCCTCTTCGTCACCGGCCTGATCGGTGCGCTCGCCGCCGCGTACACCGCGGCCGCCCCGGTGCGCTGGGACGGCATCACCGTCCGTCGGGGCAAGGCGCGCGGGCGGCTGGAATGGGCCCTGCCCCTCGTCGTGCTGAACCTGCTGTTCGCCGTCTTCATCGCCATTCAGCTCACCGTGCTGCTCGGCGGATACGACAAGGTGATGGCCGAGACGAATCTCAGCTATGCCCAATACGCCCGCCAGGGCTTCTGGCAGCTTCTCTGGGCGACACTGCTCACACTGCTGGTCATCGCGCTCGCCCTGCGCTGGGCCCCGCGCGGGCGGGAAGGCGACCGCACGCTCGTCCGGAGCGTGCTCGGCGTGCTGTGCCTGCTCACCCTCACCGTCGTGGCCTCCGCACTGAGGCGGATGGACCTGTATGTCGAGGCGTACGGGCTGACACGGCTGCGGATATCCGTGGCCGCGATTGAACTCTGGCTCGGTGTGGTGATCGTCCTGATCCTGGCCGCCGGGGTGTTCGGCGCCCGCATGCTGCCGCGCGCCGTCGCGGTCAGCGCCGCCGTCGCCGTCCTCACGTTCGGACTGATCTCGCCGGACGGGCTGATCGCGGAGCAGAACGTCCAGCGCTACCGCGACGACCGCTCCATCGACATCGCCTACCTCCGAGGCCTGTCGGCCGATGCCGTACCGGCCCTGGACGCGCTGCCCGAACCACTGCGCTCCTGTGCACTCATGGACATCGATCGGTCGCTGCGTTCCGACGACGCGGCCTGGTACGCCACCGACTGGGGCGAGGCACGGGCCCGGGACATCCTGAGGAAGAAGCCGGTCTCGGACAACCCGGTGCAGTCCTGCACGGCCTCGCGCACGGGCGGCGAAGACGGCGAACCCGGCGTCGACCAGTACGACCCCTACGACCCGTACTGACCGGCACGGCCCACGCGTTCGGGCCGTGCCGGCCGAGGATCCCGAGGTGGCGGCGCCGCACCGCACGGTCACGACCCGACACACGTGCCGTGCTCTCACGGACGTACCGCCACCCGTTCCGCGGGCCCTCGTGCGGTTCCGGCGACCGACGGGCGCCCCGGGGTGTTGTCGGCGTCGCCATCGGCGTACGCTGACAGGCGCCATGCCGTACGAACCACCCACGCACACCGTCGAGCGCTCACTGCGCGCCACCACCGGTGCCAAGATCGTCGCCGGTGTCGATGAGGTCGGACGCGGAGCGTGGGCGGGACCGGTCACCGTGTGCGCGGCCGTCACCGGCCTTCGCAGACCTCCCGCCGGGCTCACCGACTCCAAGCTGATCAGCCCCAAGCGCCGCGCGGAGCTGGCACCGTTGCTGGAGCACTGGGTCACCGCTTTCGGTCTCGGCGACGCTTCTCCCCAGGAGATCGACGAGCTCGGGATGACCGCCGCACTGCGCCTGGCCGCTGTACGTGCCCTCGACGTACTGCCGGTCCGGCCGGACGCGGTGATCCTCGACGGCAAGCACGACTACCTGGGAGCGCCCTGGCAGGTCCGCACCGTGATCAAGGGCGATCAGTCCTGCATCGCGGTCGCGGCTGCTTCGGTGATCGCGAAGGTCCGCCGGGACACGATGATGGCCGAACTGGGCGCGGAATCCGGCGAGTACGCCGACTTCGCCTTCGGCACCAACGCCGGTTACCCGTCGCCCGCACACAGGGCCGCGCTGGAGGAGTGGGGGCCCACGCCCCACCACCGCCTCTCGTGGTCCTACCTCGACGCGTTGCCCAGGTGGCAGCACCTCAAGAAAGCCCGTTTCTCCGCCGAGGCGGCTGCACTGGAAAGCGGGGGCCAGCTCGGCTTCGACTTCTGATCGCGCATCTGCACCCACCCGCCGACGCCCCGCGCGTCGGCGTTTGATAGACAACCACCCATGCCTCTCATCCCCGAGGAGCCTCAGATTCACGAGAGCGCCCAGGGTCCCCGCGCCACTCCGGCCTCCGGCCGCACCGCGTCGACCCCTCGTCCCGTACCCGGCCCGCGTTCAGCGGCCACGCCGCGCCCCGGTCGTCCCGGGCCCGGCCCCGCGAGGCCCGCGCCCCCGGCGCAGCGCCCGCACCCCACTCCCGCTCGGCCTCAGGCGGGTCGGCAGGAGAATCGTTCCGCGCCGCAGATCCAACTGATCCCCGCCCCGGCGGCCGGTGCTCTCGACGCCGCCGACGAAGCGGTGGACCTGCTGCTCGAATCCGGCCGTGCGCCGGGCGACATCCTGGTGCTCACCACCGGGGAGCAGCACCCGTGGGCCGCGCACGAACTCTCCTTCGGCGAAGCCGCCTACTGGGCGCAGCACGAGGCGGGCGACGACGTCTTCTTCGTCGGCGTCGCGGCCGCGGACCGGGTGAAGGCCCGCCCCGTGGTGATCGTCGCCGTCAACGGGGACGGCGAGGTCGCGCGTGCGCTGAACGACGCACGGGAACGTGCCGGAGCACTGCTGATCGTCTGCGGGGACCCGCAGCGGATCAACGCGGTTCTCGGCGCCGGTGTCTGATCCGTAGGACACCCGGAACCATGGTGGCCCGACTGCCCGGCAGGGTGGTCGGGCCCGCCCCTCGGTCAGCGGGCGGCGGTGCGCCGCAGGGCCTGTACCGCGCCGCCACCGGTGCGCAGCGGGGAAGGGTCGGGACCGAGCGACGCGTCGGCGAGAGCGGGCGGCTGGGACGTGGAGTTGGGACGGCGCCCGCCCCGGCCCTCGCCCAGCACCTGCCAACCGCCGCGGGTCAGTGTGATGTACGCGCCGCAGCGCAGCCCGTGCAGGGTGCAGGCGTCACGCAGGCCCCACATCCAGGCTCCGTCCTCCTCCGTCCAACGCTCGTCGCCCTCACGGCAGTAGAGCAGTACCGCGGTACGGACGGGGGTGCGGCGGCGGAGGTCGTGCGGGATCACCCGGCGCAGATGCGCCAGCAGCGCGTTGCGGAACTCCCAGCCGTCCGCGGCTGTGGGGCGGCGGGTGAACGAAGCGCTGGCCGTGAGGCGTTCCTCATGGTCGAGCACGGCCACGACGGCGGTCGTCGGGGTCGGACTGTGCCGGGCGTGCAAGCCGCTGACGACCTCGCGGGGGCTGCGCAGCAACGGTATTCCCGCTTCGGCCCACTCGGCTGGCTCGAGCATCCTGGCAAGGCGGTTGGCGGAGTCGGCGGATGCCGACATCGAAGTGGCTGCGGACGGAGCGAATCCGAAGGTCACGGTCCTCCCTTCACATACGTGCCCATGGTGCGGGCAGGGTCGAGTGAGGGCGCACCGCAGCACAACCCTTCCGGGCCGCGAAAGGGACTGCGCGGGGAGCGAGACCAATTCTTCCTGGCGTACCGGCGGGCGGCAACGAGCAATTGGCGCAGGTGACGGTAATCAGCCGGAATGACTCTGATATCCCTGCCCACGCCGGGCTCGAACGACGTCCCCCGTCACGCCTGAACGGCGAGGACCAGCGGAAACACACCCTCGGCCCCGGACCGCCGCAGCAGCCGTGCCGCCACCGCCAGGGTCCAGCCGGTGTCCGCGAGATCGTCCACAAGCAGCACGGGCCCGCCTGCCGAGGCCAGCGTTTCGGCCAGACCGGGCTCCACGACCAGCGCCTCGTGCAGGGCCCGGACCCGTTGTGCGCTGTTGGTCCGGGAGATCCGCAGGTCCGTTGCGCCCGGCGCATAGGTGACGCTGCCGAGCAGTGGCATCCGGCCGATCTCGGCGATACGGCCGCCCAGGGACTGGATGAGCCGTGGCTTGCTCTGCGAGGCGACAGTGACCACCCCGACCGGTCTGGGGGCGGCGTCCGCGGCCCCCGAGGCCCAGCCCCCGGGCCCCTTGGCCCAGTCGGCCAGCACACTCACCACGGCGTTCGCCACATCGTCCGGCACGGGGGCGTCCGGGGCCTGGGGCGCCAGCATCGGGCGCAGCCGGTTGCCCCAGCCGATGTCGGAGAGCCGCCCCAGAGCGCGGCCGGTGAACGACACCTCTCCTGCGGGAATGCGTCCCTTGAGGTCGACACCCACGGCCGCAAGGCCGGTCGGCCACATCTTGCGGGGCTCCATCTCCACGCCGGGCCTGCTCAGTTCGCCCCGCGCGCCGTCGAGGGCCACGCCGGACACCCGGTCGTCGAAGCGGGCTCCCGCGCAGTTGTCGCAGCGTCCGCAGGCAGCCGCCTCCTCGTCGTCCAGCCGACGGCGCAGGAACTCCATCCGGCAGCCCGTCGTCGTCGCGTACTCGCGCATCGCCTGCTGCTCGGCGGACCGTTGGCGGGCCACCCACGCGTAGCGTTCGGAGTCGTACACCCAGGGCTCACCGGTGGCGATCCAGCCGCCCTTGACGCGTTTGACGGCTCCGTCGACGTCGAGCACCTTGAGCATGGTCTCCAGCCGGGTGCGCCGAAGGTCGACCAACGGCTCCAGGGCGGGGAGCGAGAGCGGACGGCCGGCGTGGGCGAGGGCGTCGATCGTCCGCCGCACCTGCTCCTCCGGAGGAAAGGCGACCGACGCGAAGTACTCCCAGATCGCTTCGTCCTCCTTGCCCGGCAGGAGCAGTACCTCTGCGTGCTCGACACCACGCCCCGCACGCCCCACCTGCTGGTAATAGGCGATGGGGGAGGAGGGCGAGCCGAGGTGGACGACGAATCCGAGGTCGGGCTTGTCGAACCCCATGCCCAGCGCGGACGTCGCCACGAGGGCCTTGACCCGGTTGGCCAGGAGGTCGTCCTCCGCCTGCTGGCGGTCGGCGTTCTCGGTGCGACCGGTGTAGGACGCCACCGTGTGCCCGCACTGACGCAGATACGCGGTGACCTCCTCGGCGGCGGCGACCGTCAGGGTGTAGATGATCCCCGAGCCGGGGAGTTCCTTCAGGTGATCGCCCAGCCAGGCCAACCGGTGCGCGGCGTTCGGCAGTTGCAGGACACCGAGACTGAGGCTCTCCCGGTCCAGGGAACCACGGAGCACGAGCGCGTCGGTGCCCGCGCCGGTGCCCAACTGCTCCGCCACGTCCGCGGTCACCCGGGCGTTCGCCGTCGCGGTGGTC
This sequence comes from Streptomyces sp. NPDC001732, assembly GCF_053596315.1. Lineage (NCBI taxonomy): Bacteria > Bacillati > Actinomycetota > Actinomycetes > Kitasatosporales > Streptomycetaceae > Streptomyces > Streptomyces sp. NPDC001732. Next base: position 86,831 of record NZ_JBSFFY010000011.1, read on the forward strand.
GCCAGGACGGGCACACCGGCGGGCAGGTCGGCCAGCATGGTCCGCAGACGCCGGTAGTCGGGCCGGAAATCGTGACCCCAGTCGGAAATGCAGTGCGCCTCGTCGACCACGAGCAACCCGGTGGCGGCGGCGAGCCGGGGCAGCACCTGGTCCCGGAAATCGGGATTGTTGAGCCGCTCGGGGCTGACCAGCAACACGTCCACCTCGCCGGCCGCCACCTCGGCCTGCACGGTCTCCCACTCCTCGGTGTTGGAGGAATTGATCGTGCGGGCGCTGATTCCGGCTCGGGCCGCTGCCGCGACCTGGTTGCGCATCAACGCGAGCAGCGGCGAGACGATCACGGTCGGCCCGCCGCCCTGCGCGCGGATCAGCGATGTCGCGACGAAGTACACGGCGGACTTGCCCCACCCGGTTCGCTGGACGACCAGGGCCCGGCGCCTGTCGGCGACGAGCGCCTCGATGGCCAGCCACTGGTCCTCCCGCAGCCGTGCAGTGCCTGAAGGATCACCGACGAGTCGGGCGAGTACGGAATCGGCCGAGGCCCTGAGGTCTGCACGGGTTGCATGGGTCATGCCCCCATGCAACCCGATGGCTACGACAAACCGCGAACGGTCGCCCCCGCCTGTGGAAAAAGTTATCCACAGGGGTCGCGGAATTCTGCCGCTCGCGGGACGGTCATGCCATGAACCAGCACCACGAATCCAACGGTCCGGCCGACGAGCAGCAGATCACCCTGCGAGGCCCCGCCGAACTCGCAGACGCCCTCCCCTACCTCATGGGTTTCCACCCGAACGACAGCGTGGTCATGGTCGCCCTGCACGGCGGCAGGGGCCGCTTCGGCGGGCGGCTCAGGCTCGGCATCCCGCAGTCGCCCGAGGAATGGCCGTCCGTCGCGGAACAGCTCGCCGAGTGCCTGATCAAGGGGAGCGAGCGACGCGGGAGCCGCCCCGACGCGATCGTGATCTTCCTCTGTCAGGACCCTGCCGAGGGCGAGCCGGGCAGCAGGATCATGGAGCGGCTGCGGCCCCTGGCCCAGAATCTGCGTACGGCCTGCGGCGCGCTCGACGTGCCGGTGCTCGAAGCGCTCTGCATCTCCGACGGCCGGTACTGGTCCTACTGCTGTCCGGACGGCCGCTGTTGCCCCACGGAGGGAAATCGGCTGGCGATGCCCGGCACCTCGGTGATGGCGGCCGCCGCCGCGTACGCGGGCATCCAAGTGCGTGGATCGTTGCGGGAGATGGAGTCCAGGCTCATGCCCCTGGGGACCGCCGCCGAGGCGGATCAGCAACGCGCGCTCGACTCGGCAGGGGTCGAAATGGTGCCCAGGCTCCTCGACGAAGCGGGACGCAAGGCCGTGGCACGGGAGACCCTGGACCTCGCCCGGAGGCTCATGAAGCGCCTCGGGGAGGCGCCGCCGTCGACTCCCTCCACCGCGGACCTCGATGACGACCGGCTGATCAGCCATGACGAGGCGGCCGCGGTCATCCTCGGGCTGCAGGACCGGGAGACCCGCGACAGGGCGGCGGAATGGATGGAAGGCCCGGAAGCCGATTCCGCGCTGCGGCTCTGGCGGGCGCTGTCCCGCCGTTGTGTTTCGCCGTACGAAGAACACGCCGCTGCGCCGCTGACCCTGGCCGGCTGGGTCTCCTGGTCGACGGGAGACGAACCGGCCGCGCGGGTCGCGCTGGGACTCGCCCTGCGGATGGATCCCGAGTACACCTTCGCCCAGCTTCTCCACGAAGCGTGCAACCAGGGCCTCGACCCGGAGACGTTGCGTCGGTGCCTGCGCGGGGAGCGCAGCGCCCGGACGGGACGGCGGGGCCACCGTGCGACCCCGGGCGCGCGGCCTCGCACCACACGTCCGGCCACTGCGCGCCGGAAGAAGGCTCCGTCCGGCTCCTCCCGCCCCGAAACAGCGGTCCGGCGCCGGTCCGGGCGAGCCGCTCCGGGACGGAGCACCCCCAGGAACGACGGATGACTCGCAGACCCCGTCGCTGAGGCACGCCGGGACGGTGCGGACCGTCGGCGCCTCGTACGGCACCGGCTCGGGCAAGGAGCGGCCCACGGGGGTGAAGCCGGTGCCGGGGCGCGGGCCGCGGGCGGGCTCCGGCGCGACGACGGGCGCGGAGCACGAAGAAGGGTGGGCACGATGTGCGCGGGATCGAGAAGAGATCTTCGAAGGGAGTGTTTATCGTCAGGCAGACGACTATGATCGCGGCATGCCGCCCTACGACCCGTCGACTTTTCCGCCCTTCGCCGTCACCGTCGACCTGGTCGTGCTCACAGTGCGCCGTCACGCACTCTGCGCGCTGGTCGTACGTCGTGGTGAGCCGCCTTTCCAAGGGCGATGGGCCTTGCCCGGCGGCTTCGTGAGGACGGATGAAGATCTCGGAGCGGCGGCGGCGCGGGAGCTCGTGGAGGAGACCGGTCTGTGTGCCCAGGACCCGGCGGCTCCGGCAGTGGGGAACGGCGCCCACCTCGAACAACTCGCTACTTACGGTGACCCCGGTCGCGATCCGCGGATGAGGGTCGTCAGTGTCGCCCATCTAGCCCTGGCTCCCGATCTGCCGGCTCCACGGGCGGGTGGTGACGCGAATAGCGCGAGGTGGGCACCCGTCGGGGATCTGCTCGGACCGGAGGGGGGTTTCGGCCAGGAGGGCGAGAGCCAGGCTCCGCTGGCCTTCGACCATGCGCGGATCCTTGCCGACGGCGTCGAACGGGCCCGATCCAAGATCGAGTACTCCTCCCTGGCCACCGCCTTCTGCCCCCCGGCATTCACGGTCGGCGAGCTCCGGAGGGTGTACGAAGCGGTATGGGGCGTGGTCCTCGACCCGCGGAACTTCCACCGCAAGGTGACCGGCACCCCCGGCTTCCTGGTGCCCTCCGGCGGTACGACCACCCGTCAGGGTGGGCGTCCGGCCCAGCTCTTCCGGGCGGGGGCGGCCACGGTGCTCAACCCCCCGATGCTGAGGCCGGAGGTCTGAGCCCGCGGAACGCCCGCGATATCGAGGCTGCATAAAAAGTCCGATTTGTCGCGTTATCTTGCTGCGGTACCCATCCTGCCGCCGAGCGGTCTCACCCTTCCGCGAGAGATAGCGATGCTCCAGGCCATCGGACTCACCAGCGCCCCCCGCCGCGGCCTTCCGGCTGCTGTGGACGACCTCACCTTCGAAGCCCGGCCCGGCCGTGTCACCGCACTTCTGGGTGCCCCCGGCTCCGGGAAGACCGCAGCCCTCCGCCTCATGCTCGAACTGGACCAGGGGCGGGGCATCACCTACTTCCGGGGCAGACCGCTGCACCGGATCCCGCACCCGGTGCGTGAGGTGGGGGTGCTCCTCGGAGACGTACCGGGACACCCCGCCCGCACCGCCCGGGGGCAGCTCCGGATGCTCTGTGCCGCTGCGGGAGTGCCGGCGACGCGGGCCGACGAACTGCTCGACGTCGTGGGACTCGCCGGACTCGGGAGCCGACGCATCGGTGCGCTCTCACTCGGCATGGACCGTCGGCTCGCGCTTGCCTCGGCGCTGCTCGGCGACCCGTACGCGCTCGTCCTCGACGATCCGGCAGAGGGCCTTTCGTCGCGCGAGGGCGGCTGGCTGCACGAGTTGTTGCGGGCCCATGCGACACGAGGCGGGACCGTCCTGTACACCACGGCCGATCCCAAGGAGGCCGCGTGGAACGCCGACCGCGTGGTCACCATCGACAACGGCCGTCTCGTCGCCGACCAGGATGCCGGTGACTTCGCCCGGACCCGTCTGCGTCCCCGGGTCACGGTCCGGACCCCGCACGCGGCCCGCCTCGCCGCGGTCGTCAGCCGAGAGGCCAGGGCGGCCCGGCGCTCGGTCGAAGTGGTCGCCGAAGCGGGCAGTCGTCTCTCGGTGTACGGCTCCACGTGCGCGGAGATCGGTGACACGGCATTCCGGCACGGGCTCCCGGTGCACCAACTCGCCGATGAGGTCGGTCCCACCGCACCGGTGGGGCCGCCGAGAACAACAGAGCCCCCCGCGTCGGTGGAACCCGCGGAGGCGACGAGGCAGGAGCGCCCCGCCGGCCGCGCAAACCTCGAGGGACACGCAGACCTCGCAGGTCGCCCGAGCCCGGCAGGTCATGGGGACACCACGGGTCCCGTACGTCCTGCGGCTGCCGCAATCCTCGCAGGCTCGGCAGCTTCCGCAGCGCCTGGTGATGCAGGGAAGGCGGCCCTTTCCCGGCCGGTCGTGCGGGCAGCAGTCCCAAAGCTGCCGCCGCCTGTTCGGCGCCGTCCGGCACGCGGTCCACTCCATCCGCTGCGGTACGAGCTGCGCCGCATGTTCGGGGTCAGAACAGCCCCCTTGATCATGGCCGCTGTCATGGTGCTCTCGGTCGGGCTCTCCGTGCTGTTGGCCCGTACTGGTCATACGCCCCTGCCGAAGGTGCTGGCGGCCTGGCCGTCGCTGCTGCCCCTGCCACCCGCGGCGGTCGGCGCCGGGGTGCTCGGCGCCCTGTCGTTCGGCGACGAGTTCCGCTACCCCGCGCTCGCCGCGGGGCGAGGCGCGATTCCCCGCCGACTGGGGTTGCTCCTTGCCAAGCTGGTGGTGTCCGCGGGCGTTGCCGTGGTGCTTGCTCTGGCCGTCGTCCTGGCCTCCGCCGAAGCCCTGCGCGTCGTGTACGGCCCCGATCTGATCGGCATTCCGCCGAATTCGGCTTCGCTGTGCGTCGGTTGGGCGGGGCTGATCGTGGGCTGTGCGTGGGCGGGGCTCCTGGCCGCCGGAGTCTTCCGGGTGACCACGGCCGGTGTCGCCGCGGTGCTCGCCGTCCCGGTGCTTGTGGCTCCACTTGTCCGGAAGGTGCTGGCGGTGGGGCCGGGCTCCCGTCAGGTTGCCGGGCTGCCGGGCAGGCTCCGCGAACTGATGTGGCCGAGCTGGCCCCACGAGACGGACCGATGGGTGGCGGCGGCCGTGCGGCTCGTGGCCCATCCGGTGGGGGCCGCGTTGTCGTTGTCCTTGTCGGTCCTGGTCTGCGTGTATCTGCTCACCGGCCTTCACGGCAGGGTCCGTTGGCGGTCGCGGAACGGTGTCGGACCGAGTGAGAGCCCACAACTCCCGTGAGAATGACTGGTTTATACCGGTTAGACGTCAATTGGTGGGTGGGTGCCGATCACCCTTTCGTGTGCTTTTCACCAAAGACCTCAAGAGCTGAGTGAGCTGCGCCGACAAAGGATGCGTGAGTACCCTTGCGCACACCATGATGACCGCCGCCCGCTCCGCCGATTCCGGCCTCGCCGGCCCGGGTGAACTCGATCGCTACCCGTCGTACGCGGAGGCGCCGGCCGGCGAGCGCGCCGCTCTTCGCACCTGGGACGGTCCCGATGCCGAGCTCGGCCGGGTGGGCCGACGGGGCTCGGCCAGCCGGGGCCGCGGCCTCCACGGCCAACTCGTTCAGCAGCTGGGTCAGATGATCGTTTCCGGCGATCTGGGCGCCGACCGCCCCCTCGTTCCGGAGGAGATCGGTCAGCGTTTCGAGGTTTCCCGGACCGTCGTGCGTGAATCGCTGCGCGTCCTCGAAGCCAAGGGACTGGTCAGCGCCCGGCCCAACGTGGGTACCAGGGTCCGCCCCGTCAGTGACTGGAACCTGCTGGACCCCGACATCATCGAATGGCGCGCCTTCGGTCCCCAGCGCGAGGACCAGCGCCGCGAGCTGGGGGAGCTCCGCTGGACGATCGAGCCGCTCGCCGCGCGTCTCGCCGCAGGCCATGGCCGTGAGGACATCCAGCAGCGCCTCGGCGACATGGTCGAGATCATGAGGCACGCGGTCGGCCAGGGCGACGCGATCACCTGCTCCCGGGCGGATGCGGAGTTCCACTCCCTGCTCATCCAGGCGGCGGGCAACCGGATGCTCGAGCACCTCTCGGGCATCGTCGCCGCGGCGCTGCAGGTCTCGGGCGGCCCGGTCACGGGCTGTGACCGCCCCGGCGACACGTCGCTCGGCCACCACGCCCGGATCGTCGAGGCCCTCGCGTCCGGCGACGCGGCGGGTGCCGAAACGGCCATGCGTCAACTGCTCGTCGTTCACCCCGAGGTGGAGCGGGTGGTACCCGCGCCCCGCGAGCACTGAGCGCAGTACGGCCGGGGTGCGAACCACGTGTCGCCGGGCCCTTCACGGTCCGGCGGCACAATTGTGGGGAGGAATGCACTCTTGGCCTCGTTCGTCGCAAATGAGGTGTGACTCGGGCCACGCGTATTGGGCGTAACACTCCTCGAAGCAGTGCGATGACTTAAGAGGTGACCGCCACGGAAGGAATACAGCAGCCGTTCAGTGCGCTGTGCAGTTCTGAGGCCAAGCCCCGCGCCGCCGGTACTTCCCAGCCCGGCGGTCGTCGGCTCCAGCCCTCACCGGGGCCGGGCCGGAAGCCGTTTCCATCGTTCCGAGAGGTTGTTCGTGTCGGCCAGCACATCCCGTACGCTCCCGCCGGAGATCGCCGAGTCCGAGTCTGTGATGGCGCTCATCGAGCGGGGAAAGGCTGATGGGCAGATCGCCGGCGATGACGTGCGTCGGGCCTTCGAGGCTGACCAGATTCCGCCAACCCAGTGGAAGAATGTTCTGCGCAGCCTCAATCAGATCCTCGAGGAAGAGGGTGTGACGCTGATGGTCAGTGCCGCGGAGCCGTCCAAACGTGCCCGCAAGAGCGTCGCAGCGAAGAGCCCGGTCAAGCGCACCGCCACCAAGACCGTCGCGGCCAAGACGACCGTGACGAGGACTGTCGCGGCCACCGCCGCTCCGTCGGCAGAGACCGTGGACCCGGCGGCCGGTGACGCTGCCGCGACCGGCCCTGCGAAGAAGGCGGCAGCCAAGAAGACGGCTGCCAAGAAGACCGCTGCGAAGAAGACGGCGGCCAAGAAGACAGCAGCGAAGAAGTCCGGGAAGCAGGACGACGAGCTTCTCGACGGCGACGAGGCGATCGAGGAAGTAAAGGTCGGCAAGGGCGGCGAGGAAGAGGAGGGCGAGGGCGAGAACAAGGGCTTCGTTCTCTCCGACGACGACGAGGACGACGCGCCTGCGCAGCAGGTCGCCGTCGCCGGTGCCACCGCCGACCCGGTCAAGGACTACCTGAAGCAGATCGGCAAGGTTCCCCTCCTCAACGCCGAGCAGGAGGTCGAGCTCGCCAAGCGCATCGAGGCCGGGCTGTTCGCCGAGGACAAGCTGGCGAACTCCGACAAGCTCGCCCCGAAGCTCAAGCGTGAGCTGGAGATCATCGCCGAGGACGGCCGCCGCGCCAAGAACCACCTGCTGGAGGCCAACCTCCGTCTCGTGGTCTCGCTGGCCAAGCGTTACACCGGCCGCGGCATGCTCTTCCTGGACCTCATCCAGGAAGGCAACCTCGGTCTGATCCGCGCGGTCGAGAAGTTCGACTACACCAAGGGCTACAAGTTCTCCACGTACGCCACCTGGTGGATCCGTCAGGCGATCACCCGCGCCATGGCCGACCAGGCCCGCACCATCCGTATCCCGGTGCACATGGTCGAGGTCATCAACAAGCTCGCCCGTGTGCAGCGCCAGATGCTCCAGGACCTGGGCCGCGAGCCCACGCCGGAGGAGCTGGCCAAGGAGCTCGACATGACCCCCGAGAAGGTCATCGAGGTCCAGAAGTACGGCCGTGAGCCGATCTCTCTCCACACCCCGCTGGGTGAGGACGGGGACAGCGAGTTCGGTGACCTGATCGAGGACTCCGAGGCGGTCGTGCCGGCCGACGCGGTCAGCTTCACGCTCCTCCAGGAGCAGCTGCACTCGGTGCTCGACACGCTCTCCGAGCGTGAGGCCGGTGTGGTCTCGATGCGCTTCGGTCTCACCGACGGCCAGCCGAAGACGCTGGACGAGATCGGCAAGGTCTACGGCGTGACGCGTGAGCGCATCCGTCAGATCGAGTCGAAGACCATGTCGAAGCTGCGTCACCCGTCGCGTTCGCAGGTGCTGCGCGACTACCTCGACTAGGAGCAGAAGTGCGTGAGGGCCCGGAACCCCATGGGGTTCCGGGCCCTCGGCCTATCAATGGGTGCGTCGGACGGGCAGCGGGACGACTCTGGGTGGGAACGGTTCACCACAGAGTCAGGAGTGCGCATGTCCCGTACCGTCTTCCGTGCCCTGACCGGGGCGTTCGCCCTGGTTGCCGCCGCAGCCGCGATACCTCTTGCGTCCCCCGCCCGAGCGGCCGAGGACGGCATAGTCGTCGGTGGTCAGCCCGCACACGTTAAGGACAGCCCCTGGGTGGTGGCGCTGTCCAGCCGCGAACGGTTCGGAGAGGCGCGTGCCGGGCAGTTCTGCGGCGGTGTCGTGGTGGCACCCAAGAAGGTGCTGACCGCCGCGCACTGCTTGAGTCGCGAGGCGCTCGGCGCCGAGGCCGGCCAGGTGCGGGACCTGAAGGTCATTGTGGGCCGCGACGCCCTGCGCGGGACCGGGGGGCAGGAGGTACCGGTACGGGCGGCATGGGCCAATCCCGCGTTCGACCCGGTCACGAACGCGGGGGACCTGGCGGTACTCACACTGGCCGACGCGCTGCCAAAGGAGAGTGCGATCCGGATGGCCGAATCGGGGGACGCGGCGTACACGCCGGGCACCGGGGCCGTGGTCTACGGGTGGGGTGACACGACTGGTAACAACGACTACGCGTCGTCGCTCCGTTCCGCGAAAGTGAGCGTTCTGCCGGACAGCATGTGCGCGCAGGCGTATCCGGGTGGCAGGAACGGTACGTACGATCCCTCAGCGATGCTCTGCGCGGGCGAACTGCTGGGCGGGCACGATGCATGCCAGGGGGACAGCGGAGGGCCGCTGGTGGCCCGTGGGCGGCTCATCGGGCTGGTGTCCTGGGGGAACGGCTGCGCGAAGGCAGGAAACCCCGGGGTGTACACGCGGATCTCCGCCGCGATCGGCTGGATGCCGGAAGGCGGCTGAGCGGCCGCGCCACGTGAGTACGAGAACGGGCGGCTCCCTCGCGGGGAGCCGCCCGTCGGCAGGTCCGGGACCTGGCCCGAGCTCGTCGGGAATGCGAGGTGTCAGTGTTCCTCTTCGGCGGCTTGGGCCTGTACAGCCGTGAGCCGCTCCGTCTCATCCTGTATTTCCGCGGCGATCTTCTTGAGTTCCGGCTCGAACTTGCGACCGTGGTGGGCACAGAAGAGCAGTTCACCGCCGCTGATCAGGACGACGCGCAGATATGCCTGGGCGCCGCAACGGTCACAGCGGTCTGCTGCGGTCAGCGGGCTCGCGGGGGTCAGAACAGTAGTCACGTCGCCTCTTCTCTAGCTCGACGAGCTGTCGTACCAGGGTCAACATCCAACCAGGCCGAAAACGTTCCCGCTCGTGGCTTTTCTTCGAAACTTCTTCTCGAGGTGGCTGTCTGTTGACGGTTGGCGGCGAATGTGCCGTATTGCGTAGCGCTACGGTTTCGCGTTGCTTGTCTTGGTGGATCCTCCCGGCTGGCTTGCCGGTTCGTTCATGAGGACGTGCCCGGAGCCTAAATGGTTCATGCCTGGAAGGGAACGTGATGTGCGCGTCACTCCTGCGGGTGACCGAACGTATGTGCGAGGATGGATTGATGTGAAGGTTGTCGGAGGGTGGCGTTACAACCGCTCTACCAGGCCTCGGTACGCTCTCAGCGGCTACCGAAGCCGAGCCCGATACCCACTGGGCCCCAAATGAAATTCAGCGAGGAGCGAACCGCGTGACCGCCGATACGTCCGTGCCGTCCACTGCGCTGCTGACCGGAGCAGACCGAGACGGTTCCAACTACACCGCGCGGCATCTGCTCGTACTCGAGGGGCTCGAAGCGGTTCGCAAGCGCCCCGGCATGTACATCGGGTCCACCGACAGCCGCGGCCTCATGCACTGCCTCTGGGAGATCATCGACAACTCCGTCGACGAGGCCCTGGGCGGCTTCTGCGACCACATCGAGGTCATCCTCCACGACGACAATTCCGTGGAGGTCCGGGACAACGGGCGAGGTATCCCCGTCGACGTCGAGCCCAAGACCGGCCTGTCGGGCGTCGAGGTCGTGATGACCAAGCTCCACGCCGGCGGAAAGTTCGGCGGCGGCTCGTACGCCGCTTCGGGCGGTCTGCACGGCGTCGGCGCCTCCGTCGTCAACGCGCTCTCCGCCCGGCTCGACGTCGAGGTCGACCGCAACAGCGCGACCCACTCGATCAGCTTCCGCCGCGGAGTTCCGGGAATCTTCACCGAGCAGGGGCCGGACAGTCCGTTCGACCCGGCCAACGGTCTGCTCAAGGGCAAGCGGGTGCCGAAGACGCGCACCGGCACCAGGGTGCGTTACTGGGCGGACCGGCAGATCTTCCTCAAGGACGCCAAGCTCAGCCTGGAGACGCTCCACCAGCGGGCGCGGCAGACGGCCTTCCTCGTCCCCGGCCTCACGATCGTCGTCCGCGACGAACGCGGTCTCGACGGCGCGGGCAAGACCGAGGAGACCTTCCACTTCGACGGCGGCATCAGCGAATTCTGCGAGTACCTCGCCCAGGACAAGGCGGTCTGCGACGTCCTGCGCCTGAGCGGGCAGGGCACGTTCAAGGAGACCGTGCCGGTGCTGGACGAGCGCGGCCACATGACGGCGACCGAGGTCACCCGGGAACTCGCGGTGGACATCGCCCTGCGCTGGGGCACCGGCTACGACACCACCCTCAAGTCCTTCGTCAACATCATCGCCACCCCCAAGGGCGGCACGCATGTGACCGGATTCGAGCGCTCCGTGACCAAGACGATCAACGAGGTGCTCCGCTCGGCCAAGCTGCTCCGCGTCGCCGAGGACGACATCGTCAAGGACGACGCGCTGGAGGGGCTGACCGCGGTCGTCACCGTGCGCCTGGCGGAGCCGCAGTTCGAGGGGCAGACCAAGGAGGTGCTCGGCACCTCGGCGGCGAACCGGATCGTCGCCAACGTCGTGGCGAAGGAACTCAAGGCTTTCCTGACCTCGACGAAGCGCGATGCGAAGGCCCAGGCCAGGGCGGTCCTGGACAAGGCCGTGGCCGCCGCGCGCACCCGGATCGCGGCCCGTCAGCACAAGGACGCGCAGCGTCGCAAGACGGCGCTCGAGTCCTCCTCGCTGCCGGCGAAGCTCGCCGACTGCCGCAGCGACGACGTGGACCGCAGCGAACTCTTCATCGTCGAGGGAGACTCCGCGCTCGGCACGGCGAAGCTCGCCCGGAACAGTGAGTTCCAGGCGCTGCTGCCGATCCGGGGCAAGATCCTCAATGTCCAGAAGGCATCTGTCTCGGACATGCTGAAGAACGCCGAGTGCGGCGCGATCATCCAGGTCATAGGAGCCGGGTCCGGCCGGACCTTCGACATCGACGCCGCGCGCTACGGGAAGATCGTCCTGCTGGTGGACGCCGATGTCGACGGCGCGCACATCCGCATCCTGCTGCTGACGCTCTTCCAGCGGTACATGCGGCCCATGGTCGAGGCGGGCCGGGTCTTTGCCGCCGTGCCCCCGCTCCATCGCATCGAGCTGGTCCAGCCGAAGAAGGGCCAGGACAAGTACATCTACACGTACTCCGACAACGAGCTGCGGCAGCGGCTGCTGGAGCTCCAGCGGAAGAACATCCGGTACAAGGACTCGATCCAGCGCTACAAGGGCCTGGGCGAGATGGACGCGGACCAGCTGGCGGAGACCACGATGGACCCGCGTCACCGCACCCTGCGACGGATCAACATCGGCGACCTGGAGTCGGCCGAGCAGGTCTTCGATCTGCTGATGGGCAACGAGGTGGCTCCGCGCAAGGAGTTCATCACCAGCTCCGCCGCCACCCTGGACCGCTCGCGCATCGACGTCTGAGCGTCTCGCACAACGATGTTTGAGAGTCGCTGTCTCCACCCGTGGATGGAGACAGCGACTCCACCCATGATCAACCCCTGAGCCGATCCCCCGGCCCGGCCGTTTCCGTAGCGTCGAAGGCGTTCAACCTTCCCGCGAATCGGAGGCAGCCATGTCGGGGCTCGTCGATGGCCTGGTGACCGTTGCGGTCGCAGTCGCCGTGATGGTCCGCCGGTTCCAGGCGCAGCAGATCACGGGCGAGCGGCGCCGGTGGGTCCTGCCGGGGGTCCTCCTCGTCCGGGCAGGGGGAGCGGGGCTATGGGCGGCCCTCCGTAGGGCTGCCTCGCTGACGGGTGTGGACCGAGGCACGGCCGCTCTTCCGCCGGTCCTCGCGGTGACGGCGACGGTGCGCGGAGGCGTGCTGACGTGGCGCCCGGGACGGACGAGTCCGGTGTACGCCGAACCGGTCGTCGGGACGACGCCGCAGCCGAGGTGGAAGGACCGCGGGTGATGCGTACGACCTGGACGAGCTGGCCTTCCCGGGAGGCGCTCTCGGAAGCGAGCCGTACCCGCCCCCGGAAGGTGATCACCTGGTCGGTCCGGGCGGTGCTGCTCGCCGTCATGCTGCTGGGGACGTTCAGTGGCGGGCGGTTCGGCCCCTGGGAGATCGCGCTCGGGCTGGTGGGAGTGCTGGGCTGCGCGGTCACCGCGTGGGCGTTCTTCCGGACCAGCCTGGAGCACCGGCTCTGGCCCTCGCTCGGACTGCTGACGCTGTTGCTGCTGGCGGCCTTCGGGGCGCATCGGGCCGATGCCGATCTGCCGGCGACAATCCTGTGGTGCGGTTGCGCGGTCACCGCGCTGGAGCGGCTGCCGCTCATGGCAGGTGTTCCCGTCACGGCCCTCACGCTCGGCGCGTACGCCGTCGTCAACACCGACGGCTGGTTCGCCACGGCCACGACCACCGTGGGCCTCTCGCTGGCCGGTTACGTGATCCGGCTGGATGCCGAGGCCCGTGGCAACGCCCAGAGACTCCTCGTGCAGGAGCGGGCGGCCCGAGCGGCGGAGGCCGAGACGGCAGCCCTGGGCGAGCGGGCCAGGATCGCGCGGGAGATCCACGATGTGCTCGCCCACAGCCTCTCGGCGCAACTGGTACATCTGGAGGCGGCGCGGCTGCTGATCGAGCGGGAGCCCGCGGGGGAGTTCCGGGACAGAGTGCTGGAGCGGGTCGTGGCGGCGCGGTGCATGGCGCGCGAGGGGCTCGCGGAGACTCGCCAGGCTCTCTCCGCGCTCCGGGGAGAGGTGTCTCCGGTGGAGGACTTCCTGAGACAACTGGTGGCCTCCGAGCCCGCGGAGGTCAGTGTGGCGGGGGAGCAACGGGCGCTGACGGCCGAGGCGTCGCAGACGGTCCGGCGGGTGGCGCAGGAGGCACTGACCAATGTGCGCAAGCACGCGCCGGGGGCCAGGGTGCTCGTCCGGCTGGAGTACCTGCCGGACGGAGTCGCCCTGGAGGTCAGGGACTCGGGTGGGGGCGTTCCCGAGGGTGAACTCGCGGGCAGTGGATCCGGATACGGTCTGTTGGGGATGAGGGAACGGGCCGAGCTGATGGGCGGGACGCTGGAGGCGGGCCCGGCCGAGGAGGGTTTCGTGGTGAGTCTGCGAGTGCCCGCGTGAACGCGCGGGTCGTGGTCGCCGACGACCAGTCGGTGGTGCGCGAAGGAATCGTGATGCTGCTGGGGCTGTTGCCCGGCATCGAGGTGATCGGATCGGCGAAGGACGGCGAGGAAGCCGTCGCGCTCGTGGCCGAACTGGCCCCCGACGTAGTCCTGATGGACCTGCGGATGCCCCGGTGCGACGGGGTCGAGGCGACACGGCGGATCCGCAGGGACCACCCCGGTACCCAGGTGGTGGTGCTCACGACGTTCGCGGACGACGACTCGCTCTTCCCCGCGCTGCGGGCAGGGGCCCGCGGCTACCTCACCAAGGACGCCGGGGGCGAGGAGATCGTGCGGGCCGTCCAGGCCGTGCTGTCGGGCGAAGCGGGACTCTCCCCGAGCGTGCAGCGTCGGCTGCTGGAACGCGTCACCACGAGTCCTCTGCCACCGGACCCGCTGCCCGAGCAGCAGTTGCCCGACGGCCTGACACCACGTGAGGTGGAGGTGCTGGCCCTGATCGCGGAGGGGCTGTCCAACGCGGAGATTGCCCGGCAGCTGCACATTTCGCAGGCCACCGTGAAAAGCCACATCAACAATCTCTTCGCCAAGGCCGGGGTGCGCGACCGGGCGCAGGCCGTTCGTTATGCGTACGTTCGGGGCCTCGCACAGCCGCCCGGTTCGGTCTTCACCTGAAGAGGTGAAGACCGGCGAATGGCACGCCCGGGGTCTTCCTGATCTGCCCATTCTTGAGTACACGGCCGAAGTAGTCCGTGGACAAGGGGAGTTGTTCCGTGGAGAAGGAAGCAGGGCGTGAGGTCGCAGCAGTGCGGCTCGACGACCCGTGGCACGACGAGCCGATCTCCGGACGGGACGGGCCGGGCGGCACGGGGGCCTTCGTCCCCGCCGGACGACCCGCACCCCCGGAGCCGCGACGCGGCCACAGCGCGGCCGACATCTACCTGGAGGTGCAGCGCAGCGGGGCCTTCCAGGAAGTACGCCGCAGGTACCGACGGTTCGTCATTCCCGCCACTCTCGCCTTCCTCGTCTGGTACCTGGCCTATGTCGTCGCCGCGATCACCGCTCCCGGACTGATGGCCCGGCCGGTGGCCGGAGCGCTCAACGTCGCGATGATCGCGGGGCTCGGGCAGTTCCTCACGACCTTCCTGCTCACCGGGGTGTACGCACGGCACGCGCGCCTGCGCCGGGACCGGGCCGCGCTCGAATTGCGCTGGGAGACCCAGGAGATGACACGGGGGGTTGGACGTTGAACGGGAACCACCAGACGCTGGCGCTCGTGCTGTTCAGCACCTTCATCGCGGTGACGCTCGCCATCACCGCCTGGGTGAGCCGCAACCGCCATGGCTCGGCCGAGGAGTTCTACGCGGGCGGCAGGCTGTTCTCCCCGATGGAGAACGGGTTCGCCATTGCGGGCGACTACATGTCGGCCGCCTCCTTCCTCGGCATCTCCGGCCTCATCGCCCTCTTCGGCTACGACGGCATGCTCTATTCGGTCGGTTTCCTCGTCGCCTGGCTCGTCGTCCTGCTGTTGGTTGCCGAACTGGTCCGCAACTGCGGCCGGTTCACGCTCGCCGATGTGGTGGCCGCGCGGATGGCGGAGCGTCCGGTCCGGATCGCGGCGGGAACCTCCTCCGTCACCGTGTCCGTGCTCTACCTCGTGGCGCAGATGGTGGGTGCGGGCAGCCTGGTCGCCCTGCTGCTCGGCGGTACGAGCGGTGCGGCCCGTTCCTGGACCGTCATCGGTGTCGGCGCGCTCATGGTCGTCTACGTGTCGTTCGGCGGGATGCGCGCCACCACCTGGATCCAGATCGTCAAGGCCGTGCTGCTGATGGCAGGGGCGGTCGCGCTGACGGTGCTCGTCCTGATTCATTTCCACGGCAACTTCAACACCCTGCTCAGCTCCGCCGCCGAACGGAGCGGGCACGGCGGCAGGTTCCTCCTGCCCGGCCTCCGGTACGGCGGGAGCTGGACCGCGCGCATCGACTTCATCAGCCTGGGCCTGGCCCTGGTGCTCGGCACGGCGGGGCTGCCGCACATCCTGTCGCGGTTCTACACCGTGCCCACCGCCCGTGCGGCTCGCCGTTCCGTCGTCTGGTCGATCGGGCTCATCGGCGGTTTCTACCTGATGACGATCGCACTCGGCTTCGGGGCGGCCGCCCTGGTCGGCTCGGCCGAGGTGCGGGCGTCCAACGCCGCGGGCAACACGGCGATCCCGCTGCTGGCCATGGAGCTCGGCGGCGGTGAGGGATCCACCGGAGGCACGATCCTGTTCGCCGTGGTCGCCGCCGTCGCCTTCGCGACCATCCTCGCGGTCGTCGCGGGGATCACCCTCGCCTCGTCCGCCTCGGTGGCCCACGACCTCTACGCCTCACTCAGGCGGCCGGACGCCAAGCAGTACAGCGAGGTCGCCGTCGCCAGGGTGGCGGCGGCCGGGATCGGGGTCGCCGCCATCGGGCTCGGCCTGATCGCCCAGAACCTGAACGTGGCCTTCCTGGTGGGGCTCGCCTTCGCCGTCGCCGCCTCGGCCAATCTCCCCGTGCTTCTGTACTCCCTGTTCTGGCGGAATTTCACCACGCGGGGAGCAGTCTGGTCCGTCTACGGCGGACTGATCCCCGCCGTGCTGCTCGTCCTGTTCTCACCGGTCGTCTCCGGCAGCCCCGCCTCGCTGTTTCCCGGGGTGGACTTCCAGCTCTTCCCGCTGGAGAACCCCGGACTGGTCTCCATCCCGCTGGGCTTCCTGGCCGGCTGGATCGGAACGGTCACGTCCCCCGAGCCGCCCGACGAGGCCAAGCACGCGGAGACCGAGGTCCGGGCACTGACCGGAGCGGGGGCGGTGTAGGAACCCGCGAGCCGCCGGGGCGTGCGACGGGGCCGGGCGATCAGGTCCGACTGCCGGAGGACCAGGTGTAGCGGTGTTCGGGGCGGCCCGTCTCGCCGTACCGCAGGGTCAGTCGCACCCTGCCGGTCTTCTCCAGCAGCTTCAGATAGCGTTGGGCGGTCTGACGGCTCATTCCGGCGCTCTCCGCGATCTCCTGCGCGGAGAGCGGCCCGTCGGCGTTCCGGAGCGCCTGCCTGACCAGTTCTGCCGTGGTCGGCGAGTGGCCCTTGGGCAGGTCGGGCTCGCCGGCGGCCCACAGCGCACCGAAGAGCCGGTCCACCTCGCCCTGTTCGGCCTCCCCGCCGCGTTCGAGAGTGTGGCGCAGCGCCGCGTAGCCCTCCAGTTTGGTGCGCAGTCCCGCGTACGCGAACGGTTTCACCAGGTACTGCAGCGCGCCGTGCCGCATGGCCTCCTGCACGGTGGCGACATCGCGCGCGGCCGTCACCATGATCACGTCGGTGTGGTGACCGCGCCTGCGCAGTTCGCGCACCATGGCCAGGCCGTTGTCGCCGGGCATGTAGTGGTCCAGCAGGACCAGGTCCACACGTCGGCTCTCGATCGCGGCGAGGGCCTCGGCGGCGGAGTGGACCTGATCGACCACCCGGAAGCCCGGCACCCTGGAGACATAGGCCGCGTTCACCTTCGCGACGCGGACGTCGTCGTCCACGACCAGGACCTCGATCACTGGGCTTCTCCCACGGTTCCGGTGGCCGGTGCGGTCGTCCCCGGCGCGGCCGTTTCCGGGCCCGCCGCTCCGGGGCCGTTCACGGGCGGGGGCCCGGTCCGGCCCGGTTCCGCCACGTCCGCGTCGGTCAGGGCCTCCGGCAGTACGACGGTGAACTCGGCACCGCCGTCCACGGCCTCGTCGACGGTGGCACCGCCACCCTGCCGTTCCGCCAGCCGTCGCACCAGGGCGAGGCCGAGGCCGCGCTTGCCGTGCGCCGGGATCTCCTTGGTCGACCAGCCCTCCATGAAGATCGTTTCGCGTTGTCCGGGAGGGACGCCGGGGCCGCTGTCGCGGACCCGCAGCACCACGGTACGGCCCTCGGTGCGCAGTCCCACCTCGACCAGGGCACCGTCCGTGCCGGCCGCCGCGTCCAGCGCGTTGTCCACGAGGTTGCCGACGACGGTGACCAGTCCGCGCGGGTCCACCAGCCGGTCCGGGAGCAGAGTCCCGGGGGCCATGCGCAGCGCGACGCCGCGCTCCGCAGCGACCGTGGCCTTGCCGACCAGGAGCGCGGCCAGCAACGGATCGCGCACCTTCTCGGTGACCTGCTCGGCCGTCGCCCGGTGCACACCGACGACCTCGGTGACGTACTCCATGGCGTCCTCGTGCATGTCCAGCTCCAGCAGACCCAGGAGCGTGTGCATCCGGTTGGCGTGCTCGTGGTCCTGCGCCCGAAGCGCGTCGATCAGACCACGGGTGGAGTCGAGTTCACGGCCGAGGTGTTCGAGTTCGGTGCGGTCGCGGAGGGTGGCGACGGCGCCGCCGTCGTCGGTCGGCATCCGGTTGACCAGCAGGACCCGGGTGCCCTGCACCGTCAGCAGATCGTCGCCCAGCACCCGTCCCGCCAGCACGTCGGCCGTCCGCCCCGCGTCGAGCACGGAGTCCAGCGGACGGCCGGCGGCATCGGGGCCGAGTCCGAGCAGCCGCTGCGCCTCGTCGTTCAGGAGCCGCACCCGCCCGGTCCGGTCCAGCGCGACGACGCCCTCCCTGATGCCGTGCAGCATCGCCTCGCGCTCGGTCAGCAGTGCGGAGATGTCGGAGAACGCGAGGTCATGGGTCTGCCGCTGGAGCCGCCGGGAAATCAGGTACGCGGCCAGCGCCCCCACGGCGAGCGCGCCGCCCGCGTAGACGATCAGTCCCGGGATCGCCGCGAGCAGCCGGGCACGGACGCTGTCGTACGCGATGCCGACGGAGACGGCTCCCACGACGCGGCTCGACCCGTCGCGGAGCGGCACCTTCCCCCGGGCCGACCGGCCGAGCGTTCCGCTGTCGATCTCCATGACGTTCCGGCCCGCGAGCGCGTCGCTCGGGTCGGTGGAGACGACCTTGCCGATCTTGCCGACGTCGGGGTGCGACCAGCGCACCCCGCGCCGGTCCATGACGACGACGTACTCGGCGCCGGTGGCCCGCCGAATCCGTTCGGCCGCCGACTGCACGGGCCCGGCGGGGGACGGGGCCGTGGCGAGCAGCGACTCGGCGATCCGCGGCTCGGCCGCCGTGCTCTGCGCGATGGCCAGGGCGCGGCGCATCGCCTGGTCGTCGAGCTGGGCGCTGAGCGGTGCCAGGAAGAGACCGGTGGCCAGTGCGGTCACACCGGTGGCGATGGCCAGCTGCATCAGCAGGACCTGGGAGAAGACCCGCTGCGGCCAGCCGAAGCGGCGTGCTCTTCCAGGAGTGGGCGGTGGGGCGCTCATCGTATGAACGGTAAGCGGCGTTATGACCCTTTGTGAAATTCTTCCCGCTTCTCCCCGCGCCGTCGTCGTGCGGCCCCAGCGTTACGGCGCGGCCCGTCGCGGCAGGCCCTGCTCGGCGGTGGGCAGTGGCCGAGGAGGCCGGGGACCGCAGTACTGGCCGCTGGGACGCATGCGCAAGGGGCGCTCCTCGTACTCCTCCAGCGCGTGCGCGATCCACCCGGCCGTGCGGGACACCGCGAACACCGTCTCACCGGCCTCCGCTGCCATGCCGGAGGAGACCGAGAGCACGGCGAGCGCCAGATCGACATTGGCGAGCAGGGGCGCGTGCCGGGCGGTCGTGACGACCACGTCGTGGGCCGCGGCGAGCGCCCCGGCGGCCTGCGGCACCTTCGCGAGCAGGGCGAACAGCGCCTGCGCCCGGGGGTCCTCGGCCGTGTAGAGGCGGTGTCCGAGCCCCGGGACCCTGCGTCCGGCACGGAGGTGATCGGCGACCACCGGGACCGCGCTGCCCCGCTCCAGGACCTCGGCCAGCATCCGGTGGGCCAGACCGCTCGCCGCCCCGTGCAGCGGCCCCTCCAGCACTCCGAGACCCGCGGAGACCACCGCGTACGGATGGGCGTGGGCGGACGCGGCGACCCGGGCGGCCAGTGTCGACGCCGCGAGATCGTGGTCGATCAGCAGGCCGAGGGCTCCGTCCAGCGCGGTGACGGACGGCTCGTCGGCCGGCCGGGCGGTGAGCTTCGACCACAGCTGCCGGGCCAGGCCGGGCCCGTCCCCGGCCGCCCGGTCCTCGGTCCCGCCATCGGCCGGGGGAGTGCCGCCGGCCGGAGGAAGCGCGCCGACCAGGGTCGGCACGAGACCGCGCGCACTGGCGAGCACGGCCTCGCGCGAGAGGTCGAAACGGAGCGGATCGGCGCTGGCCGCGGCGATCACCGCTACCCGCAGCCGATCCGTCGGACCGCTGTGCGCGGGCAGCGCGTCGACCGCCGTGCGCGCCGCGGCCAGCGCCCCGTCGGGCGCCGTGAAACGGATGCCGGGGTGCAGCTCACCGGTCCAGAGCCACTCGGCGACCTCCTCGTAGGCGTACTCCCGGGCCAGCTCGGTCGCGTCGACGCCGCGGAAGTAGTAGTGGTCGTCCTCGATCAGGGTGAGACCGGTGCGGAAGGCCAGGTCGCCGACGGCGGGCGGGGGTTCCCGGCGGCCCGTGCGCCGGGCCAGGGCGTCGACCTCCGCCGCGTCGAACGTGCTGCCGCGCCCGCCGGGGGCGCGGGTGCTGCTCAGCTGGCCCCGGCTGACGTAGGCGTACACCGTCTCCGGCTTCACTCCGAGACGCTCGGCCGTCTCCCGGGTGCTGAGCCGCCGGGGCGCCGCCCCGGAACCCTCGCCGGGTGCTGCTTGATCCTTCATGCCGCCAACCGTATCTATATTGATTCAATCAACATTGACAGATATTGAGTCCATCTTAGATGGTCGAATCAATATTGATGAGCCCCGGACCCCACGGAGGAAACGATGTCGACCACGACCGGCGGCACCCCGCTCGACGTACCCCGAGGACTGGCGGGCGTCGTCGTCACCGACACGGCCCTCGGCGACGTCCGAGGACGCGAGGGCTTCTACCACTACCGGCAGTACTCGGCGATCGAACTGGCGCAGACCCGCAGCTTCGAGGACGTCTGGTACCTGATGTTCGAGGGGACGCTGCCCGACGCCGCGGCCCGTGCCGAGTTCGCCTCCCGCACCGCCGCCCTGCGCCGACTCCCCGCACAGGTGCGCGAGGCCCTGCCCGCCACAGCGCGTGCGGGAGCCGTCTCCGGCCCCCTGGCCGGGCTGCGCACCGCCCTCTCGCTCCTCGGCGCCTCGGCCGGATTCCGGCCGGTGTACGACCTCGACGCCGACCGGCGCCGCGACGACGCCCTGGCCGCCTGCGCGGCCGTCCCCACCGTGCTCACCGCCCTGCACCGGCTCGGCCGGGGCCTCGAACCGGTCGAGCCGCGCGACGACCTGCCCCACGTGGCCAACTACCTCTACATGCTCACCGGCTCCGTACCGGACGCCGCACGCGTCAGGGCCGTGGAGCAGTACCTGATCTCCACCATCGACCACGGCTTCAACGCCTCGACCTTCACCGGCCGCGTGGTCGCCTCCACCGGCGCCGATGTCGCGGCCTGTCTGGTGGCCGCCGTCGGCGCACTCTCCGGCCCGCTGCACGGCGGAGCGCCCAGCCGCGCCCTCGACACCCTGGACGCCATCGGCACCCCCGATCGCATCGACGGCTGGATCCGCGAACAGGTGCTCGCGGGCAGGCGGATCATGGGCTTCGGGCACCCCGTCTACCGCACCGAGGACCCCCGCTCACGCATGCTGCGAAGCATCGCCCAGGGCTTCGGCGGCCCGCTCGTCGACTTCGCCGTCGAGGTGGAACGACAGGTCGAGACGATCCTCGCCGAGCTCAAGCCGGGCCGCGAACTGCACACCAACGTGGAGTTCTACGCCGGGGTCGTCATGGAGCTGTGCGGCCTGCCGCGCGAGATGTTCACACCGACCTTCTGCGCGGCGAGGGTGGTCGGCTGGAGCGCCAATATCCTGGAGCAGGCGGAGGACTCGAAGATCATCAGACCGGCGGCCCGTTACGTGGGCACGCCCCCGCCGCAGCCGGTCCCGGCGCCCTGAGGCCATCGAGGAAGGTTTCCGTTGAACCCGTCGTCCCCGTCCCGCAAGCAGCAGATTCCGGTCATCGTCCTTGCGGGGTTCCTGGGATCGGGCAAGACGACCCTGCTCAACCACCTCCTCGCCAACCGTGCGGGAAACCGGATCGGCGTGATCGTCAACGATTTCGGCTCCATCGAGATCGACGCCATGACCGTCTCGGGACAGGTCGGCTCCACCGTCTCGCTGGGCAACGGATGCCTGTGCTGCGCGGTCGACGCGAGCGAACTCGACACCTTCCTCGACACGCTGACCCGGCCCTCCGCCCGCCTCGACGTGATCGTCATCGAGGCCAGCGGACTGGCCGAGCCGCAGGAACTGGTACGGATGCTCCTGGCCAGCGACAACCCGGACATCGTCTACGGGGGGCTGGTGGAGGTCGTGGACGCCGCCGGGTTCGACGCCACCCGGGAACGCCATCCGGAGATCGACCGCCACCTCGCCGTCGCCGACCTCGTCGTGCTGAACAAGACCGACCTGGTCGGGAGCAAGGAACTGGACCGGGTCGGGAAGGCCGTCGCCGCAGCCGGTGCCCCGGTCGTGGACGGGAAGCCGGTCGGCGGCGGGCCCGCGGTCGTCCGTGCCACGTACGGACGCATCGATCCGGAACTCCTCTTCGACCCGACACTGCGACCGGACGGCGCCGAGAAGGCACGCCAGCTCACCTTCGAGGACCTGCTCCTGGCGGAGCGGGCCGAGGGGGAGGGCCACGACGCACACGGACACCACCTCCACGCCGCCTACGAGAGCGTGTCCTTCACCGCGGACGCGCCCATGAACCCCCGCCGCCTGATGGACTTCCTCGACTCCCGCCCGCAGGGCCTCTACCGGATCAAGGGATTCGTCGACTTCGGTGTGGGCGACCGGGCCAACAAGTACGCCCTGCACGCGGTCGGCAGGTTCCTGCGGTTCGACCCGCGGCCGTGGACGCGCGACGAGTCGCGCCTCACCCAGCTGGTGCTGATCGGTTCCGGCATCGACCCCGAGGCCCTGCGCAAGGAGCTGGACGACTGCCGCGAGAGTGCCGCGCCGGGCCCGGACACGACGCAGGACGCCGCACACGAACGAAGCATGTGGGGCGTCCTGCGGTACGTGCAGCGGCCCGACGACGCGTAGGCAGTGCCCCGCCCCGCGTCGCCGGACCGGTCGGCTACACCGGGCCCGCGATCACCGCGACCGGCTTGACCAGCGGCGTCCCCGAACCGTCGCGCCGCGGATCGGGCTCCGGCAGCTCGGACGGCGTGCCGTTGGACTGCGCGGCGCGGGCGGGCACCGCACCCGCCCAGCCGAACACCAGGACGTCCTCGCCCTTGAGGAACCGCTGACAGCGCACCCCGCCGGTGGCCCGGCCCTTGCGCGGATACTGGTCGAACGGGGTGAGCTTGCACGTCCGCACCGAGTCGTCCAGCGTGCCGTGCGAGCCCGCGACGGTGAACACCATCGCGTCCGCCGCCGGGTCCACAGCGGTGAAGGAGATCACCTCGGCGTCCGCCGCCAGCTTGACCCCCGCCATGCCCCCGGCGGGCCGGCCCTGCGGCCGCACCTGCGCCGCCGGGTAGCGCAGCAGCTGCGCGTCGGAGGTGATGAACACCAGGTCCTCCTCGCCGGTCCGCAGCTCGGCGGCACCGACGATCCGGTCACCGGACTTGAGGGTGATGACCTCCAGCTCGTCCTTGTTGGCCGGATAGTCCGGCACCACCCGCTTGACGACGCCCTGAAGGGTGCCGATCGCCAGGCCGGGGGACGCCTCGTCGAGCGTCGTCAGGCAGACGACCGTCTCGTCGTTGCCCAGGGTGAGGAACTCGGAGACCATCGCCCCACCCGACAGATTGGGCGCCGCGTGGGTGTCCGGCAGCTGGGGCAGATCGATCACCGGGAGCCGCAGCAGCCGGCCCGTCGACGTCACCACGCCCACATCGCCCCGCGCCGTCGCCGGTACGGCCGACACGATCACGTCGTGCTTGGCGCGCTTGGCGTCCTCGGTGAGGACGATCGGCTCGTCACCGGCGGTACGGGCCAGCAGACCGGTCGAGGAGAGCAGCACCCGGCACGGGTCGTCCGCGACCTCCAGCGGCACCGAGGCGACCTGCGTACCGGCCGACTCCAGCAGCACCGTACGCCGGGCGGTGCCGAACTTCTTGGCGACCGCGGCCAGTTCCGTGGAGACGAGCTTGCGCAGCTCGGCGTCCGACTCGAGGATGGCGGTCAGCTTGTCGATCTCGTCGTTGAGCCGGTCCCGCTCGCTCTCCAGCTCGATCCGGTCGAACCGGGTCAGCCGACGCAGCGGGGTGTCCAGGATGTACTGCGTCTGGACCTCGCTCAGCGAGAAGCGCTCGACGAGCCGCTCCTTCGCCTGCGCCGAGTTGTCACTGGAGCGGATGAGGCGGATGACCTCGTCGATGTCGACCAGCGCGACGAGCAGACCCTCGACCAGGTGGAGCCGGTCGCGGCGCTTGCCCCGACGGAACTCGCTGCGTCGGCGCACCACGTCGAAGCGGTGGTCGAGGTAGACCTCCAGCAGCTCCTTGAGGCCCAGCGTGAGCGGCTGCCCGTCGACCAGCGCCACGTTGTTGATGCCGAAGGAGTCCTCCATCGGCGTCAGCTTGTAGAGCTGCTCCAGCACGGCCTCCGGCACGAAGCCGTTCTTCACCTCGATGACCAGGCGCAGGCCGTGCTCGCGGTCGGTCAGGTCCTTCACGTCCGCGATGCCCTGGAGCTTCTTGGCCGAGACCAGGTCCTTGATCTTGGCGATCACCTTCTCCGGACCGACGGTGAAGGGGAGTTCCGTGACGACCAGGCCCTTGCGACGGGCCGTCACGTTCTCCACGGAGGCGGTCGCGCGGATCTTGAACGTGCCGCGCCCCCGGGCGTACGCGTCCTTGATGCCGCCCAGGCCCACGATCCGGCCGCCGGTGGGCAGGTCGGGGCCGGGCACGAACCGCATCAGGGTCTCCAGGTCCGCGCCCGGGTGCTTGATCAGGTGCCGGGCAGCGGCGACGACCTCGCCCAGGTTGTGCGGCGGCATGTTGGTCGCCATGCCGACCGCGATCCCGGACGAGCCGTTGACCAGGAGGTTCGGGTACGCGGCGGGGAGAACGGTCGGCTCCGTCTCCTGCCCGTCGTAGTTCGACTGGAACGCGACGGTGTCCTCGTCGATCGACTCCGTCATCAGCGACGTCGCGTCGGCCATCCGGCACTCGGTGTACCGCATGGCGGCCGGCGGGTCGTCGTTCCCGAGCGAGCCGAAATTGCCGTGGCCGTCGACCAGGGGGAGCCGCATGGAGAACGGCTGCGCCAGCCGGACCAGCGCGTCGTAGATCGACGCGTCGCCGTGCGGGTGCAGCTTGCCCATGACCTCGCCGACCACGCGGGCGCACTTCACGAAGCCGCGGTCGGGGCGCAGGCCCATCTCGTTCATCTGGTAGACGATGCGGCGGTGCACCGGCTTCATGCCGTCCCGGGCGTCGGGCAGGGCCCGGGAGTAGATCACCGAGTACGCGTACTCGAGGAAGGAGCCCTGCATTTCGTCGACGACGTCGATGTCGAGGATCTTCTCCTCGAAGTCGTCCGGCGGCGGGGTCTTCGTGCTGCGGCGGGCCATCGCTGCTGCGACTCCTTCACGGATTCTGTTCGGGCAACCTCAGGTTCTGACGCGGACCATTGTGGACCGCCGCACTGACATCCCCGACCTCGACCCGGCCCAAAGGGCGTCCGGGGCGCCCGCCGAGGGTGTTTCCCGCCCCTGCGCGCGGGGGGTGCGCCCCCCTTTCACGCGAACTTCCGCGGGACGGGAACTTCGCCAGGCGCGTGTGCGCTTGCTTACAGTGGCAGGTCTCGCAGGAAATCCAGTATCGCGATCGAAGGGACGTACATGCCCATGGGTCACACGGCCACAGCTCAGGCCGGTTCCGGCGGCTTGACAGCGACCGAGCACCGCCTGGCCAACGGCCTGCGCGTGGTGCTCTCCGAGGACCATCTGACCCCGGTCGCCGCGGTCTGCCTCTGGTACGACGTCGGCTCGCGCCACGAGGTCGAGGGACGCACCGGCCTGGCTCACCTCTTCGAGCACCTGATGTTCCAGGGCTCCGGCCAGGTCAAGGGGAACGGCCACTTCGAGCTGGTGCAGGGGGCCGGCGGTTCGCTCAACGGGACCACCAGCTTCGAGCGCACCAACTACTTCGAGACCATGCCCGCCCACCAGCTGGAGCTGGCCCTCTGGCTGGAGGCCGACCGCATGGGCTCGCTGCTCGCCGCGCTCGACGAGGAGTCGATGGAGAACCAGCGGGACGTCGTCAAGAACGAGCGCCGCCAGCGCTACGACAACGTCCCCTACGGCACGGCGTTCGAGAGGCTGACCGCCCTGGCCTACCCCGAGGGCCACCCGTACCACCACACCCCGATCGGCTCGATGGCCGACCTGGACGCCGCGACCCTGGAGGACGCGCGCACCTTCTTCCGTACCTACTACGCGCCCAACAACGCGGTGCTCTCGGTCGTCGGCGACATCGACCCCGAGCAGACCCTCGCCTGGATCGAGAAGTACTTCGGCTCCATCCCGTCCCACGACGGCAAGCAGCCGCCGCGCGACGGCGCGCTCCCCGAGATCATCGGCGAGCAACTGCGCGAGGAGGTCCGCGAGGAGGTCCCGGCGCGCGCCCTGATGGCCGCCTACCGGCTGCCGCACGACGGCACCCGGGAGTGTGACGCGGCGGACCTCGCGCTGACCGTGCTCGGCGGCGGCGAGTCGTCCCGGCTGCACAACCGTCTCGTCCGCCGTGACCGTACGGCCGTGGCGGCCGGGTTCGGGCTGCTGAGACTGGCCGGGGCGCCCTCGCTCGGCTGGCTGGACGTCAAGATGTCCGGCGGGGTCGAGGTGCCGCAGGTCGAGGCCGCGGTCGACGAGGAGCTCGCCCGGTTCGCCGCCGAGGGCCCCACACCCGAGGAAATGGAGCGTGCGCAGGCCCAGTTGGAGCGCGAGTGGCTGGACCGGCTCGGCACGGTCGCGGGCCGCGCGGACGAACTGTGCCGCTTCGCCGTGCTGTTCGGCGACCCGCAGCTCGCCCTGACCGCCGTGCAGCGGGTGCTCGACGTCACCGCGGAGGAGGTCCAGGCCGCCGCCAGGGCCCAGCTGCGCCCCGACAACCGGGCGGTGCTGGTCTACGAGCCGGTCGAGTCGGCCGAGCCCGCCGATACGGCCGAGCCCGCCGACATGGCGGAGACCGACGCCGACGACACCGACGCGCACGAAGGAGCGGGCAAGTGACCGACGCCGCCGCGACTGGAGTTTCGATGCAGTACCACCCGCAGCCGGCCCCCGGCGTCGCCCGGCCCTGGGCCTTTCCCGCGCCGGAGCGGGGCTCCCTGCCCAACGGCCTGACGGTGCTGCGCTGCCACCGCCCCGGCCAGCAGGTCGTCGCGGTGGAGATCTTCCTCGACGCCCCGCTGGACGCCGAGCCCGAGGGCTTCGACGGCGTGGCCATGATCATGTCGCGGGCGCTCTCCGAGGGCACGGACAAGCACACCGCGGAGGAGTTCGCCGCCGAGCTGGAGCGCTGCGGCGCCACCCTCGACGCGCATGCCGACCACCCCGGCGTCCGGGTCTCCCTGGAGGTTCCGGCCTCCCGGCTCTCCAAGGCCCTGGCACTGGTCGCCGAGGCGCTCCGGGCGCCCGCCTTCGCGGACGGCGAGATCGAGCGGCTGGTGCGCAACCGGCTCGACGAGATCCCGCACGAGCAGGCCAACCCGGCCAGGCGCGCCGCCAAGCAGCTCTCCAAGGAACTGTTCCCGGCCGCGGCACGGATGTCGCGCCCGCGTCAAGGCACCGAGGAGACGGTGGAGCGGATCGACTCGGCGGCGGTGCGCGCGTTCTTCGACGCCCACGTCAGGCCGTCCACCGCGACCGCCGTGATCGTCGGCGACCTCACCGGCATCGACCTGGACGCCCTGCTCGCCGACACGCTCGGCGACTGGTCGGGCGAGCCCGCCGAGCCCCGGACCGCCCCGCCGATCACCGCCGACGACACCGGGCGGGTGGTGATCGTCGACCGTCCGGGCGCGGTGCAGACGCAGCTGCTGATCGGCCGGATCGGCGCCGACCGGCACGACAGCGTGTGGCCGGCCCAGACGCTCGGCACGTACTGCCTGGGCGGCACGCTCACCTCCCGGCTGGACCGGGTGCTGCGCGAGGAGAAGGGCTACACCTACGGTGTGCGGGCCTTCGCCCAGGTGCTGCGGTCGTCGGCCCCGGACTCCGCGTCGGGCGCGACCGGTGCCGCGATGCTCGCCATCAGCGGTTCCGTGGACACGGAGTCCACCGAGCCGGCGCTCAAGGACCTGTGGACGGTCCTGCGGACCCTGGCGGCGGAGGGCCTGACCGACGAGGAGCGCGAGACGGCCGTGCAGAACCTCGTGGGTGTGGCGCCCCTGAAGTTCGAGACCGCGGCCTCCATCGCGAGCACCCTCGCCGACCAGGTCGAGCAGCACCTCCCGGACGACTACCAGGCGCACCTGTACGCCCGGCTCGCGGAGACCGGCACGGTCGAGGCGACCGCGGCGGTCGTCAACGCCTTCCCCGAGGACCGGCTGGTCACGGTCCTCGTCGGTGACGCGGCCCGGATCGCGGAGCCGGTCCGGGCGCTGGGCATCGGAGAGGTGTCGGTGGTCACCGGCTGACGAGCGGAACGGCCCCGCCGGTCGCCTGAGCCCAGGCGCGGACCGGCCGGTCGGGCATTCGCATATCGGGACGAAGGGAGGATCTGGGTGAGAGGGATTTCGCCGAGACCCTCCCTTTTGTCCGCCCTTGTGAGGGAGGTTGCCTGTCTGCCCTGTGGGATGCGCTACAAAACGGCCTGTCCGTTTGGTGAATGAAAGCGGCCCCGCTTAGCGTCGGCTGGGCTGCCCGCCACTCGTATGCCGCAACCGCGACGTACCGGGCAGTCATCGCCGAGTCCCCGTCAGGCGCGAGCCGGGGGAGCCGGGGACCCATGCAGTCCCTGGGGTGAATCGGACGCCCGAGCCGCGACGGCCGGGGCGCCCGTAGGAGACCTTCCTGCTCCGAACCCGTCAGCTAACCCGGTAGGCGAGAAGGAAGGAAAGGACCAGCCACTTCATGGCGTTCACCCGTGCCACCGGGAAGCACCGTGCCCCGAGCCGCCTGACGCGCGGGAGCGCGAAGGTCGTCGGCGTCGCGGCTCTGGCCACCACCGGAGTCATCGGCGGCCTGGCCTCCCCGGCCCTCGCCGCGGACTCCGAGGCCCCCTCCACGAGCGAGACCGGCCTGAACCAGGTCATCGCCATCGACGCGACCCTCGCCGATCAGATCGACGCCCAGGCCGACGTGCAGAAGCACCAGGCCGACGTCGCGGCGAAGGCGAAGGCGGAAGCCGAGAAGAAGGCGGAGGCCAAGAAGAAGGCCGAGGCGAAGGCCAGGGCCGAAGCGAAGCGCGCGGCCGAGGCGCGTGCCGAGGAGGCGCGCGCCGCCCGGTCCGCCGAACGCGCCCGGCTGGGCTCCTTCCGGCTGCCGGTCGCCGGTTCGTACATCAGCACCGGCTACAAGTCCAGCGGCTCGCTCTGGTCCTCCGGCAGCCACTCGGGCATCGACTTCCACGCCGCGTCCGGCAGTTCCGTCGTCGCCGTCGGCGCCGGTACGGTCGTCGAGGCCGGCTGGGGCGGCGCGTACGGCAACAACATCGTGCTCCGGATGACGGACGGGACGTATACGCAGTACGGCCATCTCTCCTCGATCGGCGTCTCCGTCGGCCAGAGCGTCGGCGCGGGCCAGCAGATCGGCCTCTCAGGCTCGACCGGCAACTCCACCGGTCCCCACCTCCACTTCGAGGCCCGCACGACCCCGGTATACGGCTCCGACGTGGACCCCGTCGCATACCTGCGCGCCCACGGCGTCAACATCTGACCCGCACCTCCTCGCGGTACCTCTCCGCACCTCCCGATGGCCCCGGAAGCAGCCCGCCGGGGCCATCGGCGTACCCGCCCGGCACCCCGGCGCGAGCGCCTGCCCGCCTGCCGACCCGTCCCACAGCCCAACGTCGGTGCGTCGGTACGGGGTTTTCCGTGTTCCGGCGAGAGAGACGTTGCGGACCCCGGGGCCGAGGGGGTTCGTGATCACCCGCCGGCACGCGGCCTCTGGGGTGCAGACCCCGCTGAGCCGGAGGCAGCCGACCTCCCGGAGGCCCGGATGCTGCTGGAGCCGCTGGGTGCAGCGCGCCGCCCGGCGCCGCACCGAGGCACACCTCAAGGTGCTGCGCGGCCCGGCCCGGCCCGGCCGCGACCGGGCCGGGCGAGGGAGCGGGAACCCCTTCCGCCCGAATTCGTTCGGGCCGAGTTCTTCCCGCCCTGATGCCAACGGCCGGAATTCCGTGGACCCGGGCGCGTTCCGGCCGGTCCGTTCCGGAAAACAGAAGAGCCGCGGCTCCGGTTCAGGGTGCCGCGGCTCTCTTGCGGAAAATGTTTCAGACGGTCTCCGGGAGCTCCTCGAGCCCCTCGGCGACCAGCTTCGCCAGGCGGTCCAGGGCGACCTCGGCGTTGTCGGCGTCGGACGCGAGCACGATCTCCTCGCCGCCCTGCGCACCGAGGCCGAGCACCGCGAGCATGGAGGCGGCGTTCACCGGGGTGCCGTCGGCCTTGGCGATCGTCATGGGGATGCCGGAAGCCGTGGCGGCACGGACGAAGATGGAAGCGGGGCGGGCGTGCAGGCCCTCGGCCCAACCGACGTTGACGCGGCGCTCAGCCATGGTTCTGCCCTTCATGAATCAAAAGTTGTCTAGACCATTCTCTCACGCGGTGCGCGGTGCTCCGGCCGACCCGGAACGTGCCCGCGACGCCCGCGGTACCGCCGATCGGCCCTCCCAGCCTGCCCCGGCCCCGAGCCCCACGCGACCGCTGGTGGCGCCGTAGTCTTTGCCCATGCAGCCCGCCCCGGAGCAGAGTCCGCATCACGCCTACCCCGACCACTGGGAAGCCGACGTGGTGCTCCGCGACGGAGGAACCGCCCGGATCAGGCCCATCACCACGGACGACGCCGAACGGCTGGTCAGTTTCTACGAGCACGTCTCCGACGAGTCGAAGTACTACCGGTTCTTCGCCCCCTACCCCCGCCTGTCCGACAGGGACGTGCACCGCTTCACCCATCACGACTACGTCGACCGGGTGGGGCTCGCCGTCACGGTCGGCGGCGAGTTCATCGCGACCGTCCGCTACGACCGGATCGACGAGCGGGGCAGGCCCGCCTCCGCCCCCGCCGACGAGGCCGAGGTCGCCTTCCTCGTCCAGGACGCGCACCAGGGCCGGGGAGTGGCCTCGGCCCTCCTCGAACACATCGCTGCCGTCGCCCGCGAGCGCGGCATCCGGCGCTTCGCCGCCGAGGTGCTGCCCGCCAACACCAAGATGATCAAGGTGTTCCGGGACGCCGGATACACCCAGCAGCGCAGCTTCGAGGACGGCTCCGTCCACCTCACCCTGGACCTCGAACCGACCGCCGAGTCCCTCGCCGTCCAGCGCGGCCGCGAGCAGCGTGCCGAGGCCCGGTCCGTGCAGCGCCTGCTGGCCCCGGGATCCGTCGCCGTCATCGGCGTCGGCCGGACCTCCGGCGGGGTCGGCCGCACGGTGCTACGCAACCTCCTCGGGGCCGGCTTCACCGGCCGCACGTACGCCGTGAACCACGCCTTCGCCGACGACCGGGCCACGATCGACGGAGTCCCCGCCCACCGTTCGATCGGCGAGATCGGCGAACCGGTCGATCTCGCGGTCGTGGCCGTGCCCGCCGACCGGGTCCCCGAAGCCGTCGAGGACTGCGGCGAGCACGGCGTCCAGGGCCTGGTCGTCCTCTCCGCCGGATACGCCGAATGGGGCGCCGAGGGCCGGGAGCGGCAGCGGGAACTGGTCCGTCAGGCCCGCTCGTACGGCATGCGGATCATCGGCCCGAACGCCTTCGGCCTCATCAACAACGCCGAAACCGTCCGGCTGAACGCCTCCCTGGCCCCCGAGCCGCCCGCCCCCGGACGCATCGGGCTCTTCACCCAGTCCGGAGCGATCGGCATCGCCCTGCTCTCCGGGCTGTACCGGCGCGGGGCGGGCCTGTCCACCTTCATCTCCGCGGGCAACCGCGCCGACATATCGGGCAACGACTTCCTGCAGTACTGGTACGAGGACCCGGACACCGATGTCGCCCTGCTGTACCTCGAATCGATCGGCAATCCCCGCAAGTTCACCCGCCTCGCGCGGCGCACCGCGGCCGTGAAGCCGGTGGTCGTGGTGAAGGGCGCCCGGCACAGCGGCTCCACCCCGCCCGGACACGCCGTGCCGGTCAGCCGGATCCCGGACGCGACGGTCTCGGCGCTCATGCGGCAGGCGGGCGTGATCCGGGTCGACACCGTGACGGAGATGGTCGACGCGGGGCTCCTCCTCGCCGACCAGCCGCTGCCGGCCGGCCCCCGGGTCGCGATCCTCGGCAACTCGGAGTCGCTCGGCCTCCTCACGTACGACGCCTGCCTCGCGGAGGGGCTGCGCCCGCGCCCGCCCCTGGACCTGACCACCGCGGCCACCCCGCGGGACTTCCGGGACGCCCTGGGCCGGGCACTGGCCGACGAGGGCTGCGACTCGGTGATCGTGACGGCGATCCCCTGGGTGGGCGAGGACGGCGAGGCGGAGGCGGGCGACGGGGAGGTGCTCGCCGCCGCCCTGCACACGGCCGCCGCCGCGGGCCCGGCCAAGCCCGTGGCCGTCGTGCACGTGGAGATCGGCGGGCTGGCGGAGGCCCTCTCCGCGGCCACCAGCACGGTCACCCAGCCGAGTGCCGCGACCCGGCCCCCCTCGGCCACGCACCCCGGCCCGGAGCCCACCGCGGCATCGCCCGCGGCCCCCGACCCCGCCGGCGCCCCCACCACCGCCACCGCGGGCACGGACCACGCCGGCGGCACCGGGCCCGGCCGGATCCCCGCCTACCCCGCCGCCGAACGGGCCGTGCGGGCCCTGGCCGAAGCAGTGCGGTACGCCCAGTGGCGGCGGCAGGCCGCCCTGCCCGGCAAGGTGCCCGAATTCCTCGACGACACCATCGACGAGCCGGGCGCGGCCGACCTCATCGACACCCTCCTCGGCCCCGCCCCCGACCCCCGTGGCAGGTCGCTCGCCCACGACGAGGCGCGCGAACTCCTGGGCCGCTACGGCATCACCGTACGGCCCACGCTCCCCGCGCCCGACCCGGACGCCGCCGTCGCCGCAGCGGCCCGGCTCGGCTACCCCGTGGCGCTCAAGACGACCGCGCCCCATCTGCGCCACCGGGCCGACCTCGGCGGCGTCCGGCTGGACCTCGCCAACGAGACCGCGCTGCGCCGGGCGTACGCCGAGCTGACCGAGCTGCTCGGCAAGCCCGTCGAACTCCAGCCCGTCGTCCAGTCCATGGCACCGCGCGGCGTCGACACCGTGGTGCGGGCCACGATCGACCCGGCGGCGGGCGCTGTCCTCTCCTTCGGCCTCGCGGGCGCGCCCTCCGAACTCCTCGGCGACACCGCCCACCGCCTCGTGCCGGCCACCGACCGCGACGCCGCCGAGCTGATCCGGTCCATCCGGGCGGCACCGGTGCTGTTCGGCTGGCGGGGCGCGGCCCCCGTGGACACCGCCTCGCTCGAAGAGCTGCTGCTGCGGGTCTCCCGACTGGTCGACGACCACCCCGAGGTGGTCTCCGTCGCCCTGGAACCCGTCGTGGTCGCCACGCAGGGACTGACCGTGCTCGGCGCGAGCGTCCGCCTCTCGCCGCCCCCGGCCCGCACCGACCTCGGCCCCCGTCGCCTTCCCAACTACTGACCCCCGCGGAGCCCGCCCTTCCCCACCCGGCCGCAGGGCGGGGAAGAGCGGGTTCCGCACGCTGCAGGTTCCGGCCCCGCACCCGCTCCAACGTCCCCGGCAGTCATCCGTCCCCCGTAGGATGGTGCTCATGGCTAAGACCGGTACGACGACCCAGGGGCTGCGCGCGGCGATCGAGCGCAGCGGCTACTACCCGGCCCTCGTGGCCGAGGCGGTGGAGGCCGCTGTGGGCGGTGAGCCGGTCGTTTCGTACCTGGTGCACCAGGAGACCACCTTCGACTCCAACGAGGTGCGCCGCCACGTCACGGTCCTGGTACTGACGGACAACCGTTTCATCGTCAGCCACACCGACGAGCAGAACGCCGACACCAGCTCCCCGACGCCGTACGCCACCACCTCCACGGAGTCGGTCAAGCTCGACCGGATCTCGTCGGTCGTGGTCAGCCGGGTCGTGGCCAACCCCGAGAAGTACGTACCGGGCACGCTGCCCCGCGAGGTCGTCCTCACCATCGGCTGGGGCGCGGTCTCCCGGATCGACCTGGAGCCCGCCGCCTGCGGCGACCCCAACTGCGAGGCCGACCACGGCTACACCGGCAGCTCCACCGCCGACGACCTGAGCCTGAGGGTCAGCGAGGCCGGTGACGGCCCGGACACCGTGCGTCAGACCCTCGCCTTCGCCCAGTCGCTCTCCGAGGCCACGGCCGCGACCGCGGCGACCGGCCGCTGATGGCGCAGCCGGCCTGGCAGGAGCCCGTGCTGCTCCCTGTCGACACCGCCCCCGTCCCGGAGTACGGCAGCGGATCGCTCTGCGACCTGCTGCCCACGCTCGTCGCCGGACAGGGCGTGCCCGGCTTCACCGCGGCGATCCCCGAACTCACCCCCGCCGACCGGAACTGCGTGTTCCTGATCGACGGCCTCGGCTGGGAGCAGATCGGGGCCCACCCCGACGAGGCGCCGTTCCTGCACTCCCTGCTCCCCACCTCGCGCGGCGGCACCGGTCGCCCGATCACCGCGGGCTTCCCGGCCACCACCGCGACCTCGCTCGCCTCGGTCGGCACCGGCCTCCCGCCCGGCGAACACGGCCTGCCCGGCTACACCGTGCGCGACCCCGGGACCGGCGAGCTGATGAACCAGCTCCGCTGGAAGCCCTGGACCCCGCCGAAGGCGTGGCAGCCCCACCCCACCGTCTTCGGGCTCGCCGACGCCGCGGGCGTGCGCACCGCCCAGGTCTCCGCCCCGGCCTTCGAGCAGACCCCGCTCACCAAGGTCGCGCTGAGCGGGGGCTCGTTCCTGGGCCGGCTGTCCGGCGAGGAACGGATGGACACGGCGGCCGAACGGCTCGCCGCGGGCGACCGGTCGCTGGTCTACACGTACTACAGCGAGGTCGACGGCATGGGCCACCGCTTCGGCGTCGACTCCGACGCCTGGCGCGGCCAGCTGATGTACGTGGACGGCCTCGCCCGGCGCCTGGCCGAACAGCTCCCGGCCCGCTCGGCGCTGTACATCACCGCCGACCACGGCATGATCGACATCCCCTTCGACGAGCAGTCCCGGATCGACTTCGACGAGGACTGGGAGCTGCGCGCGGGCGTGGCCCTGCTCGGCGGCGAGGGCCGGGCCCGGCACGTCTACGCGGTGCCGGGGGCCGAGGCGGACGTGCTGACCGTCTGGCGGGAAGTGCTGGGCGAGCAGTTCTGGGTGGCGAGCCGGGACGAGGCGATCGCGGCCGGCTGGTTCGGCCCGAGGATCGACGAACGGGTCCACGGCAGGATCGGGGACGTCGTCGCGGCGGCCCGGGACGACGTGGTGATCACCGCGTCCGTCAACGAACCGCACGAGTCCGCGATGGTGGGCATGCACGGCTCGATGACCCCCGTCGAGCAGCTCGTACCCCTCCTCGAAGTACGCTCGTAACCGCGTTTTTCTCCGCGGCCGTTCCCACCACCGTTTCCACCCCGCTTCGCCCCGCCCGAAAGGTGCTCAGTTCCTCATGCCCGAGCTTGTGTTCTTCTCCGGAACGATGGACTGCGGAAAGAGCACGCTGGCGCTCCAGATCGGCCACAACCGTTCGGCACGCGGTCTGCAAGGCGTGATCTTCACCCGCGACGACCGGGCCGGCGAGGGCAAGCTCTCCTCGCGCCTGGGGCTGGTCACCGAGGCGGTCGAGGCCGACGAGGGCATGGACCTGTTCGCCCATCTCGTCGACCGGATAAGCCGCGGCGGCCGGGCGGACTACGTGATCGTGGACGAGGCGCAGTTCCTGGCCCCCGCCCAGATCGACCAGCTCGCACGCATCGTCGACGACCTCGGCATGGACGTCTTCGCGTTCGGCATCACCACCGACTTCCGGACCAAGCTGTTCCCCGGCTCTCAGCGGCTGATCGAGCTGGCCGACCGGGTCGAGACGCTCCAGGTCGAAGCGCTCTGCTGGTGCGGCGCACGGGCCACGCACAACGCGCGGACGGTCGGCGGCGAAATGGTCGTCGAGGGCGCCCAGGTGGTCGTGGGAGACGTCAACCAGCAGGCGGGCGAGATCGGTTACGAGGTGCTGTGCCGACGCCACCACCTGCGCAGGACCACCAGCGCGACCGCCCGCGCGGCCGCCCTCTCGCCGGACGTGCTGCCCGTCACCTCCGCCTGAACCACCTCCGTCGGCGTCCGGCGCGGATGCTTAGGATGACGCCGTGAACACGGTGAGC
Source organism: Streptomyces sp. NPDC001732 (assembly GCF_053596315.1). Taxonomy (NCBI): domain Bacteria; kingdom Bacillati; phylum Actinomycetota; class Actinomycetes; order Kitasatosporales; family Streptomycetaceae; genus Streptomyces; species Streptomyces sp. NPDC001732. The sequence goes on from NZ_JBSFFY010000011.1 coordinate 122,816, forward strand.
GGGAAAGAGGCCGAGTCCGGGCCGGGCCCGTCGGGCAAGGTGCAGCCGAGACAGCTGATCGTGACGGTCTACGGGCTGTACGCGCGCGACACCGGGGGCTGGATGTCGGTGGCCTCGCTGATCCGGCTGCTCGCCGACCTCGGCGTCGAGGCGCCGACCGTACGCTCCTCCGTCTCCCGGCTGAAGCGCGGCGGACTGCTGGAGGCCCGGACGGTGTCCGGAGCGGCCGGCTACCGGATCTCGCCCGGGACCGAGCGGATGCTGCGCGACGGCGATCCACGCATCTTCGCGACCCGGCGGGCCACCCTGGCCGAGGGCTGGGTCCTCGTCGTCTTCTCGGTGCCCGAGTCCGAACGCGCCCGGCGGCACACCCTGCGCACCCAGCTGACCCGGCTCGGCTTCGGCTCCGTCTCCGCCGGGGTCTGGATCGCACCGGGACATGTGCACGACGAGACCGAAGCCGTACTGGCCAGACACGGACTGCGCGCGTACGCCGACCTCTTCCGGGCCGACCACCTCCCGGCCGGCGGGGGCGACGAACTCGCGGAGAAGGTCGGCTCCTGGTGGGACACCGCACGGCTGCAGCGGCTGTACGTCGAGTTCCTCGCCGCGCACCGCCCGGTCGCCGAACGGATCGCGCACGGCTCGACGGTGACGGACCGCGAGGCGTTCACGACGTACATCAGGGTGCTCACCGACTGGCGTCGGCTCGTCTACCTCGACCCCGGTGTCGCACGCGAACTGCTGCCGGCCGAATGGAGCGGAACCGAAGCGTCCGAACTCTTCGACGAACTGCACGCCCGGCTGGCCGGCCCCGCCCGACGGCACGTCGAACGGGTCAGGGCCGGCTGAGACCGTGTCCGGCGGATCAGCGGGCGGCGGACCGGACGATCGTGAACGCCGCGCCCTCCGGATCCGCCACGGTCGCCACCCGCCCGCTCGTCCCCTCCCGGGGCGGTTGCAGGACGTACCCGCCGAGCTCCACCACGCGCCGGGCTGCCTCGTCGGTGTCGGAGACCTCGAAGTAGGTCATCCAGTGGGGACCCCGGTCGCGCGGCAGGGCATGGCCGACGCCGTGCAGCGAAGCCACCGGGCGGCCCTCCAGATACAGGGTCTGGTAGTCGAAGTCGGCCGAGACGACCGCCTCGGCCTCGTAGCCGAAGACCGTCTGGTAGAACTTGCAGACCGTCGAGGTCTCGCGGGTCACCAGCTCGTTCCAGACCGGTGTGCCGGGGGCCCCGGCGAGCGCCGTGCCGATGTGCGCCGCGGCCTGCCAGATCCCGAAGACCGCGCCGCCGGGGTCGGAGGCGATGGCCATCCGGCCCGCCTCGCCCGCGTCGAGCGGCCCGACGGCGACGGTGCCGCCGCAGGACCGGACGGTCTCCGCGGTGGCGTCCGCGTCGTCGGTGGCCAGATAGGTCGTCCAGGCGACGGGCAGGTGCCGCTCCGGCGGCAACTGTCCGATTCCCGCCACCACTTGTCCGTCGACCAGCGCGCGGACGTACGGGCCCAGCTGATCGGGGCCCGGCACGAACTCCCAGCCGAACAGACCGGCGTAGAAGTCCCGGGTCGCGCTCAGCCCGTGCACGATCAGACTCACCCAGCAAGGCGTTCCGGGCGTACGCGGAGCGGCAGCCTCGGTCATCGTCACTCTCTCCTCGGACCATTGTGTGGCCGTACGGGGGAACGGGGCCGCGTGCCGTCATGCGGCACGGGATGTGTACGCCCCGTGCAGATGGTCGCACCACCCGGCACGCGATGCGTCCGGCCGCGCCGCACTTCCCGGGATTCCCGGAATCTCGGCCCGAGAGGGCCGATCCGCCGCGGTGCGGCCGCTTCGAAGGTGCTACGGGCGAGGCGGCTCCTGAGCGAGGATGGCACTCATGAAGCCCATCATCACCGCATCCGAATACGCCAGCGAGTCGGCGGGGCCACGTCCGCCGGTGCTCCTGGACGTACGTTGGCAACTGGGCGGCCCGCACGGCCGGCCCGACTACGAGGCCGGGCACATCCCCGGCGCGGTCTTCGTCGACCTGGACGCGGAACTGGCCGGTCCCGCGGGCAGCGGGGGCCGTCACCCGCTGCCCGATCCGGAGGAATTCGGCGCGGTGATGCGCCGGGCCGGTGTCTCCCGGGACACCCCCGTCGTCGTGTACGACGGGGGTCAGGGCTGGGCGGCGGCGCGGGCCTGGTGGCTGCTGCGCTGGACCGGCCACGAGGACGTCCGGGTCCTGGACGGCGGGCTCGCCGCGTGGCCGGGCGAACTCCAGAAAGAGACCCCCGCCCCGGCCGAGGGCGACTTCCGGCCCGTCCCCGGCGCGCTCCCGCTGCTGGACGCGGACGGGGCGGCGGCGCTGGCCGATTCGGGGCTGTTGCTCGACGCACGGGCCGCCGAGCGCTACCGGGGCGATGTGGAGCCGATCGACCGGGTGGGCGGCCACATCCCGGGTGCGGTATCGGCCCCGACCTCCGAGAACACGGGGGACGACGGCCGCTTCCTGGCGCCGGAGGCGCTCGCGGCCCGCTTCGGGGAACTCGGCGCCGACCGGGCGACGGAGGTCGGCGTCTACTGCGGTTCCGGCGTGTCCGGCGCCCATGAGGTGCTGGCCCTGGCCGTCGCGGGAATCCCCGCGGCGCTGTACGCGGGCTCCTGGTCCGAGTGGTCCGCCGACGAGTCCCGCCCGGTCGCCACGGGGCCCGAGCCCCGGTAACGGAACGTGGGCCGGCCGGGACCGCCAAAAGCGCGGCCCCCGGGCCGGTAATCGCGCGACGCGGAAGGCGCGCACGGCACGAGGGCCCGTACACAGCGGCGTACGGGCCCTCGTCATGCTGCGGTCACCCCGCTCAGTCCTGCTTCTTCCGGCGGGTGCCGAAGACGATCTCGTCCCAGCTCGGCACGGCGGCCCGGCGGCCCGGACGGACGCCGTCCGCCTCGGCCTGACGGTCCGTCGTCCCGATCAGCCGGTCGCGGTGACCGGCCACGGCGCGCGGCATCAACACGTCGGCGTAGGCGGAACCGGCACCCGCGGAGGCAGCGGCGGCGGGCGGCTCGTCGGCCTCCGGCTCCTGCGCGGCGGGTTCGATCGCGGGCGGCTCGGGCGGCGTGGGCCGTTCCGGCACGACCATGTCGCCGCGGAAGCTCGGCACCGCCTCCAACAGACTGGTCAGCGAATCGCGTTCGCCGGCGGAGATGCCCGCGACGTGCTCCTCGGGCTCGGGCGCGGGCGCCGGGGCCGGGGGACGCTCGATCTGACGGTCCAGGGCGCGGTCCAGCGGCCGGTCGCGCGGCAGCCGGGCGATCCGGGGCACGAACGGGAAGCTCGGCTCGGGCGCGGCGACGTCGTCGGTCTCGCCGATCAGCGAACGCGCCTCGTCGTCCACGGCCTGGACCAGACGGCGGGGCGGGTCGTACGTCCAGCTCGCCGAGTGCGGCTCGCCCGCGACCCGGTAGACCAGGAGGACTTCCCAGGTGCCGTCGTCCCGGCGCCAGGAGTCCCACTGGACGGTCTCCTTGTCGGCGCCGCGCAGCAGCAGCCGCTCCTGCACCGCCTCGCCGAGCTGGGGGCCGGTGTTCTCGCCGGGACGGCGCACGGGAGTCTTCCGGGCCCGTTCGGCCATGAAGGCGCGCTCCGCGAGCACGGGGCCCTCGAAGCGGCGGACACGGTCGACCGGAATGCCGGCGAACTGGGCGACCTCCTCCGCGGAGGCGCCGGCTCGTATCCGGGCCTGGATGTCGCGGGGGCGGAGGTGGCTCTCCACCTCGATCTCGATCTGGCCGAGACGCGCGCGGTCGTTGCGCACGGCGGCACGCAGCCGCTCGTCGATCGGAAGCGTGTACTCCGTGCTGTCCGCAGCCTTGAGCACCAGTCGTGTGCCGTCGTTGGAGACGGCCACGACACGCAGTTCGGGCATGGGGACCTCCCGGGTGGTGCCTGCCGACGTCACGTGCGTCGCTGCTTCCGCTAGTCGAGTGTGGCCTGCCCGGGTGCAGCCTGCCACAACATTGCCGTGGTACCCGGCGTGTCGGGCGTGAGCCCTTGATCGCCGGTATGACACGGTGACCTATTCTGCAACAGAAAGTGACCATTGGTCACTTCGTGTGGCCAGTCCCCGTGCGATGCCGTGGCGCCGCCGGATCGAGTGCCTCCTTCGGCCCCCCTCCCGAAGATCCCGGACACCCGTGAGGGAATCCTGCCCCAGGGCTCGCCACAGTACTCCATTCGGGCCACGAGGGTGGACCGCCGCGCCGCCCGAGTTCTCGTCGGGCGGGGGAGTTGGGTCACCCCGCCGGGTGTCGGCTACTCCTCGGGCGTGTCCTCCTTCACACAATCCCCGGAACCGGAACTATCCACTTCGCTCATATGTCCCTTCTTGTTGCACGGTGGGAGAGATGTCAATCGAGGGCTGGGAATGGTGCAGAAGCCGGAAAGCGACACGGAACCCAAGGAAAGGCGCATAGATCTGAGCGTGCCGCAGGTGGCGGGCAGCGCCGTGGCGGCGGTCGCGGCAGCGGTGGCGGCCTCCCAGCTGGGCGTGTACGGAACGGTTCTCGGCGCCGGTGTGATGAGCGTCGTGGCCACCTGCGGAGGCTCGGTCTTCCAGCACTTCTTCCGTCGTACGGGGGAACAGATCCGCGAGGTCACCGTCCAGGTGAAGCATCCGGACCGCGAAGTGTCCGTGCACGCGCGCGAGTCGGTCGTCGGACGTGCCCCGAAGGGGGCACGCCGGTCGTCGGAGACGGCCCCGCACGGCGCCGCGGACGCCACCACGGTGATGCGCGCCGTGGATGCCGCGGTCGTGTCGCGCGACACGGACAGGGCGATGCTGCTGCGCGGAGCGGACGGCGCGGCGGCCCCGCGCGACACGGACGGGACGATGCTCCTGCGCGGCGTCGCGCAGGACGCGGAGCGCACGCGGATGCTGCCGACGTACGACGGGGCCGGGACGCCCGCCGTCGGCCACCCTGCGACGGACGAGGAGTTCTCCGAGGCCACCACCCACGGCACCCGGGTCCGCGGCTGGAAGCGGTCGGCCCTCGGGGCGGCCGCGGTCTTCGTCCTGACGATGGCCGGAATCACCACTTTCGAGCTGATCTCCGGCAACGACCTGAGCGGCGGCAACGGCACGACCGTCGGCTCCGTCGTGCGCGGCGGGGAACGGAGCTCCGGCAAGGACGGCCCGGCACCGCCGAAGACCACCGACCCCGGCCGGGAACGGACGCCGGAACAGGGGAACGGCACGGCGACGCCCGGTACGATCCCGCAGGACGGCCGGAGCCGGGCCCCGGAGACCGGCCGGGGCAGTAGTGGCTCGTCCACCGCTCCGTCGACCGGCTCCACGCCCTCCGACGGGACCGGCGATCGCACGAAGCCGTCCCCGGATGCCACGCCCGCCCCGACGGCGCCCGGCGACGGCGGGGCGACCACCGACCCGGCGCCCGCGGACACGGGCGCGGGCGACGCCCCGGCGCAGGGCGACCGGACCGTCACCGGCACGGTGGCCGGGCAGTGACCGGCCTCAGTCGCCCAGGACCCGGCGCAGGTAGTCGTTGCCGAAGAGGCGGTCCGGGTCCAGCCGGTCGCGCACGGTGGCGAACTCGCCGAAGCGCGGATACACCCCGGCCAGGTACTCGGCGTCCCGGGTGTTGACCTTGCCCCAGTGCGGACGGCCCTCGTGGGCGGTCATGATCCGCTCCACCGCCGTGAAGTACGCCTGATAGGGCGTGCCCTTGTAGAGGTGGACGGCGATGTACGCGCTCTCGCGGCCCGAGGCCGTGGAGAGCGCGATGTCGTCCGCGGGGGCGGTGCGGACCTCCACCGGGAAGCTGATCCGCAGCGGCGACCGCTCGATCATCGCCCTGACCTCGCGCAGCGCATCCACGGCGGCCTCGCGCGGCACCGCGTACTCCATCTCCACGAAGCGGACCCGGCGCGGGCTGGTGAAGACCTTGTACGGGATGTCGGTGTACGTACGGGCCGACAGGGCACGGCTGGAGAGCTTGGCGATCGACGGAATGGTGGCGGGCACCGCCCGGCCGAGCGAGCAGGCCACCTGGAAGATCCCGTTGGAGAGCAGCTCGTCCTCGATCCAGCCGCTGACCCTTCCGGGCGGGGCGGCGGGGCCCGCGCTGCGGTTGTTGCGCTTGGTGTTGCAGTTGCCGGTGTGCGGGAACCAGTAGAACTCGAAGTGCTCGTTCTCGGCGACCAGCTCGTCGAAGTCGCCCATGACCCGGTCGAAGCCCATCGGCTCCTCGCGGGCGGTCAGCAGGAAGATCGGTTCCACGGCGAAGGTGATCGCCGTGACGACCCCCAGGGCGCCGAGCCCGATCCGGGCCACGGCGAAGACGTCGGCGTTCTCCGTCTCCGAACAGGTCAGCACCGTGCCGTCGGCCGTGACCAGTTCGAGGGCGCGGATCTGCGCGGATATGGACGCCGAGTCGCGGCCGGTGCCGTGGGTGCCGGTCGAGGTGGCGCCGGCGACCGTCTGCTCCATGATGTCGCCCATGTTGGTGAGCGAGAGGCCCTCGCGGGCCAGGGCGGCGTTGAGCCGCTTCAGCGGGGTGCCGGCCGCGACGGTCACCGTCATCGCCTCGCGGTCGATCTCCCGGATGCCGGCGAGCAGGTCCGGGCGGATCAGCACGCCGTCGGTGGCCGCCGCGGCGGTGAAGGAGTGTCCGGTGCCGACCGGCTTCACCCGCAGCCCGTCCTCGGACGCCCGGCGCAGCACCTCGGCGAGCTCGGGAACGGAGGCGGGGGACACGACCCGGGCCGGCCGGGCGCCGACGTTCCCCGCCCAGTTACGCCACGCGTTCGTCGTCGTCCGTGCGTCGGTCTCGGTCATGTTCCGCGCGCCCTTCCATGAGGACCGGCCCGCTGAGCCGGCGATACCCCAGGAACGCCACCGCGGCCGCGAGCGCTCCCGCCGCGACGGGCACCCCGTACCCCGCCTCGGCACCCGACGCGTCGACCACCCAGCCGGCGGCCGAGGAACCGAGCGCCACACCGACGGCGAGCCCGGTGCTGGTCCAGGTCATGCCCTCGGTCAGTTCGGTGCGCGGTACGTGCTGCTCGACGAGGGCCATGGTGGTGACCATCGTCGGTGCGATGGCGAGGCCCGCGACGAAGAGCGCCACGGCCAGGAACGGCAGGTTCCCGGCCAGTTGGAGGGGGATCATACTCACGGCCATCGCGCACACGCCCACCAGCCACCGGGTGGACGCCCTCCCCTTCAGCCGGAGCAGTCCGAACACCGCCCCGGCCAGGCAGGACCCCAGGGCGTACACGGCCAGCACGAGGCTCGCCGCGGCCTTGTGGCCCCGCTCCTCGGCGAAGGCCACCGTCACCACGTCGACCGCCCCGAAGATCGCACCGGTGGCCACGAACGTCACCACGAGCACCTGGAGGCCCGGGGAGCGCATCGCGGAGCCTCCGGTCTGCGCGGCACGCGGATGCGGTGCCGGTTCGGTGGCGTGCTGGGCGGTCAGCCAGAAGACACCGACCAGCAGGAACCCGGCCGCCAGGAGCGGCCCCGCCTCCGGGAACCAGGCGGTGGACAGACCGATCGAGATGATCGGCCCGAAGATGAAGCACACCTCGTCGACGATCGACTCCCACGCGTACGCGGTGTGCAGCTGCGGCGAACCCCGGTGGATCTCCGCCCAGCGGGCCCGGACCATCGAGCCCACGCTGGGGACGCAGCCCGCGCCCGCCGCGAAGACGAAGAGCGTCCAGTCCGGCATGCGCTGCTGCGCGCAGATCAGGAGCCCGGCCACCGCCGCCAGCGCGACGAGGGTGGCGGGGCGCAGGACGCGGCGCTGGCCGTGCCGGTCGACGAGCCGGGAGATCTGCGGCCCGAGCACCGCCGCGGACATCGCCAGCGTCGCGGAGAGCGCGCCGGCGAGCCCGTAACGGCCGGTGAGCTGGGAAATCATGGTGACCACGCCGATGCCCATCATGGACAACGGCATCCGGCCGAGGAATCCGGCCGCCGAGAACGCCTTGGTGCCGGGGGCGGCGAATATCGCGCGGTAGGGACTGGGCAAAGAGGGCTCCGGAACAGCGCGGCCGCCCGCGCCCGTCAGGCATGTATGTGGCCGATACAGCTTACGGCCTGGCCCGCGGAGGGCGGTTCTCAGGGCCTTCGGACCCGAGGCGGAGGAGCCCGAGGCGGAGAAGGGCGTCCGGGACGGGAGCGATGTCGGTGGGAGCGCCGTCCGGGGCGAGTGGCAGGATCGACGTCATGTCCGATCTGCGTGATCCCGCTCCCTACGACGCCCTGCTGCTGCTCTCCTTCGGCGGCCCCGAAGGCCCGGACGACGTGGTCCCGTTCCTGGCGAACGTGACCCGCGGCCGGGGCATTCCCGAGGAGCGGCTGAAGGAGGTCGGCAAGCACTACTTCCTGTTCGGCGGCGTCAGCCCGATCAACGCCCAGAACAGGGCCCTGCTGGACGCCCTGCGCGAGGACTTCGCCGAGCACGGCCTGGACCTGCCGGTGTACTGGGGCAACCGCAACTGGGCGCCGTACCTCACCGACACCCTGCGCGAGATGGTCCGGGACGGGCGCCGCCGCATCGCCGTCCTCGCCACCAGCGCCTACGCCTCCTACTCCGGCTGCCGGCAGTACCGCGAGAACCTCGCCGATTCACTGGCCGCCCTGGAGGCCGAGGGGCTGCCGGTGCCACGGGTCGACAAGCTCCGGCACTACTTCAACCACCCCGGGTTCGTGACCCCCATGGTGGACGGCGTCCTCGCCGCCCTGGCCGACCTCCCCGAGGAGGTCCGGGCCGGGGCGCACCTCGCCTTCACCACGCACTCCGTCCCCACCTCCGCCGCCGACACCTCCGGCCCCGCGGACGCGCACGGCGACGGCGGCGCCTATGTGGCCGAGCACCTCGACGTCGCCCGGCTGATCGTCGACGCGGTGCGCGAGGAGACCGGCGTCGAGTACCCCTGGCGGCTCGTCTACCAGTCGCGCAGCGGCGCCCCGCACATCCCGTGGCTGGAGCCCGACATCTGCGACCACCTGGAGACGCTGCACACGGCCGGTGTGCCCGCCGTGGTGATGGCCCCCATCGGCTTCGTCTCCGACCACATGGAAGTGCTCTACGACCTCGACACGGAGGCCACCGCGAAGGCCGCCGAGCTGGGCCTGCCGGTGCGCCGGTCCGCGACCGTGGGCGCCGACCCGCGGTTCGCCGCGGCGGTGCGCGACCTGGTGCTGGAACGGGCCGCCACCGAGCGGGGGCGGGGCCGGGAACGGTGCGCCCTGGGCGCGCTCGGCCCCAGTCACGACTTGTGCCCGGTCGGCTGCTGCCCGGCCAGGGCCCCCAGGCCCGCCGCGGCGGGCGCGGACAGTCCCTACGCGTGAGCCGGGCGGGCGGGCGGCGGGGCCCGGCCGCTCTCGTCGCCCGCCGCGCCGTGAAACCGCCGTACGTCCACGACAGACCGCCGTACGCCCACCACCCAGGGAGCGCCGTGACCGACCCGAACCCGACCGAACTGCTCGACCTCGCCCTGGAGGCCGCCCGCCGCGCGGGCGCGCTGCTCCGTGACGGCCGCCCGGCCGACCTGGGAGTGGCCGCGACCAAGTCCAGCCCGATCGACGTCGTCACCGAGATGGACATCGCCGCCGAGAAGCTGATCGTCGACTTCCTCACCGGCCACCGCCCGCAGGACGGCTTCCTCGGCGAGGAAGGGGCAGGCACGGAGGGCAGCAGCGGGATCCGCTGGGTCGTCGACCCGCTCGACGGCACCGTGAACTACCTGTACGGGCTGCCCACCTGGGCCGTCTCCATCGCCGCCGAACGCGACGGCGAGCGGGTCGTGGGCGTGGTGGAGGCCCCGATGCGCCGCGAGACCTACCACGCGGTCCTCGGCGGCGGGGCGTACGTGCGGGGCGACGCGCACGGCGAGGGCACCGCGCTGCGCTGCCGTCCCGCGCCGCCACTCGACCAGGCGCTCGTCTCGACCGGGTTCAACTACGTCGGCCACGTCCGCTCCCACCAGGCGGACGTGGCCCAGAAGCTGATCCCGCGGCTGCGCGACATCCGGCGTGGCGGCTCGGCCGCCGTGGACCTCTGCGACGTGGCGGCGGGCCGCCTCGACGGCTACTACGAGCGCGGGCTGCACCCCTGGGACCTGGCCGCAGGCGACCTCATCGCCCGGGAGGCGGGGGCGTACACCGGAGGCCGCCCCGGACTGCCCGCCGACGGGGACCTGGCGATCGCCGCGTCACCCGGCGTCTTCGAGCCGCTGCAGGCTCTCCTGGAGGAGTGCGGGGCCTGGCACGACTGAAAGGGGCGCACAACGCGTGAGGAGGGCCCCCGAGACCGTCGGGGGCCCTCCTCACGCGCGACTCAGGCGCTCGTGGCGCCGATTTCCACGCCGTGTTCGGCGGCGAGGCGGTGCAGGTCGTCCAGCTCGCTCTGCTCGACGTCCGCGAGGAAGTCGTCGCCCGTCTCCCGGGCTTTTGTGAGGTCGGACTCGGTGGTCCTGATGCGTTGCAGCAGACCTGCGGTGAAAGCGTCCATAATGCGCCCCCTCATCGTGGGTCGGTGGCACGGGGCTGTGCCCGGGTTTCCCTCCGCGCGGAGGCGGTAGGGCGGGTGATCACGCGCTCTCCGGGGACGGAGCGGCCTGTGGTACGCCACATTCAAGGCGTGATCGCGGGTGTGAATGCGTCCTCCCCGCCCCGAAGCTCAGGGAAACCTCAACTGGCCCGAAAATCCGGTGAATTCCCCTGGGCCGCAGGCCGGTCACCGTCGCCTTACCGCCGGTTTATGCGCGTTGCAGGCAGGATGGAGCCGCACGGACCCGTGCCGATCACAGCCCGTATCACGAACCGTGATCGCTTCGACACTCACTGAGTTTTTCTAGGAAGGACAGCGCCGTGCGCGTACTCGTCGTGGAGGACGAGCAGCTGCTCGCCGATGCGGTGGCCACCGGGCTGCGCCGGGAGGCCATGGCCGTCGATGTCGTGTACGACGGTGCCGCGGCCCTGGAACGCATCGAGGTCAACGACTACGACGTCGTGGTGCTGGACCGGGACCTCCCCCTGGTGCACGGCGACGACGTCTGCCGACGGGTCGTCGAGCTCGGCATCCCCACCCGCGTACTGATGCTCACCGCCTCCGGGGACGTCAGCGACCGGGTCGAGGGCCTGGAGCTGGGGGCCGACGACTACCTGCCCAAGCCGTTCGCCTTCACCGAGCTCACCGCCCGGGTCCGGGCCCTGGGCAGGCGCACGACGGTGGCGCTGCCGCCCGTCCTGGAGCGCGCCGGCATCAAGCTCGACCCCAACCGGCGCGAGGTCTTCCGCAACGAGACGGAGATCCAGCTCGCACCGAAGGAGTTCGCCGTGCTGGAGGTCCTGATGCGCAGCGAGGGTGCCGTCGTCTCGGCCGAGCAGCTGCTGGAGAAGGCCTGGGACGAGAACACCGACCCGTTCACCAACGTCGTCCGTGTGACGGTCATGACGCTGCGCCGCAAGCTCGGCGAGCCGCCGGTGATCGTCACCGTGCCCGGTTCCGGTTACCGGATCTGATCGGCCGTGCCCCCCGTTCCCGCGCCGCCGACGGCGCCCCCGAAGCCCACCTGGGAGCCCAAACAGCAGGAGCCGCCGTACTGGCTGCGCCCGACCATCCGGATACGGCTCACGCTGCTCTACGGCGGCATGTTCCTGATCGCGGGCATCCTGCTGCTCTCGATCATCTACATGCTGGCCGCGCAGGCCCTGCACGTGGGCAGCGAGCTGCCGTTCAAGATCGTCAACGGTCAGGTGACCAGCGAGGTCTGCAACCTGCCCGAGAAGGCGACACCGGAAGCCTTCAACGCGGCGATGAACTCGTGCGTCAACCATCAGCGCCGGGAGGCGCTGGACACCCTGCTGAACCGCTCGCTACTGGCCCTGGTCGGCCTCAGCGTCATCGCCTTCGCCTTCGGCTACGCCATGGCCGGCCGGGTGCTCTCCCCGCTGGGCCGGATCACCCGTACCGCCCGCCAGGTGGCCGGGACGGATCTGTCCCGCCGGATCGAGCTGGACGGCCCGGACGACGAGCTGAAGGAGCTCGCCGACACCTTCGACGAGATGCTCGACCGCCTGGAGCGGGCCTTCACGGCCCAGCAGCGGTTCGTCGGCAACGCCTCGCACGAGCTGCGCACCCCGCTCGCGATCAACCGCACGCTGCTGGAGGTCCACCTCTCCGACCCCCAGGCCCCACCGGAGCTGAAACAGCTGGGCAAGACGCTGCTGGCCACCAACGAGCGCAGCGAGCAGCTCGTCGAGGGGCTGCTGCTGCTGGCCCGCAGCGACAACCAGATCGTCGAGCGCAAGCCGGTCGACCTCGCCGAGGTGGCCTCGCGCGCGATCGACCAGACGCGGAGCGAGGCCGAGGAGCGCGGGGTGGAGATCCGCGGCGAGCGGACCCCGGCCGTCGTCCAGGGCAACGGCGTCCTGCTGGAGCGGATCGCGCTGAACCTCGTGCAGAACGCCGTGCGCTACAACGTCCCCGAGGAGGGCTGGGTGGAGGTCACCACCGAGTCGCACAACGGACAGGCCCTGCTGACGGTCTCGAACACGGGTCCCGTGGTGCCCGCGTACGAGATCGACAACCTGTTCGAGCCCTTCCGGCGGCTGCGCACGGAGCGGACGGGCAGCGACAAGGGGGTGGGGCTCGGCCTGTCGATCGCGAGATCCGTGGCGCGCGCCCACGGCGGCCGTATCATCGCGGAGCCCCGTGAGGGCGGCGGCCTCGTGATGCGTGTCTCACTGCCGGTCTGACCGGCTGGTCGGGCGATCCGTGAGCGGAGCAGTTTGTTCGCTTTGAGCGGAATTTTCGGAACCCGCGCCCGGGAGTGTCGTGTGTGATCGATCACAGAAACGAATTTCTGCCCGTCAACGCTCCGTGATCAGGAAGCTTGCCGGAAAACCCGTAAAAGTCGGGGTTTTCGAGGCTTGATATCACGGGAAGTACACGGGGTGGCGCCCGTGGAGCACGACGCGGGGACCGTGTACGGTCCCCTTCGCCACCCAAGCTGATCGCTGCCGAGCGGTCCTTTTGGGTGTCGATTGAGTAACAGACCTTGATGTGAGGCAAAATCTCCGCCTCGGGTCGGGCACAAGTCCGGCCTCTCACGCGTTACGAGCGCTGAGACACCGCAGACACCCAGAGGGGGAGAGCGACATGGCAACGGATTACGACACCCCACGCAAGACCGACGACGACGTCGACCAGGACAGCCTCGAAGAACTCAAGGCCCGTCGGAGCGACAAGACCGCCTCCGCCGTCGACGTCGACGAGTTCGACGCGGCCGAAGGACTGGAGCTGCCCGGCGCGGACCTGTCCAACGAGGAGCTGGCCGTCAGGGTCCTGCCCAAGCAGGCCGACGAGTTCACGTGCATGAGCTGCTTCCTCGTGCACCACAGGAGCCAGCTCGCGCGCGAGAAGAACGGCCAGCCGATCTGCCGCGACTGCGACTAGGTCGGACCGACCGTGGCAGGCGACACACCGTTCCGGAAGCGACGCTTGCGGCGCAAGAGGTCGCCGGAGATGCATCAGGGCGGCACAGGCCCGGCAAGGGGCGCGACAGCGTCCGCCGAGCTGTCCGCCCTGCCGCACTCCCCGGACGGGTGGGACGACGGGCGAGGCCGACCGGCCTCGCTCGAAGCAGCCCCGACGGTCACGACGGTCGAAGGAGTCGGCCCGGCCGAAGGAGCCGGACAGGCCGGCAGGACGGAGCCCGTGACCGGGGCAGGCCGTCTGAATTCAGTGAAACGGGGCGCACGCAGGAGCGGGGAGAGCACCAGGGCAGCGATCGGCCACATCGCCGACCTGATCATCGAGACTGCTCCCCGCGTCCCCGTGCGCGATCTCGCCACCCTGCGCAGGCAGTTCCCCGGCCTGGGGCCGGAGGAGCTCGCGGACAGGCTCATCGTGGGTGCGCGCAGGGCCACCGCCGCCGTCGGTGCCGGCATCGGCGCGGCGGCCATGATGCCCGTACCGCCCGCCATGTTCGCCGAGCTGACGGCGGAGATCACCGGCGTGGCCGCGATAGAGATGAAGCTCGTCGCCGAACTGCACGAGGTCTACGGGCTGCGCCCGCCGGGCGGACTCGTCCAGCGCTCCGGCGCCTACCTCGCGTCCTGGACGGAGGAACGCGGCATCGACGTCGCCCGCCCCCTGACGGTGAACGCGGCGCTGGGCGGCCAGATGAAGCGCGAGCTGCGGCAGCAGATCACGAAACGCATGGTGCGCGACCTGCCCAATTTGATGCCCTTCATGATCGGCGCCGCCGTCGGCGCGATGATGAACCGGCGCGACACCGGAAAGCTCGCCGAACGGGTCAGGAAGGACCTGCGCGAGCGCCGGGTCCCCTGGGACCGGCTGCCGCCACTGCCCCTGCTGGAACAGCCGGAGAACCCGCACGGGGGTCTCCGGGGCGAGCTGGAGGGCTGAGGGCCCCGGAGGCCCTCGACGGGGCCCGCGGTGTGCGCCGGGAAGGGCGCACGGCGCCCGCGACCGGCCCGGGAGGACCCGGCGGGTTTCGCCCCGGAGGCTACGCCCGTACGGCCGCGAGCGCCGCGACCAGGGCCTGCGGCTCACGGGTGGACAGATAGACGTACGGAGTGGGGTCCTGCGGGTCGGTGATCTCGATCCGGACCGCCGTCGGGATGTAGCTGCGCAGCAGCATGAACGCGCGGGTGTCCGCCTTGTACGAGCGCCACGCGCGCGCCTCCTCCCCCTCCAGCACCTCGGCCTCGCCGAGCGCCGTCACCGGAATCCGCGCGTCGCCCGCCACCAGGGCGCCCGCCACCACCCGGACCCTGGCCGAGCCGTAGGAGCTGACCGCGACGGCCGCCAGGGCCGTGCCGCCCACCAGACCGGCCAGCAGGGGCACGGTGCCGAGCGGCAGCAGCATCAGGGCGCAGGCGATGCCGATCAGGAAGGCGATGAGCCACCAGGAACGGGGGGCGGTCAGTCGTTCGTCGAAAGGCGGCGTGGAAGGCTGCATGAACCCAAGCTTGGCACGGTGCGACCCGCGGGTAGCCGCGCGGGTAAGGTCTGCGCCTGTGAGTGGAACATCTGAGGCACTGAAGCCCCCGGCCGACGCGGTGAAACCGGTCCGGCACCCCGAAGCCCCGGCCCCGGGCGAACTCCTCGGCGCGCACTACGAACACTGTTTCGGTTGTGGGGAAGGGCAGCAGCACGGGCTGCACCTCCAGACGCGGGCCGGTGACGGCGTCGGCGTCACCGCGGAGTTCACCGTGAAGGCCGCCCACCAGGGCGCCCCCGGCCTGGCGCACGGCGGCGTCCTGGCCACCGCGCTGGACGAGACGCTCGGCTCGCTGAACTGGCTGCTGCGGGTGATCGCCGTGACCGGCCGGCTGGAGACCGACTTCGTGCGTCCGGTGCCGGTGGACACCGTGCTGCACCTCGACGCCGAGGTCGTCGCGGTGCACGGCCGGAAGATCTACTCCCGGGCGACCGGCCGGATCGGCGGCCCGGACGGGCCCGTGGCGGTCCGGGCCGAGGCCCTCTTCATCGAGGTCAAGGTCGACCACTTCATCGAGAACGGCCGCCCGGCCGAGATCCGGGCCGCGATGGCCGACCCCGACCAGGTCAAGCGCGTCCGCGCGTTCGAGGTGAACCCCTGATGCGCCACCCCGTGGACGTGCTGATCCGCCGGACCGACCCGGAGGTGCCGATTCCGGCCTACGGACACCCGGGGGACGCCGGAGTCGATCTGGTGACCACCGAGGCCGTCGAGCTCGCTCCGGGCGAGCGGGCGGTGCTGCCCACCGGCGTGTCGATCGCGCTGCCCGACGGGTACGCCGCGTTCGTGCACCCGCGCTCCGGCCTCGCGGCCCGCTGCGGAGTCGCCCTGGTGAATGCCCCGGGGACGGTCGATGCCGGGTACCGTGGAGAGATCAAGGTGATCGTCATCAATCTCGACCCACGTGAGCCCGTGCGGTTCGACCGGTTCGACCGGATTGCCCAACTGGTTGTCCAGCAGGTCGAGAAGGTGCGCTTCCACGAGGTGACGGAGCTTCCCGGCTCGGCTCGCGGCGACGGAGGTTTCGGATCCACCGGAGGGCACGCTTCCGGTGATGTCGATGGCGTCCGGGGCGGGATCACCCAGGGCGGGAACAGCTACGCTTCGGTCGTACCCGACCGGGAAGGACAGTGACGTGTTCGGACGTCGCAAGAAGAGTGGTTCCGCCGAGGACGTGGCGGACGAAGCGCGCGAGGCCGAGCAGGTCGTCGACGAGCTCGATGACGCGGACGGGGCCGACAGCGGCCCGCGGCGGGTGAATCTCCCGCCGGCACCGCGGCCGGACGGACCGTGGGACGTCTCCGAGGTCTCCCAGCCCGGCGAGGGCCGGGTCGACCTGGGCGGCATCTTCGTGCCCGGCGTCGAGGGCATGGAGCTGCGCGTCGAGGTGGCCGGTGACGCGATCGTCGCCGCGACCGTGGTGCTGCGCGACAGCGCCATTCAGCTGCAGGCCTTCGCCGCCCCCAAGAAGGAGGGCATCTGGGGCGAGGTCCGTGAGGAGATCGCGGCGGGCATCACCCAGCAGGGCGGGATCATCGACGAGGTCGAGGGCCCGCTGGGCTGGGAGCTGCGCGCCCAGGTGCCCGTACAGCTCCCGGACGGCACGAACGGCGTGCAGCTGGTGCGGTTCGTCGGTGTCGACGGACCCCGCTGGTTCCTGCGCGGAGTGATCTCCGGCCAGGGCGCCGTGCAGCCGGAGGCCGCCGGGCTGCTGGAGACGATCTTCCGGGACACCGTGGTCGTCCGTGGCGAGGGCCCGATGGCGCCGCGCGACCCGATCGTCCTCAAGCTGCCCAACGACGCCCAGATGGTGCCCGAGGGCGTCCAGCAGGAGGACCAGGAGAGCTCCAGGTTCTCCGGTGACATGGGCCGGCTCCAGCGCGGCCCCGAGATCACCGAGGTGCGCTGAGCAGGGCCGGGCAGCCGCCCGGCAAGGTTTCGGCCGGTGGGCCGCATCCCTTTTCGAGAGGGTGCGGCCCACCGGCCTTTTCGCGTCCGGGAGCGGAGCGCCGACGGAGCGCGGAAGAGGCGCGTATGGGGCGCGTATCGGCCACGTATGCGCACCGTAAAGGGCTCGTCGTTCCCCGTAAGGAAGCCATCAACGCAGGCCAGGACGCCTGCGATGAGAGGTTTGCTCAGGAGGTCCGAAAATTCGTACCTCATCTAGGAGCACACGATGGCCGATGTGGCCTTCGTCGTCACCACGATCGCGGTGTTCGCGCTGGTGGCTCTGGTCGCCAAGGGGGTGGCCAGGCTGTGACCGCCGAAAACGTCGTCGGCCTCGTCGTGGCCGTCGCCCTGCTGGGCTACCTCGTCCTCGCCCTTCTGCACCCGGAGAGGTTCTGAGCACGATATGAGCCCCGTCCTCGCCGGTGTGCTCCAGGTCCTCGCGCTCGTCGTGGCGCTGGGACTGGCGTACCGCCCGCTCGGCGACCACATGGCCGGCGTCTACTCCTCGAAGAAGCACCTCCGCGTCGAGAAGTGGATCTACCGGGCCATCGGTGTCGACCCGAACACCCGGATGCGCTGGCCCGCGTATCTCCGCGGTGTGCTCGCCTTCTCCGCGGTGAGCGTCCTCTTCCTCTACCTGCTCCAACGGCTCCAGGGCAGCCTGCCCGGCTCGCTCGGCTTCGCCTCGATCGACCCCGACCAGGCGTTCAACACGGCCGCGTCGTTCGTCGCGAACACCAACTGGCAGTCGTACTCCGGTGAGCAGGCCATGGGCCACGTCGTCCAGACCGGTGGCCTCGCGGTGCAGAACTTCGTCTCGGCCGCCGTCGGCATCGCCGTCGCGGTGGCCCTCGTCCGCGGCTTCGCCGGGTCCCGCACCGGGGAGCTCGGCAACTTCTGGGCCGACCTGGTACGCGGCACCGTCCGTGTTCTGCTGCCGATCTCCGTGGTCGGGGCCCTGGTGCTCGTCGCCTGCGGAGTGATCCAGAACTTCTCCGGCATCCACGAGGTCGGGCAGTTCATGGGCGGCCCGCAGCAGTGGAACGGCGGCGCCGTGGCCTCCCAGGAGGTCATCAAGGAACTGGGCACCAACGGCGGCGGCTACTTCAACGCCAACTCGGCCCACCCGTTCGAGAACCCCAACGGGCTGTCCAACCTCTTCGAGATCTTCCTGATCCTGGTCATCCCGTTCGCGCTGACCCGGACGTTCGGCCGGATGGTCGGCTCGCCCAGGCAGGGTTACGCGATCCTCGCGGCGATGGGCGCCGTCTGGCTGGGCTTCACCACCCTGATGATGTGGGCCGAATTCGCCCACCACGGGCCCGCGTTCCAGATCGCGGGCGGAGCGATGGAGGGCAAGGAGACCCGGTTCGGGATCGCCGGATCGTCGATCTTCGCGGTGGCCACGACCCTCACCTCCACCGGTGCGGTGAACTCCTTCCACGACTCGTACACGGGCTTCGGCGGCGGGATCGCGATGCTGGGCATGCAGCTCGGCGAGATCGCGCCCGGAGGCGTGGGCTCCGGCCTCTACGGCATGCTCGTCATGGCGATCATCGCGGTGTTCATCGCCGGGCTGATGGTCGGCCGTACGCCGGAATACCTCGGCAAGAAGATCGGCACCCGCGAGATCAAGCTCGCGGCCTGCTACATCCTGATCACCCCGGCGCTGGTGCTCTGCTTCACCGCCGCGGCGTTGGTGCTGCCCACCCCGCCCCACTCGATGCTGAACTCCGGTGCGCACGGCTTCTCCGAGGTGCTCTACGCCTACACCTCGGGCGCCAACAACAACGGGTCCGCGTTCGCCGGGCTCAACGCGGACACACAGTGGTTCAACACCACGATCGGCCTCGCGATGCTGCTCGGCCGGTTCCTGCCGATGGTGTTCGTCCTCGCGCTGGCCGGCTCGCTCGCCGAGCAGAAGCCGCTACCGGCGACCGCGGGAACCCTGGGCACGCACCGGCCGCTCTTCAGCGGGCTCCTGGTCGGCACGATCCTGATCATCACCGGGCTGACCTTCTTCCCGGCCCTGGCGCTGGGACCACTGGCCGAAGGACTGGCGTCATGACCACTCGTACGGAGCAAGAGGACCCGATGTCCACTGTCACCCCCACCCGGGCACCGCACCGGGACGCGCCCACCGGCCACCGGGGCGAAGGACGCGTCGGCGGCGGCCTGTTCGACCCCGCGCAGCTGATCCGTTCCTTCCCCGACGCCGTGCGCAAGCTCGACCCCCGGGTGATGGTCAAGTCCCCGGTGATGTTCGTGGTGCTGGTCGGCTCGGTGTTCACGACCGTGCTGGCGTGCCTGGAACCGGGGGAGTGGTTCGGCTGGGCGATCGCGGCCTGGCTGTGGCTGACCACGATCTTCGCCAACCTGGCGGAGGCGGTCGCCGAGGGACGCGGCAAGGCGCAGGCCGACACGCTGCGCAGGGCCAAGACGGACACCGTCGCGCGACGGCTGGCCGGCGGGAGCGAGGAGCGGGTGCCCGGAGCCGAGCTGCGCATCGGTGATCTGGTGGTCTGCGAGGCCGGTGACGTCATCCCCGGCGACGGCGATGTCGTCGAGGGAGTCGCGAGCGTCGACGAGTCCGCGATCACGGGCGAGTCCGCCCCGGTCATCCGGGAGTCCGGGGGCGACCGCAGCGCCGTCACCGGGGGTACGAAGGTGCTCTCCGACCGCATCGTCGTCAAGGTCACCACCAAGCCCGGCGAGACGTTCATCGACCGGATGATCGCCCTGGTCGAGGGCGCCGCCCGGCAGAAGACGCCCAACGAGATCGCGCTGAACATCCTCCTCGCGTCCCTCACGATCGTCTTTCTGCTCGCCGTCGTCACCCTCCAGCCCTTCGCGGTGTACGCGGGCCGGGAACAGTCGATGATCGTGCTGACCGCGCTGCTGGTCTGCCTGATCCCGACGACCATCGGCGCGCTGCTCTCCGCGATCGGCATCGCCGGGATGGACCGCCTCGTCCAGCGCAATGTGCTCGCGATGTCGGGGCGCGCCGTCGAGGCCGCCGGGGACGTGTCGACCCTGCTGCTCGACAAGACCGGCACCATCACGCTCGGCAACCGGCAGGCCGCCGAGTTCGTACCCGTGAAGGGCGCGACCGAGGCCGAACTGGCGGACGCGGCCCAGCTCTCCTCGCTGGCCGACGAGACGCCCGAGGGCCGCTCGGTCGTCGTCCTCGCCAAGGAGAAGTACCGGCTGCGCGAGCGCCACCAGGGCGAACTGGTCGGCGCGGAGTGGGTGGCCTTCACCGCCCAGACCCGGATGTCCGGCGTCGACGTGGACGGACGGAAGATCCGCAAGGGCGCCTCCGGATCGGTGGTCGCCTGGGTGAAGGAGCGCGGCGGCACCGTTCCGCAGGACGTGGCGGCGCTCACCGACACCATCGCCCAGGCGGGCGGCACACCGCTGCTGGTCGCCCTGGAGGACGGGCGTGGCGCCCGGGTCCTGGGCGTCATCCACCTCAAGGACGTCGTCAAGGAGGGCATGCGGGAGCGGTTCGACGAGCTGCGCCGGATGGGCATCCGCACGGTCATGATCACCGGCGACAACCCGCTGACCGCGAAGGCCATCGCCGAGGAGGCCGGCGTCGACGACTTCCTCGCCGAGGCCACGCCCGAGGACAAGATGGCCCTCATCAAGCGCGAGCAGGCGGGCGGCAAACTCGTCGCGATGACCGGCGACGGCACCAACGACGCCCCCGCGCTCGCCCAGGCGGATGTCGGCGTGGCCATGAACACCGGCACCTCGGCCGCCAAGGAGGCCGGGAACATGGTGGACCTGGACTCCAACCCCACCAAGCTGATCGAGATCGTCGAGATCGGCAAGCAACTGCTCATCACCCGCGGCGCGCTGACGACGTTCTCGATCGCCAACGACGTCGCGAAGTACTTCGCGATCATCCCCGCGATGTTCGCAGTGGTGTATCCCGGCCTGGACAAGCTGAACATCATGCAGCTGTCCTCGCCCCAGTCCGCGATCCTGTCGGCGGTGATCTTCAATGCGCTGATCATCGTCGCGCTGGTGCCGCTCGCCCTGAAGGGCGTGCGCTACCGGCCCAGCGGCGCCGACTCGATGCTCCGGCGCAACCTCGGGATCTACGGACTCGGCGGCCTGGTCGCCCCGTTCGTCGGCATCAAGATCATCGACATGGTCGTCTCGCTCGTACCCGGGCTGCACTGAACTGAGGAATCGGCTGACCTGCCATGAACAACTCCGTAGCAAACACCGCCCGGTTGCTCTGGGCCGGGCTGCGCGCCCTGCTCGTCCTCACCGTCGTCTGCGGCGTGCTCTACCCGCTCGCCGTCACGGGCGTTGCCCAGGGCGTCTTCCCCGACAGGGCCAACGGCTCCGAGATCACCGCGAACGGCAG
This sequence comes from Streptomyces sp. NPDC001732, assembly GCF_053596315.1. Lineage (NCBI taxonomy): Bacteria > Bacillati > Actinomycetota > Actinomycetes > Kitasatosporales > Streptomycetaceae > Streptomyces > Streptomyces sp. NPDC001732. The sequence continues at coordinate 144,197 of NZ_JBSFFY010000011.1, forward strand.
GGTCGTCGGCTCCGAACTCATCGGCCAGCGCTACGACCTGCCGCTGAAGAAGGGGCAGGAGACCGCGGCCCCGGACCTCAAGTGGTTCCAGCCGCGCCCCTCCAACGGCCTGGGCACCAACAGCGTCAACACCCGGTACGAGCTGCTTCTCTCCGGCGCGACCAACCGCTCCGGCGACAACAGGGAACTCGTCGACCGGGTGAAGGCCGCCAAGGCCGCCGTCGTCAGGGACAACTCCGTCCCCGGCCACCCGGTCGATCCCGCCGACGTGCCGGCCGACGCCGTCACCTCCTCGGGCTCCGGACTCGACCCGGCGATCTCCCCGCAGTACGCACAACTCCAGGTGCGCCGGGTGGCCGAGCGCAACCACCTGCCCGTCGAGCGGGTGGAGAAGCTCGTCGAACAGCACACCGACGGCCGGATACTCGGTTTCGTCGGAGAGCCGAGGGTCAATGTCCTCCGGCTCAACATCGCCCTCGAACAACTGGTGAACGGGGACTGAGCGGCCCCGGACAGCGCGCGGCGCCGGCCTCCCGCCCCGGCGCCGCGCGCATTTGCCCACCGGGACGGCGTGCCCGGCCGTCCGGCGCCGGAAAGCCGCCGGGGAGCCGACCGGCGATTGTCCGGCCCGCACCCATTGCACATACTGGCGTTCGACGGGATCGCGCAGGTACGGGGAGAGACATGAACGAGACCACAGGCCGGACGGGTACGGACGGACAGGGCGGCACCGCCGTCGTCGAGGAGCCGGCCGGGGGGCCCATGGTCCGGGTCGAGGACCTGCGCCGTTCGTACGGCTCCGGCGCCGGAGCCGTCCACGCGCTGCGCGGGGTGTCCTTCGAGGTGCCGCGCGGGGAACTCGTCGCGCTCAAGGGACGCTCGGGCTCCGGCAAGACCACCCTGCTCAACCTGCTCGGCGGGCTCGACCGCCCCGACAGCGGCCGGATCACCATCGGCGGCACGGACCTCGCCGAGCTCGGCGAGGACGGGCTGCTGGAGCTGCGCCGGGACCGGATCGGCTTCGTCTTCCAGTCGTTCGGCCTGATCCCGATCCTGACCGCGGCGGAGAACGTCGGCGTGCCCATGCGGTTGCGCGGGACGGACCCGCGCGAGCGCGAGGAGCGGGTGGCGCTGCTGCTCTCCCTGGTCGGCCTCGCCGACCACACGGCCCAGCGCCCCGGCGAACTCTCCGGCGGCCAGCGCCAGCGCGTCGCGATCGCGCGGGCGCTCGCCAACCGGCCGGCGCTGCTGATCGCGGACGAACCGACCGGTCAGCTCGACGCGGAGACCGGACTCGCGGTGATGGAGCTGCTGCGGGCGGTGGTGCGCAGCGAGGGCGTCACCGCCCTGGTGGCGACCCACGACACCCAGCTGCTGGGGCTGGCGGACCGGGTACTGGAACTGAGCGACGGGCACATCGTCGAGCACGCGTGACGGGCACGCCGCCGGGCGCGTGACCCGGTGGCCGAGGGGGCCCCGACGCGGCGGAGTTCCGGCGTCGGCCCGGCGGGCGGCCCCCGGCTTCGGTGGGGGCGTCGGCGTGGGGGCGGTCCCGGCCCCGGCTTCGCGGCGGGGGCGGGCACTCCCGGCGCCCCGGCCGGGGCGTCAGAATCCTGTCAATTCGGCCCCCGGTCCCACCCCGCGTCCCATTCGCCGGGAATCTTCGGGGTAGCTTCGAAGCGGCTGCCGGATCGGACGCAGCCGCTCGCGCAGAAGACAATGGGGCCATGGGACGCGGCAAGCTTCGGATCTACCTGGGTGCGGCACCCGGCGTCGGCAAGACGTACGCGATGCTCTCCGAGGCCCATCGACGGGTGGAACGGGGCACCGACTGCGTCGTCGCCTTCGTGGAGCACCACGACCGGCCGCGCACCGAGGTCATGCTGCACGGCCTGGAGCAGATCCGGCGGCGCGAGATCGAGTACCGCTCCGCGGTCTTCACCGAGATGGACGTCGACGCCGTCCTGGAGCGCGCCCCGGCCGTCGCCCTGGTGGACGAACTGGCCCACACCAATGTGCCGGGCTCCCGCAACGCCAAACGCTGGCAGGACGTCGAGGAACTCCTCCAGGCCGGCATCGACGTGATCTCCACGGTCAACATCCAGCACCTGGAGTCGCTCGGCGACGTCGTCGAGTCGATAACCGGCGTACGGCAGCGCGAGACCGTCCCCGACGAGGTCGTCCGCAGGGCCGACCAGCTGGAACTCGTCGACATGTCGCCCCAGGCGCTGCGCCGCCGCATGGCCCACGGCAACATCTACAAGCCGGACCGGATCGACGCCTCCCTGTCCAACTACTTCCGCCCCGGCAACCTGACCGCCCTGCGCGAGCTGGCCCTGCTCTGGGTCGCCGACCGGGTCGACGAATACCTCCAGCAGTACCGCGGCGAGCACAACATCCGCACCACCTGGCAGGCCCGCGAACGCATCGTCGTCGGCCTGACCGGCGGGCCCGAGGGCCGCACGCTCATCCGTCGCGCCTCCCGGATGGCGGCCAAGGGCTCGGGCGGCGAGATCCTCGCCGTCTACATCGCCCGCAGCGACGGACTGACCTCGGCCTCGCCCAAGGAGCTCACCGTCCAGCGCACCCTCGTGGAGGACCTCGGTGGCACCTTCCACCACGTCATCGGCGACGACATACCGTCGGCGCTCCTGGAATTCGCCCGCGGGGTGAACGCCACGCAGATCGTCCTCGGCTCCAGCCGTCGCAAGGCGTGGCAGTACATCTTCGGACCGGGCGTGGGCGCCACCGTGGCCCGCGAGTCCGGCCCCGACCTCGACGTCCACATCGTCACCCACGAGGAGGTCGCCAAGGGGCGCGGCCTGCCCATCGCCCGCGGCGCCCGGCTGGGCCGGGCCCGGATCATCTGGGGCTGGCTGGTCGGCGTGGGCGGCCCGGCCCTCCTCACACTGCTCCTGGCCACTCTGGACAGCGGCCCCGGACTCGCCAACGACGTCCTGCTCTTCCTCTTCCTGACCGTGGGCGCCGCGCTGATCGGCGGACTGCTGCCCGCCCTCGCGTCGGCCGCCGTCGGCTCGATTCTGCTGAACTACTGGTTCACCCCGCCCACCCACACCCTGACCGTTCAGGACCCGGAGAACTTCGTCGCCATCGTGATCTTCTTCGCGGTGGCGGTCGCGGTCGCCTCGGTCGTCGACCTGGCGGCACGCCGCACCCATCAGGCGGCCCGGCTGCGCGCCGAGTCGGAGATCCTCTCCTTCCTCGCCGGCAGCGTGCTGCGCGGCGAGACGACGCTGGACGCGCTCCTGGTCAGGGTCCGCGAGACCTTCGGCATGGAGTCCGTCGCCCTGCTGGAGCGCACGAGCGACGTCGATCCCTGGACGTGCGCCGGGAGCGTCGGACCGGGCCCGGTGGCCCGGCCGGAGGACGCCGACGCGGACATGCCCGTCGGCGACCACATGGCGCTCGCGCTCTCCGGGCGGGTGCTGCCCGCCGAGGACCGCAGGGTGCTCGGCGCGTTCGCCGCCCAGGCCGCCGTCGTGCTGGACCGGCAGCGGCTGGTCGACGAGGCGGAGGAGGCCCGGCGGCTCGCCGAGGGCAACCGGATCAGGACGGCGCTCCTGGCCGCAGTCAGCCACGACCTGCGCACCCCGCTCGCCGCCATCAAGGCCGCCGTCAGTTCTCTGCGCTCCGACGACGTCGCCTGGTCCGACGAGGACGAGGCCGAACTGCTGGAGGGCATCGAGAGCGGCGCCGACCGCCTCGACCACCTGGTGGGCAACCTCCTGGACATGTCCCGGCTCCAGACCGGCACCGTCACGCCGCTGATCCGCGAGGTCGACCTCGACGAGGTGGTCCCGATGGCGCTCGGCGGCGTACCGGAGGGCAGCGCCGACCTGGACGTCCCCGAGAGCCTGCCCATGGTCGCGGTCGACCCCGGCCTGCTGGAGCGGGCCGTGGCCAACATCGTCGAGAACGCCGTCAAGTACAGCCCTCCCGGGCAACGCGTCACGGTGGCGGCCAGCGCGCTCGGCGAACGCGTCGAGCTACGGGTGGTCGACCGCGGCCCCGGCGTCCCCGACGAGGTCAAGGAACGCATCTTCGAGGCGTTCCAGCGCTACGGCGACGCCCCGCGCGGCGTCGGCGTCGGACTTGGCCTCGCCGTGGCCCGCGGCTTCGTCGAGGCCATGGGCGGCACGCTGGACGCCGAGGACACCCCCGGCGGCGGCCTCACGATGGTGCTGACCCTGAAGGCGGCACCGGGACACGTCCCGGTCGAGCCCGGCCTGCCCGCGCGGGCCGTCCTGTGAGCACCCGGCCCACGCCGTGCCGCACGCCCCGCGCACTCCACCCCATGATTCCCGCGACGAAGTCCCCCGGCCGCCACGGGGCCCCGGGGGACCGCCGTACAGCAGAAAGGCAGGGCCCATGACCAGGGTGCTTGTGGTCGACGACGAGCCGCAGATCGTGCGCGCCCTCGTGATCAACCTGAAGGCGCGCAAGTACGAGGTGGACGCGGCGCCCGACGGCGCGACCGCCCTCCAGCTCGCCGCCGCCCGCCACCCCGACGTCGTCGTCCTCGACCTCGGACTGCCCGACATGGACGGCGTCGAGGTGATCAAGGGACTGCGCGGCTGGACCCGGGTGCCGATCCTGGTGCTCTCCGCCCGCCACACCTCCGACGAGAAGGTCGAGGCCCTGGACGCCGGCGCCGACGACTACGTCACCAAGCCGTTCGGCATGGACGAGCTGCTCGCCCGGCTGCGCGCCTCCGTCCGCCGGGCCGAGCCCGTCGGGCAGCACGGCTCCGACGACGTGGTGATCGTCGAGACCGAGGGGTTCACCGTCGACCTCGCGGCGAAGAAGGTCCACCGCGACGGACGCGACGTACGGCTCACCCCCACCGAGTGGCACTTGCTGGAGGTCCTGGTCCGCAACAGCGGCCGGCTGGTCAGCCAGAAGCAACTGCTCCAGGAGGTCTGGGGGCCCTCGTACGGCACCGAGACCAACTACCTGCGGGTCTACATGGCCCAGCTGAGGCGCAAGCTGGAGACCGACCCCTCGCACCCCCGGCACTTCGTCACCGAACCTGGCATGGGCTACCGCTTCGAGCGCGGCTGACCGGGAGGCCGGGCCGGGGACCGGGCCCGCTCCGTGTGTGTTCAGTGCGCGTTCCGTGCCCGCTCCGTGCGCGTCCCGGTCCCGTTCCGTGCCCCGGGCGGATCGCCCGCTCGGGTGAGGGCCGGGACACCCGCTCGGCGCAGCCGGGACCGGTACCCTTCGGGTATGAGTGCTGTTCCCCGATCCGAGAAGCCGGGCAAGGCGGACAAGCCGTCGGGCCGCTTCCGTCGGATGCTCGACCGGCTGTCCAGCTCCCAGGAGGACCTGGAGTCCGAGGAGCTTCAGGAGGACGCGCAGGCCTCGGGCTGCACGCGGATCTCCGAATGCAACGACCGCCAGATCGTGAAGGTGACTGGTACCTTGCGGACCGTCACCCTGCGGCCGCGCGCCGGAGTGCCCGCCCTGGAGGCGGAGCTCTTCGACGGCACCGCACCGCTGGACGTCGTCTGGCTGGGCCGGCGCTCCATCGTGGGCATAGAACCGGGCCGCAGACTCATCGCATCGGGCCGGATCGCCATGAGCCACGGGCGCCGGGTGCTGTTCAACCCCAAATACGAACTCCGACCGCTCGGCAAGGAGTAGCCGGTGACGTCTTCCGACAAGCCGTCGTCCGACACGGACCCCACCACCCGCACCGACCCGCAGGACGCCGATACGAAGGCGGTCACGGAGGCTGCGCTCTTCGAGGCGTTCGGCGGTGCCCGGGGCATGGTGGAGACAGTCCTTCCCGGGCTGCTCTTCGTCACCATCTTCACGGTCAACAAGGACCTGCACGTCTCGGCCATCGCGGCCCTGGTGGTGTCCCTGGTCCTCGTCGTCGTACGGCTGATCCGCCGGGACACCGTCAAGCACGCCTTCAGCGGCGTCTTCGGAGTGGCCTTCGGCGTGGTCTTCGCGATGATGACCGGCAACGCCAAGGACTTCTACCTGCCGGGCATGCTCTACACGCTCGGCCTCGCGCTCGCCTACCTGATCACCACCCTCGCCGGGGTGCCGCTGATCGGTCTGATCCTGGGCCCGGTCTTCAAGGAGAACCTCTCCTGGCGCACCAGGAACCCCGGCCGCAAGAAGGCGTACGCCAAGGCCAGCTACGCCTGGGGGCTGATCCTGCTCGCCAAGTGCGCGATCCTCTTCCCGCTGTACTGGTGGGCCGACACGACCCAGTTCGGCTGGGTCCTGGTCGCCCTGAAGATCCCGCCCTTCCTCCTCGCGGTCTATCTGACCTGGGTCTTCCTCGCCAAGGCGCCGCCGCCCATCGATGTCTTCGCCGAGATGGAGGCCGAGGAGCGGGCCGAGAAGGAGCGCAAGGCCGAGAAGGAGCGCGAGGCGGCAGCCGCCGCTGCCGCGGTCCGCGAGCAGGGGACCACCGCGGAGTACCGGGAGTACTGAGCACCGAGGAGCCGCGCGTTCCGTACCACTGACGGGAGGGCCCGGACCGTGTCACACGGTCCGGGCCCTCCCGTCAGTCGTACGCGGTCAGTCGTTCGAGTCGTCGCCCCGGCGCACCGACAGCAGGTCCTCCAACTGCTCCTCGCGCGCCTGCGCGGCCACGAACAGCAGCTCGTCACCGGCCTCCAGGGTCTCCTCGGGGCTCGGCGTCAACACGCGCTGCCCGCGGATGATGGTGACCAGCGAGGTGTCCTCGGGCCAGGCCACATGACCGACCTGGGTGCCTGCCAGCGCCGACTCCGGCGGCAGCGTCAGCTCGACCAGGTTGGCGTCGCCGTGGCTGAAGCGCAGCAGCCGGACCAGATCGCCGACGCTCACCGCCTCCTCGACCAGCGCCGACATCAGGCGCGGCGTGGAGACCGCCACATCGACGCCCCAGGCCTCGTTGAACAGCCATTCGTTCTTCGGGTTGTTGACCCGGGCGACCACCCTCGGCACGCCGTACTCGGTCTTGGCGAGCAGCGAGACGACCAGGTTCACCTTGTCGTCGCCGGTCGCGGCGATCACGACGTTGCAGCGCTGCAGCGCCGCCTCGTCGAGCGAGGTGATCTCGCAGGCGTCGGCCAGCAGCCATTCGGCCATCGGCACCCGCTCCACCGAGATGGCGGTCGGCGCCTTGTCGACGAGCAGCACCTCGTGCCCGTTCTCCAGCAGCTCGCCCGCGATGGAACGACCCACCGCGCCGGCCCCGGCAATCGCGACACGCATCAGTGACCGCCCTCCTCAGGACCCTCGGCGAAGGCCGCCTCGACCTTCGCGATCTCGTCCGTACGCATCATCACGTGGACCAGGTCGCCCTCCTGCAGCACCGTCTGCGAGGTGGGCAGAATGGCCTCGCCCAGCCGGGTGAGGAACGCCACGCGGACGCCCGTCTCCTCCTGCAGCGTGCTGATCTTGTGGCCGATCCAGGACGGTGTGGTGTGCACCTCGGCGAGTTGTACGCCGCCGCTCGGATCCCGCCACAGCGGCTCGGCGCCCGACGGCAGCAGCCTGCGCAGCATCTGGTCGGCGGTCCAGCGCACGGTGGCGACCGTGGGGATGCCCAGCCGCTGGTAGACCTCGGCGCGCCGGGGGTCGTAGATCCGCGCCGCGACGTTCTCGATGCCGAACATCTCGCGGGCCACCCGGGCGGCGATGATGTTCGAGTTGTCGCCGCTGCTCACCGCGGCGAACGCTCCGGCCTCCTCGATACCCGCCTCGCGGAGGGTGTCCTGGTCGAAGCCGACACCCGTGACGCGTCGTCCGCCGAACCCGGACCCGAGGCGACGGAACGCCGTGGGGTCCTGATCGACCACGGCGACCGTGTGCCCCTGCTGCTCCAGGGTCTGCGCGAGAGCGGCTCCCACTCGCCCGCAGCCCATGATGACGATGTGCACCTTGCGCCTACCTCGCAGTCCTGATCGTCCGGCCGACCTGCGAAAACACCCTGCTCACACTTCTTTCTCAGCTTGCCGGGCAAACAACGGGGCAACGGTCTGTCCCGTTGCCCAGGATGAGCTTATGCGGCCCGGAGTGCGAGGCCTCATCCGAGTGCGCCTTCGCCGCGCGGCGGGCCCCCGGGCGCGACGGGCCTCCGCACATGCCGGACTTCCGTGCGCGGCGGGCCTCCGCACATGCCGGACTTCCGTGCGCGGCGGGCCTCCGCACATGCCGGACCTCCGTACGCGACGGACCCCTTGCGCGCTCCTGGAACGTGACGAACCCCTGCACACGACGGGCCCCGGCGTGCGACGAGCCCTTGGCGCGGCAAGTACAGACATCTAACATGTCAGTTCATGGAGACTCTGCGACCCGTCCGGCGGACCCTGCTGCGGGACACCGCGTACGAGGCGATCCGCGACGCCATCGTCCGCGGCGACATCCCGCCCGGCGCCCCCGTCCGAGACGCGGACCTCGCCGAACGTCTCGGCCTCTCCAGGGCCCCGGTCCGCGAGGCGCTGTCCCGGCTCTCCAACGAGGGCCTCGTCGAGTCCAAGCCGCAGAGCTACACCCGGGTGACCCGGCTGGTGCCGCGCGACGTCCGGGACGCTGCGGCGGTCGTACGGGCCATGCAGGAACTGGCCGCCGGGACCGCCGTGCCCCGCCTCACGGACGCGGACGTCACCGCGATGCGCGAGGCCAACGACCGCTTCCGGGACGCGACCCGGCGCGGCGACGTCGCGGAAGCGCTGCGCGCCGACGACCGGCTCCATGACGTCCTGGTCGCCGCCTGCGGCAACCGCGCCGTGGCCGCCACCGTCGAGCGGTACACCCCCTTGATCCGGCGCCTGGAGTGGCGGCAGTTCGGCACGGCGAGCGCGGCACACGGCTCGGCCGAACTGCACGACCGGCTGATCGAGGCGTGCGCGGGACGGGACGCCGAAGCCGCGGCCCGGATCACGGCCGAGATCTGGCAGGCACTGGAAGAACTCGCCGACGAACCGGGTGAACCAGGTGAACCCGGCGGACCCGGCGAGCCGCCCGAGTAGCCCGACCGCCCCGGACGGTCGGCCCCGGACAGCCGTGCCCACGGCTGCGACCGGGCACATCCCGCCGACCACGACCGGCCGCCACGACAACACACCGCCCGCACCCCCGTCCCCACACCCCCATATCCCCGCATCCCCGTCCCCCTGTCCCCGCATCCCCGTCCCCCTGTCCCCGCATCCGACCAAGGGAGCCCCGTGAACGCCGCATCGCCCACCCCCGCCCCCGCATCCCCGTCCCTCTCCTCGTACGACCGTTACCCCCTGCTCTTCGGTCCCTCGCCGGTGCACCGCCTCGACCGGCTCACCGAGCACCTCGGTGGCGCCGCGGTCTGGGCCAAGCGGGAGGACTGCAACTCCGGCATCGCCTACGGCGGCAACAAGACCCGCAAGCTCGAATACCTCGTCGCCGACGCCCTGGCGAAGGGCTGCGACACCCTCGTCTCCATCGGCGGCATCCAGTCCAACCACACGCGCCAGGTCGCGGCGGTGGCCGCCCGTGCCGGTCTCAAGTGCGTACTGATCCAGGAGAGCTGGGTCGAGTGGCCCGACGCCGTCTACGACAAGGTCGGCAACATCCTCATCAGCCGTCTCGCCGGTGCCGACGTCCGTCTGGTGCGCGCCGGGTTCGGCATCGGCGTCAAGGAGAGCTGGGAGCAGGCCCTGCGCGAGGTCGAGGAGAGCGGCGCCCGGCCGTACGCCATCCCCGCGGGTGCGTCCGACCACCCCCTGGGCGGGCTGGGCTTCGCCAACTGGGCGTACGAGGTCGCCGAGCAGGAACGCGCGCTCGGCGTGTTCTTCGACACGGTGGTGGTCTGCTCGGTGACCGGCTCCACCCAGGCCGGCATGGTCGCGGGCTTCGCCGCGATCGAGGAGGCGGGCGGCCGCCCCCGGCGCGTCCTGGGCATCGACGCCTCCGCCGAACCCGCCCGCACCCGCGAACAGATCGCCCGGATCGCGGCCGGCACCGCGCGGCTCATCGGGGTGCGCCGGGAACTCACCGTCGACGACGTCGAGCTGGACGAGCGCTACCACGCGGGCACGTACGGCATCCCCGACGACACGACCCTGGACGCCATGCGGCTCGCCGCCCGTACCGAGGGAATGATCACCGACCCCGTGTACGAGGGAAAGTCGATGGCGGGAACGATCGACCTCGTCGCGCGCGGCGAGATCGCCCGCGATTCCACCGTCCTTTACGCACATCTCGGTGGTCAGCCCGCATTGAATGGATACAGCGCCCTTTTCGCGGACGCCTAGTGCAAGGATTTCGTTAAGGATTTCGTGGCAGCTTCCGCCGAGCGCAGGAGATTGCGAGGCCACGCGCCCGGCGGGGCCCGCGAGGCCCGTACGAAACGCTTACGATCCTCAGCGTGTCCAAACTGACCGACGTGCCCAAACGGATCCTGATCGGGCGCGCACTGCGCAGTGACCGGCTCGGAGAAACGCTCCTGCCGAAGCGCATCGCCCTCCCCGTCTTCGCCTCCGACGCCTTGTCCTCCGTTGCCTACGCGCCTGGCGAGGTTCTGCTCGTCCTGTCCGTCGCGGGCATGTCGGCGTACCACTTCAGCCCGTGGATCGCCCTGGCGGTCGTGGTGGTGATGTTCACCGTGGTGGCGTCGTACCGGCAGAACGTGCACGCGTACCCCAGCGGTGGTGGCGACTACGAGGTCGCCACCACCAACCTCGGCCCCAAGGCCGGCCTGACGGTCGCCAGCGCGCTGCTCGTGGACTACGTCCTCACCGTCGCCGTCTCCATCACCTCCGGCATCGAGAACCTGGGCTCGGCGATCCCGTTCGTGGTCGAGCACAAGGTGCTGTGCGCCGTCGCGGTGATCCTGCTGCTGACGTTGATGAACCTGCGCGGCGTCAAGGAGTCCGGGTCACTCTTCGCGATTCCGACGTACGTGTTCGTCGTGGGCGTCTTCATCATGATCGCGTGGGGTGCCTTCCGCGGTCTCGTGCTCGGCGACACCATGCTCGCGCCCACCGCCGGCTTCCACATCAAGGCGGAGCAGGAGGGCCTCGCGGGCTTCGCCCTGGTCTTCCTGCTGCTGCGGGCCTTCTCCTCCGGCTGTGCCGCGCTCACCGGCGTCGAGGCGGTCTCCAACGGCGTCCCGGCCTTCCGTAAGCCCAAGTCCAAGAACGCGGCGACGACGCTGACGATGATGGGTGCGCTCGCCATCACCATGCTCGTCGGCATCATCGCCCTCGCCCTGGCCACCAAGGTCCGGATGGCCGAGAACCCGGCGCACAACCTGCTGAAGGACGGTGTGCCGGTCGGCTCCGGCTATGTGCAGAACCCGGTGATCACGCAGGTCGCCGAGGCCGTCTTCGGCAACGGCAGCTTCTTCTTCATCCTGCTCGCCGCGGCCACCGCCCTGGTGCTGTTCCTCGCGGCGAACACGGCGTACAACGGCTTCCCGGTGCTCGGCTCGATCCTCGCCCAGGACCGCTACCTGCCGCGCCAGCTGCACACCCGCGGCGACCGCCTCGCCTTCTCCAACGGCATCGTGCTGCTCGCCGGCGCGGCCGCCATGCTCGTCGTCGTCTACGGCGCCGACTCGACCCGGCTGATCCAGCTCTACATCGTCGGTGTGTTCGTGTCCTTCACGCTCAGCCAGACCGGCATGGTCCGCCACTGGAACCGCCACCTGGCCACCGAGAAGGACGCCGAGAAGCGTCGCCACATGATCCGCTCCCGCGCGATCAACGCCTTCGGCGCCTTCCTGACCGGCCTCGTCCTCGTGGTCGTCATGGTCACCAAGTTCACCCACGGCGCCTGGGTCGCACTGCTCGGCATGGTGATCTTCTACGGGACGATGACCGCGATCCGCAGGCACTACGACCGGGTCGCCGAGGAGATCGCCGCCGACGAGACCCCGTCCGACGAGACGATCCGGCCCTCCAGGGTCCACTCGATCGTCCTGGTCTCCAAGCTCCACCGGCCCACGCTGCGCGCCCTCGCCTACGCCAAGCTGATCCGCTCCGACCGGCTGGAGGCGCTCTCCATCAGCGTCGACCCGGCCGAGACCAAGGTGCTCAAGGACGACTGGGAGCGGCGTGGCATCGACATCCCGCTGAAGATCCTCGATTCCCCGTACCGCGAGGTGACCCGACCGGTCATCGACTACGTGAAGGGCCTGCGCCGGGAGAGCCCGCGCGATGTCGTGAGCGTGTACATCCCCGAGTACGTGGTCGGCCACTGGTACGAGCACCTCCTGCACAACCAGAGCGCCCTGCGCCTCAAGGGACGGCTGCTGTTCACCCCGGGCGTGATGGTGACCTCCGTGCCGTACCAGCTGGAGTCCTCCGAGGCCGCCAAGAAGCGCGCCAGGAAGCGCGCCGAGTGGAACGCGCCGGGTTCGGTGCGCCGCGGTCCCGTGGAGCGCAGGCCCAAGGAACCCAGCGGCAAGAGCTGACCGCCCCTTCCCGCTTCCGCTCGTGGTAAACGGCCGGACGACACCCACGTAGAATCGTAGGTTGTTGTCCGGCCGTTTCCCCTGCCGTTTCGCCCTGCCGTTTCCCCTTGAGCTCTGGAGCCACCCCCTCATGCAGAACGAACCCACGTCGTCGCTGGTCGGGGAGGAGTACGAGGTCGAGGTCGGGCCCGTCGCACACGGCGGGCACTGCATCGCCCGTACCTCCGAGGGCCGGGTCCTGTTCGTACGGCACACGCTCCCCGGCGAGAAGGTCGTCGCCAGGGTCACCGAGGGCGGGAGCGACTCCCGCTTCCTGCGCGCCGACGCGGTCCGGATCATCGAGGCGTCCAAGGACCGGGTCGAGGCACCCTGCCCGTACGCGGGTCCCGGCAAGTGCGGCGGCTGCGACTGGCAGCACGCCAAGCCGGGCGCCCAGCGCCGCCTCAAGGGCGAAGTCGTCGCCGAACAGCTCCAGCGCCTAGCCGGCCTCACCCCCGAGGAGGCGGGCTGGGACGGCACCGTCATGCCGGCCGAGGGCGACAAACTTCCGGCGGGCGAGGTACCGGCCTGGCGCACCCGCGTCCAGTACGCCGTCGACGAGGACGGCAGGGCCGGTCTGCGCAAGCACCGCTCCCACGACGTGGAGCCCGTCGACCGCTGCCTGATCGCGGCCCCCGGCGTCACGGAACTCGGCATCGAGAAGCGGGACTGGCCCGGCATGGCCTCGGTGGAGGCCATCGCCGCCACCGGCTCCCACGACCGCCAGGTCATCCTCACCCCGCGCCCGGGCGCCCGGCTCCCGCTCGTCGAGCTGGACAAGCCGGTCTCCGTGATGCGCGTCGACGAGCGCGACGGCGGCGTCCACCGGGTGCACGGCCGCGCCTTCGTCCGCGAACGCGCCGACGACCGCACCTACCGCGTCGGCTCCGGCGGCTTCTGGCAGGTCCACCCGCAGGCCGCCAACACCCTCGTCCGCGCCGTCATGCAGGGCCTCCTGCCCCGCAAGAACGACACCGCCCTCGACCTCTACTGCGGCGTCGGCCTGTTCGCCGGTGCCATCGGCCAGCGCATCGGTGAGAAGGGCGCGGTCCTCGGTATCGAGTCCGGCAAACGCGCCGTCGAGGACGCCCGCCACAACCTGAAGGACCTGGACCGGGTCCGCATCGAACACGGCAAGGTCGAACAGGTCCTCCCGCGCACCGGCATCACCGAATGCGACCTGATCGTCCTCGACCCGCCCCGCGCGGGCGCCGGCAAGGCAACGGTCAAGCACCTGGCCTCGCTGGGAGCACGCCGCATCGCCTACGTCGCCTGCGACCCGGCAGCCCTGGCCCGCGACCTGGCGTACTTCCGCGAGGGCGGATACCGGGTGCGGACGCTGCGGGCGTTCGACCTGTTCCCGATGACGCATCACGTGGAGTGCGTCGCGATTCTGGAGCCGGTGAAGAAGGACGGCTGACCTGCTGTTTTGCGGGTGGGCTGTATGCGCGGTGTGGGCGTTACGGGCGATAGCTTGACGCTGAGATGACGCTCGTGACGCTCATTTGACGCTCGTTCTGATGGGGCGTCAGGTCAGGGCTGGGTCGCCGAGGTCGCTCCCCTCCCTGTCCTGCTGACTACGCAAGGCGTCTTCTGCCTCCGCTGGGTGGCGCTGGGCGTCGTGGCGGCTTCCCTACGGCTGAGAGTTCCGTCCCGCGTGTGTGTGGACGCCGCACGCGCTCCTCTACGAGCCCTCGGTCGCCCGTTCCGGCGCGGGCGTCCAGGTGCTGATGGCCAGGGCGCGAGGATGCCCCCGGGTGGCGAGCGCCGCCGCCACCCGCTCGACCGCGCCGTCGACGGTCTCGTGTTCCCAGATGCGGAGGGGCAGCCAACCGATCAGCGTGAGGTGGGCATCGGTCTCCTCGTCGCGGCGGGCGTTGCCCCGAAGCTTCTGCCGCCACCACTCCGCGTTGTGCCGGGGCGCGTGCAGGTGGCTTGGGCAGGCGTGCCAGAAGCAGCCCTGTACGAACACGGCGGTGCGCCACTTCGTGAACGTGACGTCGGCGCGGCGACGCGGCATGCCGACGATCGGCAGGTCCACGCGGTAGCGGAAGCCCAATGAGTGCAGAGCCCGGCGAAGCGCAAGCTCCGGAGCCGTGTCCCGGCTTCGCTGAGCGACCATGACCCTCCGCGCGTTGGCATCGCGCGGCGCCGGGGTCCCCCTGCGGCGTTCCTGAATTCTCACGTCTGATCAACCATCGAGGTGTCTCGCCGTTACGGGCGTCGTACCGGTGATCCGCCCGGGCCGTTCACGACCGCTGCTCATGCTGCGACCGAACTCGGCATCGCCTTCCTTCCCGGTCTCACCGAGGGGTTGTAGGGCAGCGGTCGGACGTGACTGTGCGACGGGGAGGAGCAACGCGCCCTGCAACGGCAATGCCGACCGCGTCCGGGGGAGCCGTGCAGAGTACGACGGAGTCATCACGAGCGGCGGGTCGGTGAGCATGACGATCACCAGCGACGCCGAGCGTGGAGAGCGAGGACACAACGGCCAAAATACGCCGGACGGCCGCCCTGTCGGTACGGTCACCGCGTTCTACCGGGGCCAGACTCTCTGCCCTGGCTGGGGCAACCAGCTCCGATCCACACGATCACCCACGCCGCCTGTTCGGGAAGGGATATGAGGCCATGGAACGGGAGGCGACGGAGATCCTGCTGGCGTTGCGTCGGCTCGTCGCCGCGCCGGTCCCGGGTGCGTCCTGGCGGCTGCGCGCCTTCCTGCCGGCCTCGGGGCTCATCCGCGTCCGACTGGAAGATGACGTGTCCAGGGCCGTGCTGATCGAATTGCCCCACCGCCCTGGGGTCGCGCCTACATCGCTCGGCTTCTGGTGGTACGTGGGAGCACTGCGCGGCGCGGCCCGCTGGGTGGCCGACAACACGGAGGCGGGCGCCCTCGATCTCGGCACGTTCCCAGCGGCCGGTGTCCTGCCCGACGTGGTGGAGGTCACGGCGGACGACGGTCTGGACTATGTGGTGGCCGACCTCGTCGGCGACCCGTACGGGCACGCCCCAGCAGCCGCGGTCGCCCCGGACCTCTACCGCCTCGTCGGCTTCGACACGCGTCATCACGGGGTGGTGCGCCTCTACTGCGCGCTGCCCGAGCGGGGGTTCATCGGAATCGACGTCGGTACGACGGACCCCGAG
The DNA here is from genome assembly GCF_053596315.1 of Streptomyces sp. NPDC001732. Lineage (NCBI taxonomy): Bacteria > Bacillati > Actinomycetota > Actinomycetes > Kitasatosporales > Streptomycetaceae > Streptomyces > Streptomyces sp. NPDC001732. Next base: position 159,798 of record NZ_JBSFFY010000011.1, read on the forward strand.
TCAGGAACGTTCCGACCCGTGGGCTGGTGGGCCTCCACCAAGCTCATCGCGCTCCTCACCCGGAGGCGTCCGAAAGCCTTGATGCCCTCCGCGCTCCTGAGGCCGAAGGCCCCCACTGCAATGCTGTGTACGAGGCGACCTCGTGGTCCTGACACACGGCTCAGAAGAGGGTGAGGTGGTCCGCCTGGTTGGAAGGCTGAGGCGGCGCCACGTAGGGAACGACGACCGTTTCGGCTGTCACCCGGCGCGGAGTCGTGGTGACGGCTTTGGCATCACGCATGTCAGTGATCAGCTTGGTCACCTGGCTGGGCTTGTAGACGGTCTCCAGGAGGGTGAACGTCTTGAGTTCCGCCACGGTGAGGCCCTTGGGTGCCGCCGCGATGTGCTCCAGCAGGATCCGGCGAAGAGGACCTGTGTGGGGTTCGAGTTCGAGGGCAAGCTGCTGCTGCTCGGTGTCCTTGGGGTCGCGATAGCGGACCCCGTGGTCACGGTCGACGCTCCACATGGCCTCCTTCATCTTCTCCAGGCCGCGCTCATGGCGGGTTCCGAAGATCAAGTAGAGGACGTGGTTTCCCTCGTCGACCATCTCGAAGAAGAGCGTGTGGGTGAAGCCGGCTCGACGAAGGCTTTCCCGGTACTGGTCGCGGAGGAAAGTGAACTTTTCGTTCGACGGTTGATCGAACACGGCGTGCCACTCGGTGCCTCCGAAGGCAGCGTCCCCTGCCCTCCTGTGGTTCTCGTTGGCCTTGGCGAACCGGGTGAGGAAGGCCGGTTGGAAGGTGACCATCACTTCCGTGCTGCGGTGCTTCCCGAGTTCCTGCAGCAGACTGAACGGGATGTCAGGGCCGCCGTAGCTGTCGAGGAGGACGAAGAGCGGCTTGCCCAGGCAGCCCTGGAGGCGAAGTTGTTCGAGCAGTGTGGGGTGGCACTCGCCGCAGTGCGTGTTCACATGGAGGCGTCGGCTGATGTCGTCCGAGTGGGGTCCGCGGGCCTTGTCGAGTTGATTCCGCAGCTCGGATTCCCGCCGCTCGTCACCCTCGACCAGCACCATGCGGATGCGTCCGGAGCGGTGTTGTAGCGCCTTGGCGAAGGCTTCGAGCGCAACCACAGGTGAGCCTGGCTCGCCCTGCGAGTACACGCCGGGGCCGGAAAAGCCCTCTGCGTAGGTAATGGTGGCATGGCGCGACAAGAGAATGGGAGCCCAGGGCTCGAGGTACTTCCTCAGCAGGTTGTGCTTCGCTGCCGTATGCGGGTCTCTGTCCCACAGGACGGTCCTGGGTACCGCCATACCGTGCTCCCCCCACCCCTGGTGATTACAGACTTGGGGCAGAGGATCACACGGTGTGTCCGCCAGCGTCAGTAACTCGGTCGGGATTGGCCAATATTCGGCTGTCAGGAAGCCAGGACCGGAACCCGTTCCGGCATCTCGCTCCAGATCTGGCCTTCGAGTTCGCGGCCGCCGGCCTTGGGAGTGCGCCCGCCCCACTGCTTGAAGAAGAAGGGCACCCCGGCTGCACTGCACAGGTCACGGATGTCGATCAGCCACTCCTCCTCGACCGGCCGATGACCTGGTCCGGACTCTCCTCCGGCGATCACCCATCCGATGCCATCGAGATTCAATCCGTTGAGCGGCCCCAGAAGAGGCTCGCACGACAGAAACCGAACGGCCGCCGGGACTGTCCGCAAATTGTCTACTCGATCGAGTTGATCCCTGTTCTCGACGGACACGCCCATCCACAGGTTGGGGGGCCAGTCCAGACGATCTGCGATCCGACGCAGGCGGAGGCTCCGCTTGGTCAACAGTTGGTAGGTGTGCTGGGGGGTCGAGGCGATCACCTCGAAGACCTGCCGCACGAAGTCAAGCGGCACCCGGGCATGGAAGAGGTCGCTCATCGAGTTCACGAAGACCATGCGCGGCGCCTTCCACTGCAGGGGAACATTGAGGGCGTCCGGGTGGATGGTGAGCCCGAAACCTGGTCCGGATGTTCGGGGGTCGCCATCGTTCTGGTACTTCGAGGCGCCCATCAGTTTCAACCGACGGGAGAGCGTCAGCGCATAGCAGTTGTCGCACCCGGGCGTGACACGGTCGCATCCAGTTGTCGGATTCCAGGTGGCCTCGGTCCACTCAATGGCACTTCGGTCACTCATGCCTGCCCTCCCTGGGTGAAGCGGCGAGCAGCACCTCACGTGCGCAACGTGCGCTTCGATGACTTGCACAACGAGTGGCGCGCCGAACTGGCACGCGACGGGCCCATCATTCACGGACCGCGGGCGCCCCGCATAGTGGTTCACCTCGATAGCTGGCCGAAAACTCCTTGGTGCAGGGAGAGTTGCGGCTAGCGCGGGGAGTCCTTTGCCTCAGGCGCAGGAGGTCTCCGCCCCCGCTACCCGTTGCGAAAGGAGCGGTTACTCCATGTTGCACAGCACCGGCGTCCCGCACGCGTATGAGCACCGCGGTTTGATCCTCGACTTTGCTGGGGTGCTCACCGCCAGCCCCACGGAGGTCCACCGGGCATGGTGCGTGTCTGAGGGGCTGAAGCCAGGAGCATGGCGTACCACCCTCAACGATCACCCCGAAGGTCGGCGCCTTTACACGGCGCTGGAGATTGGGGATATGAGGCAAGCCGAGTGGAACGAGAAGACGGCTGCCCTGCTGGGCCAGCACGTCGATCCGGCGAACCTGATGGGGCGGGCCTGGGCCGAGGTGCCTCCTGCACGGCGGATGATGGCTCTGGCGCGTGCCGCGCGGGCTGCTGGTCACCGACTGGCGTTGCTCTCGAACAGCTTCGGTCTCGACCCGTTCGACCCCTACGAGCACATCGGGATCTGGGACTTGTTCGACGTGCACGTCGTCTCAGAGTTGGAGGGACTGGCGAAGCCGGATCCGGCGATCTACCGCTTGACCCTGGAACGGATGGGGTTGCCCGCAGAGCAGTGCGTGTTCGCGGACGACCATGAGGCGAACCTTTCGCCCGCCGCCGAACTGGGCATTGCCACCGTCCACGTAACCGATGAGGACACCGCTGTCGCTGCGCTGGAGGCTCTCCTCGGTGTCACGGCGGTTCTCACCCCGTGAGCCCTGTAGAAGCTTGAACGCAGGCTGTCTGCCTCAGCAGTCACCGAGGCTTGGACCGGGGTTTGATCATGCGGATGTTCTGGAGCACGCCGACGGCGCTTGCTCGCGGATCAGAGTAGTCGGCGTTCGGCGAACTGCCATGGGCTTCTTGCGGCGGTGATGAAGGCGGCGGGGCCTTCTGAGAGGTGGGTGAGGAGGCCGAGGAGGAGGGTGTGGGAGACGGCCAGGAGGGGGCCATGGCGTTGGGCGGTGTAGTGGAGGAAGGTGGCGCAGTGGCGGGCTCGGGTGTGAAGGTCGGTGAGGCTTTCACCGTCTTCGCAGCGTAGGGAGGGGTTAGCGAGGCGCCGGGCTCGCCAGGCGCGGTAGGCCGGTGGGTAGGTCTCGGCGGTGCGGCCGAGGACGATGCTCGGTGCTCGCCATTCGGCGAGGAGGCCGGAGACGGCGACGATCGGCAGGCCCGTGAGGTGCGAGACGAGGGTGGCGGTCTGGCGGGCGCGGGGGATCGGGCTGGTGACGATGGCGGTGATGCCTTCGGGGAGGGGGAGGGAGCGGCGTACCTGGTCGCGGCCCTCTTGTGTGAGGGCGGCTTCGTGTGGGGCGTGGTGGCCGGGGCGGTGGCCTTCGTAGGCGCCGTGGCGCATGAGCCAGATGTCAGCCAAGGAGCCAGCCTCCGTCGACGCGCAGGGTCTGGCCGGTGATGAAGCCGACGTCGTCGGTGGCGAGGAAGGCAACGGCTGCGGCGACGTCGTCCGGGCGGCCCCGACGCTGGACGCACTGGCGGGCGAGCTGCCGGATGGTCATAGCTTCCGGGTCGTCGACGACGGTGCTCTCGGCGGGGACGTGGATGGAGCCGGGGGCGACGCAGTTGGCGGTGATGCCAGCGGGGCCGAGCTCGCGGGCCAGGGCGCGGGTGAGTCCTTCGAGGCCGGCCTTGGCGCTGATGTAGCCGGCGAGGTCATGGCGGCCCGCGGTAGCAAGGACAGAACCGATGGTGATGATCCGGCCCCAGCCGGCGGCCGTCATGGCGGGGGTGAGCTCGTGGGCGAGGAGGTAGTGGCTGGTCAGGTTGGTGGCCAGGGCGTCGTCCCAGTGGGTCGGCGTCGTCTCCGGCCACGGGCGGCGGGGGTAGGCGCCGGCGTTGCTGACCAGGATGTCGACCGGGCCGAGTGCGTCGTGGGCTTGGTGGCAGAGGGCGCGTACGGCCTCGTCCTCGCGGAGGTCGGCTCCCAGGGGGACGGCGATGCCTCCGCTGTCGGTGATGTGGGCGGTGAGTTCGGCTGCGGCCTGGTCGTCGTTGAGGTGGGCGAGGGCGATGGTGGCACCGTCGGCGGCGAGGCGGCGGGCGATGGCCGAGCCGAGGCCGCCGGTGGCTCCGGTGACCAGGGCGGTGCGGCTGTTCAGGGGGCCGGGCATGGCGACTCCAGCGGGCAGAAGTAGGTGGTCGGGTCGAAGGCGGGGCTCATGGCCTCGGCGAGCCGGGCGAGGAGGATGAGCCGGTCCTCGGGGGCCAGGTCGGCCAGGTTGTAGACGCCGAGGATGCGCATGGCCAGGTACGGGCGGAGCAGGTTCGCCAGATCCGCGCCGGGCCAGAGGCGGTCGGCGACCGGCCGCACGAGCTGGTTCCAGTACGCGGTCACGGCGGCTCGCCGGGGAGTCGAGACGCGCGGGGTGTAGTCGATGTGGATGGTGCTGGTGATCTGGTCGATCGCCACTCGTCGGATCTCGGGGATGTTGGCCGGGACATGGGCGAAGGTGGCGGGATGGTCGGCGAAGGCGGTCGGGTTGTACGTGGGCACGAGCCAGCCGCCGAGGGCGGAGGCGTACCAGAGGAAGTTGGCGAACTCGCCGGAGATGCTGTTTATCCCGGCGGTGTCGTAGTCGAACCAGGCGAGTGGGTGGGCGAGGTTGACGTCGGTGGGGTCGCCCTGGGTGAGGGCCGCCCAGACCGATTCGGCCTTGGCGAAATGGGCGCGGAGCCACCGGAGGGTGGCCGCCCAGTCCAGGTGGTGCTGGCGGCCGTTGATGCTCAGGGTGTACGTGTCGAGGCGGGAGACCGGGACGTCAATGAGTCCGTCGGCGATCAGGAAGTCCTTGCCGGCGTAGTACGTGTCGAGCCGGCCGCCGGGTGCCGCGCGGTCCCAGTACAGCTTGCGGACGATGTGCGCCGGTTCGGCTGGCGATGCCGTCGCGAGGATGGCCTCGCGGTACGCGGCCGTGAGCCGGTCCATGTAGGTGTGGAGGTCACTGCTCGGTTCGTCCGCGTTGAGGAGGTCGAGCAGGAGTCCCTGGTCGGTGCCGCTGGGGAGGCGTTCGTACGCGAGGAGGTGCCCGCCCGGTACGCGCAAGTGGGTGTGGAGAGCAGGGACGCGATAGTGCCGGGCCAGGCGGGTATGGCCGCGGATCTCCTCGCGGGCCTCGGCCGGGTCCCGGGTGTACTTCAGGAGCAGTGGGCGGCCGAGGAGGTCGACGGGGCAGAGCAGGTTGCGGGTGAAGCGCCGTACCGGACCGAGCCGGAGGAGAGGCTGGATGGTCATGGCTTCACCCCTTCGAGGAGTTCCAGGCCGACCTGGGCCAGTGCGGTGGGTGGGAAGGCGTCCATGTGCACGTCGGTGTCCGGGGCGATGGCGTCGCGGACGGGGCAGAGGTCGCCCTGGTGCATGCGGTTGGACAGGTCGGTGGCGACGGCGTGGTGGTGCGGCAGGCCGGTGCGCCACTTGCTGTGGCTGTGGCGCGCGTACAGGCCGATGACCGGCGGGCTGCCCCCGCTCCGGCCGCACGCCATCGCGGCGAGGTGGGTGAGGCCGGTGTCGTTGCCGACGATCAGGTGGCAGTGCGGGAAGAGGTCGGCGAGGTGGTCGGCCAGCATTCCATCGAGGCGGAGCACTTGTACGTGACGCCTGGGGGCCTCTGCGGTGATGCGGAGGCCGTCGCCCGGGTTGCCGCCGATGAGCAGCAGCCGGGCCTGGGCCTGGTGGGCCTCGGCGATGTGCTCGGCCAGGGTGATGTAGCGCTGGGCGGTGTAGTCCTTGCGCTCCGGCCAGCTGGTGGCGGTGATGGCGGCGATGTTCAGGTCGCCCAGCCAGCCCACCGAGCGTAGTTCTTCCACAAGGTTGTTCGGCCCGGTCGCGAGGGTGGGAGCGAAGGCGGCCGTGGCAGGCAGGCGGATGCCGAGGCGGCGCTCCAGCGCCAGATAGTGGCGGGAGGGCAGGTCCGGGTGGGCGTGGCCGTCGGTCGACCAGCAGGGAGGGGCGGCCGGATCGAGCACCAGGCTCACCGCCGCCGTCGAGCCCTGTGCCTCGATGCCCGTGCGGTCGCCGATCACGGCCCGCCAGCCGTTGGGTGGGTTGGCCTGGGGCTGCGGGATCAGCCCGGTGCGGGCGATCAGCCCTGCGTACGTACCCACCGCCCGGACAGTCACGCGAACCGACCGCAGCCGCAGCCAGTCGAGGACCGCGCGGACTCCCGACAGCGCGAGGAGGGTGTCCCCGAGCTTCCCCTCGAAAGCCACCACGACCTCGCCACACCCGCTCAGGCGGTGGACGAGCTCGGTGGAGGCGGAGAGCGGGAGCGGTGCGCCGATGGGAATGCCGTCCCGGTCGTACCCGAGTGGGGTGGTGTGGACTGCCTCGGCAGGGACGACCAGGGAACCGGGGTGGAACCGGATCCCCGCCGGGGCAACCGCGGTCATGCCGGACCCTCGATCGTGGTGAGCGAGACCAGCGGCAGACCGAGGTCGGTGAGCAGGTCGCGGGCTCCGCGGGTGGTGTCCTCCACCAGGCAGGCCACCGCCAGCGGGACGGCGCCGGCCTCGCGGAGGCGGCGGGTGAGGTCGGCCAGGGTCCGGCCGGTGGTGATCTCGTCGTCCACGATGACGATCCGCTGGCCAGGGGCGATGCCGTACGCGAAGACGTCGGTGCGCATCGCGTGGGGCTCGCTGAAGCGGACCGCGCCGTCGAGGGGGAGATGGAGCTTCCAGGCGATCTTGTACGGGAGGTGGGCGGCGCCGGCGAGAGAGACGGTCGGCAGGATGCCGCCGGCGTCCAGGCCGAGGAGGAAGTCCACGGAGTCCAGTCCCTCCGGCACCTGCTTCTGGAGCAGACGCCACAGGTCGGCCCCGGTGTGGGCCAGGGTGTCAGGGTGGACCGGGTCCTCCAGGCCGTCGAGGGAGTGGATGACGCGCTCGCGGCGGCTCGTGGCTCCGACGCTGAGACGTTCGACGATCCGGGCGGAGAAGAACGGCACGGCGATGGTTTCGGGCATGGCGAAGCTCCTGTCGGATGAAGAAGGGGAGAGGAGAGGGAGGCCGTTCAGGCGGCGAGCTGGGCGGCGTACCAGGTAAGGAGCTGGTCGACGGCCGAGGTGATGGGCTTGAGGACGAACTCGGTGTCGCCGTTGCGCCAGGCACTGGCGATCTCGGCCAGGGAGGGCACCGACATGGCGGCCAGACCCGGCATGCGGGAGGCCGCGGCGAGGATTTGGTCGGGGCCGGACTCCCACCGGTTGTGCTCGCGCAGGAGGAGGCGGCAGGCGAGCACGAGGTGCTTGTAGAGCTGCCGCAGGGTGGCTGGATCCGCATCGGCGCGCAGGCGGCGCATGGTCAGGATGACCTGCGGGAGTTCGCGGACGGCGGCGAACGCGAGCTCGTCTCGGCCGATCGTCGGCAGTTCGAGGCCGGGCGCGGTGTGCAGAACGGGGCTGCCCTGCTGGAGCTGGTGGAGGACGAATGCCAGGCGCGGGGTGAGTCGCCGGGCGGTCAGTTCGCCGGGTGTGACGAGGGTGGGGCCGAGGGAGGCTGTACTGCCCAGGGCGGTCCGGTACTGCTCCAGGGCCTCGTGGACCCGTCCGGTGGCCTCGTGTTCGGCGATCACGAGGAGGTCCAGGTCGGACCAGCCGGCGATCCAGCTGCCCTCGCCGGGGCTGCCGGTCAGGGCGGCGAGCCGTACGCCGGGGCCGTATGCCCGTACCGCGTCGGTGAAGTCGGCCGTCGCCGAGGCGACGGCGGCCGACAGTCCCAGCCCGTACGGGGTGGCCACGCGCAGCGCTGTGGCGGCGGGCGGGGCGGCGATGCGCAGGAGCCGGGCGCGGAGGGAGGCGATGCTGCCGGTGTTGTCGATCATGTGGTCGGCGAGTGCGGCGACCTGGTGGGCGCCGCGGCTCATCTTGATCTCGTCCTTCGCGGCGACGGCCTGGGCCGTAGTGCCGGACCGCTCGACGCGTACGGCGAAGGAGGCGTCCAGGTAGACGATCTGGAGCGTGTCGCCCATGAGCTGCTTGAGCTCGGCGATCGAGGCGTCGTCGTGGACGGACTCGATGGTGAACAGCCGCATGCCGACGTGCGCGTCCGCGAAGCGATTCAGCTCGCCGAGCAGCAGCTCGGCCTGCCGACGGGCTGACAGCGCGTACGGGTCCGCAAGGCCCTCCCGGTGGGCCGCCTGCCGCAGCAGAAAACCGATCTTGAGACGCTGGGCACCGCACGTGCGCTGGACAAACTCGGCACTGGTGCTCTTGCCGCACTCGCTCAATCCGCCGAAGGCGAGGACCCGGCGCAGGTGCCGACTCGGCTTGATCTCCGCGGGGGCGGCGTCGTCCCGCCCGTACAGCTTGAAGCGGGCTGGTACGGGAAGCCGACGGCGGCCGGCCACGACATCGGAGACCAGCGCGTCGAGGGCGGCGCACAGCTCCTCCCGCTGGCTGTGAAGGGCAGGGACGCGCCGACGGGCCAGCTCGTCCCGGGCCGCCGCCCGTTCGCTGTGCCAGATCCGCAGAGTCAGTACCGACAAGCGGTCGACGACGGATGCGAGCGTTTCGGTGTGCAGCGGCGCGTCGGCGCGGCCCGCGTCCGCCAGCGAGCCGAGGACCTCGTCGGCCCGCTCGGCCAGCGCGTTGCGTTCGGCGTTGAGCTGGTCGATCTCCCGCTTGCAGTCGGCGACCTGGGTGGCGGGGAGCAAGGCGCTGCGCACCCGGTCCTCGGTATCCCACAGGCGCCCGTTGACGGTATGGAGCCGGGTGACGGTGTTGTCCAGGCGGTGCCGGTCCTTGTCCTGGAGTGTGGCGATGGCGCGGGCCAGACCCGGCGGCAGGACAAGGGGCGGGGAGTTCTGGGTCATCGGGGACTCCCGTCGGTGAGTCGTGGAAGGCCGACGTGGCCGAGTACGTCGGCGTGGACGTCGTCCAGCGAGCGGCCCTCGCAGTCGACGACCACGGCGTACGCGCCGTGGTGGACCTGGTGAAGCAGGACCGCGTGCAGCGTCTTCTGATAAGCCGGGTACACCCCGGTCCACGGGCGGCCCTCGCGGGCGCTGGTGATGGCGTAGCTGCGTTCGGCGTTGAGGGACGGCAGGAGGAGGATCGCGGTTTCCGGTGCGGTGGCTCGCGAACCGGCGATGCCCGTCACGGTCTTCACCGCTTCGTCGACCGTCAGCCCGTCCTTGACCACGCAGGTAGCGGTGGCCACGGCGAGGAGCATGGGCAGGCCCCGGTCGAGCAAACCCGTGCGCCCGGCCTCGCGGGCGGCAGCCCGCTTGGCGTGACCGGCGAGCAGCATCTCGGTCAGCTCGACCGTCGTGGACATCTCGAACCACCACCGGGCGTAGTTGCCGACCGCCACCCGCGCCCACGGCTCGGGGTCGTGCTCGTGGACCGAACCCAGCGGCTGGAAGCCGCCCCATCGCCCGGCCAGCCGCACCAGGTGGGTCGTCTTGCCCACGTTGTCAGGGCCGTTGAGGCTGACGAATTCCGGGACCTGCGCCATTGCTCACGCCTCGCGGATCGGGGTGTCGAGGACGGAGACGATCGCGTCCGTGTTCGCGGCGATGAAGTCGGCGAGCTGCGGCGGCATCAGGTTCAGCTCTCGGACGGCCTCGGCGGTGAACGGCACCCGGACCACCTCGTACCCGCCCCGCTCCGGCTTGGAGAACTCCGTCCCCGTACGCGCGGCCAGGTCCATCGACTCCAGGCGCGCGGCGAAGATGTGCTGGATGCCGACGCCGCCCTCCAGCTCGTCGGTGATCAGGTGGACCAGCTCGGCGCGCTCCAGCTTGCCGCCCAGTTCCTCGAACACCTCCCGGTGGAGGGCCGCCTCGATGGTCGCGTCGTCCTCCTCGACCCCTCCGCCTACCGACACCCAGTACGGCTCCCTCCCGGGCTTGGTGCGCTTGATGAGGACGAGCTCGTCGCCATCGAGGAGGATGGCGCGGGCGTTGCGCTTGACGATGTCGGTCATGCTGTTTGCTCCTTCTGGTGGTGGTACAGGGGAGAACGGGCGGAGGGCTGTCTGGTCGCGGCGACGCCTCCCCGGCTCGGTGAACTCAGCATGGTGCAGGTCGGTGACGGGGTGTGACGTAGACGTGCTGCAGCAATGCCGCAGCGCTGCTGAACAGGGCTGGCTACGCTGGGCGTTTCGGCGTTCCACCGGGTGACGGACAGGGGGTACGACGGTGGTCACGGTGCAGCGATGGTCCGGCCGGGAAGCCCGGCTGTTACGCGACGCCCTGCGCATGAGCCTGCGGGACTTCGCCGCCTACCTGGGCGTGAGCGACCGGACCGTGTCGAACTGGGAAGGTGGCGGGGCGAGTTACCAGCCCCGTGGTGAATCCCAGGCCGTCCTCGACACCGCGCTCGGCCGCGCGCCGGACGACGCGAAGGCGCGGTTCGCCGCAGCATTCGGAGCGAACGACGCCGCTCCACCCGGCACAGGCCGGATCGGAGTCGACTCCCACAAGTTCCTGCCAGTCTTCATCGGCGCCGAGCGCGCCGACCGGCTCCGCGCGCATATGACGCCGAGCGCGGGCGACCAGTGGCTGAAGTCCTCCTCGGCCCGCGTGGACCACCCCGAAGCGCAGGACTGCGTCCTGCACGTCTTCGCGTGCGGAGCCGCCGTCTTCCACCTCGTCCAACCGCACGAGCCTCCCGCGCTCACCGACCTCGCCGTCTGGCGCTACCGCTCGTACGCCTCCGACCTGCCCTGGGCGCGGGACAAGCTCCGCGACCTCTTGGACGAGGCCCATGACCGCATCCCCAACCCCGAGTACGTCCTTTCCCTGTACTGGCTTGCCTCCGCACCCTGGACCGGAGATGCCTACGACACTGCCCTGCGCCTGCTGTCCACACCCTCGGTCCTAGTCGACCGCGGGGCCCCGGGCGGGCCCGCGCCCCTGGACGGCACGGTCGAGGCATCGCTCCTCGCCACCGGCTTCGACCACCCGGACATCGTGTCGTTCGGCGTACGGGGAGTCTCTACCGGCTACGCCGGCTGGTCCGGCGTCGCCTACGCCTCCCACTCCCGCGAGCGCGGCCTCACCATCGACGAGCTGGTCGCCTGCGAGCTGACCGTCCAGGCCCTGTGGTGCTTCACCCGCCAGGTCCAGCAGATGATCGAGGACGGCCAGGACCCCTCCATGCCCGAGCAGTACGGCTGGCGCTTCCTACGTGCCGCCACCTCCCGGCTCACCACCGCCCGCGCCCAGGAGACCGCGCAACACGTCCTCATGCGGGAGGCCATCATGAAGACCAGCGGACTGGCCGAACGGCTGCGCGCCGCACAGGACGCTCTACGCGAGAGCGTCGGCTGAGAACCCTGGGCAGGAGAGATACCGGATGGACATCAGCAGCGCCGCGCTGGTCGTGATCGACATGCAGAACGGCTTCGTGAACCACCACAGTCGCCACGCCGTGCCTGCGGTCTCCGACCTGGTCGCCCAGTGGTCCGCCGCCGGCCGACCCGTGATCTTCACCCGGTACTTCAACTATCCGGACAGCCCCTACGAGCGCTTCTTCCAGTGGCACCGGCTCCAGAAGGCACCCGAGACCGACATCGTCCTCGAACTCGCCGAGGCTGCCGCCCACGCACACACGGTCGTTGACAAGACCGGGTACACGCTCCTCACCCCGGAGGCTTCCGAACTGATCCGCCGGGCCGGCTGGACCGACCTCGTCTTCTGCGGGATCGCCACCGAGAGCTGCGTCCTGAAGTCCGCCGCCGATGCCTTCGAGCACGGCTACGCCCCCTGGATCGTCACCGACGCCTGCGCCAGCGACGCCGGCCCCGACGTCCACGACGCGGGCCTCCTCGTCGCCCGCCGCCTGATCGGAACCGGCCAACTCATCACCACCGACCACGTGATCGGCCAACTCACTGCGTACGCCGGGGCCCCGGTGTTGGAATAGCCCCATGGCCGAAACGCTGTACGACACCGACCTGATCATCATCGGCGGCGGCCCGGCCGGCTGCGCCGCCGCCCGCATGGCCGCCAGCGTCGGCATGCGCTCGATCCTGATCGAGCCGGACCGGTTGTGCCGCAACCTCTACCGGATCCCGGCCCTGAACAACGTCCTCGGCGGCTACACCAGCGGCCCCGAGCTCGCCGACTCCATCGTTGCGGAACTGAAGAGCACGGAGCTGTGCCGCCTCGAATTCGGCCGACACGTCACCGCACTCCGCGCCGACGACGACCAGGTGACCGCCACGGTCGACACCGGCACCCGCCTCACCGCCCCGTACGCCATCGTCGCCACCGGAGTCGGCCCTCTCCAGCCCCGCGACACCACCTGGATCACCGCCCCCGACGGCCTGACCCTGCCCCCGCTCTGGCAGGCAGAGGCGGACGACGCCGAAGGCCACACCCTCCTCGTCCTCGGCGGCGACCGCCCGATCGGCACCTTCCTGCGCGCCAACCCGACCACCGACACCCGCCTGCTCGTGGCGTATCCGGCCACCGACGCGTACAAGGTCGAGGAGATCCGGGAAGACCCCCGAGCCACTCTCCTCCCCGTCGAGCACCTGACACTGAGCTGCGGAGAAGGCGCCTCGGTGTCAGCGGAAACGGTGGGCCAGGACGGTGCCCGGCGGACGGTCACGGCGGACGCCGCCTACCTCAGCATCGGAAACGCGCCCACCGCCCCGCCCGGAGACCTGACCCGTGGCGCGGACGGATACTGCCCGCCCACCGACCAGCACCCTCGTGTCATCGTGGCCGGCGACCTCCGTTCCGCCCGCTTTCAGCGGATCATGACTGCCTTGGGCTCCGGCAGCGAGGCTGCACTGCACGCTTACTATGCGGCCAGGGAACTTCTCGCCAAGGGCTGAGACCACGTCGGCGGGATGCGGCCACGACGGCACTCAGAAGGGAAGCTCCGCGATCAGTGAGGCCGAGGTGACGATCGGGCGGGAGCAGGAGATATCGAGGTACGGCATCTTGGGACGGACCGGTTCACTTCCCACTTCAGCGGCAGATCTAAGGTCAGGGTGGATGGACGCCTCACTCCGGCGACGGGCGAGGTGCTGGTAGGGAGTGCGGCTGGCGTCGTGGCCCTGGGGATCTTGGACACGTGAGCGAGAAGCGAAGGGTTTGGACAAGATGACAGCGAAGACCTCCCACGTCTCGGCTGATGCTGATGGAGCGCCGGTCATCCTGAGCAACGAGCCCAGCTCGTTCGCCTGGGGCGTGCTGGCCAAGCGCCACCCCGCCCTCATCCAGCAGGTACGAGACGCCTTCCCGTACGGCCGCCGGCAGCACGAGGCTCTCGACGCCCTGTTGGACGAGATCACCAATGGCGTCATCCAGCCGCTCTCCCCTGGGGAACACGACCGTGAGATCTGGGCGGACTGGGGGCAGGAGCACTTCGGGCGCTCCTGGTACGACGCCCCGTTCTTGTGGGCGGAGAGCTACTTCTACCGCAGGCTCCTCGGCGCGGTCGGGTACTTCGGCAGCGGGCCGTGGCAGGGAGTCGATCCGTTCGCGCCGTTCAAACGGGCCGAGCTGCGCGGCGAGGCCGTGGAAGAGGAGCTGCGGGCCCTGGACGCGCTCGCGAGCGTTCCGGCGGACGAGCGGGCTACGGCCCTGCTTCACGCGTCGCTCTGGGGCAACCGCGCGGACCTCGGCTTCCGTGTCTCGGCGGGGGAGCCGGCGGCCGGTGACGCTGCTGCCTCCGCCCTGGTTGTTGACGACAGCGCCTTGTTGTGGCAGCTGCTGCCTGCCGGAGGTTCCTCGACCGTCGCCGTGGTTGCGGACAATGCAGGACGCGAGCTGATCCCGGACCTGATCCTCATCGACCACCTCCTCGAACAGCGGCATGCCGAACAGGTTGTGCTTCACCTCAAGCCGCACCCCTACTACGTCTCCGACGCGATGACGGCCGACGTCGTCGACTGCCTCCGCCGCCTCACCGAGGCGCCCGGCGAAGCCGGCGCGATCGGCAGTCGGCTGTGGAAGGCCATGGCGGCAGGGAGCCTTGAGGTCAGCACCCACCCGTTCTTCTGCGCTCCGCTGCCGTACGAGGAGATGCCCGAGGACCTTCGCGGCGATTTCGAGAGCGCCACGCTCACCATCCTGAAGGGCGACCTCAACTACCGACGCCTGGTGGGTGACCAGCTGTGGGACGCCACAGTGTCCTTCGCCGATCTCACCGCGTACTTCCCTGGGACCGTCGCGGCGCTCCGGACTCTGAAGTCTGACGTTATTGTCGGTTTGGAGCAGGAAGCGCTGGACGCGCTCGAACGATCCGGGGCTGCCTGGCGTACGAGTGGAACGCACGCGCTGATTCAGGTGCGACGGTAGGGGATCTTCGTGCCGACCGAGGCCCAAAGAGCAGTCGCCGCTGCCGTCGTCGTTCAGGGCGAGCGAATCCTGCTCATGCGGCGACGTGTGGCGGAAGGCGCACTCTCGTGGCAGTTCCCGGCTGGGAAGATTGAACCCGAGGAGACCCCCGGGCAAGCCGCAGCACGTGAGACTGAGGAAGAGACAGGGCTCCTGGTGGTGCCGCAGAGTGTGCTCGGACAGCGGATTCACCCCATGACAGGCCGGGAGATCCACTACATTGCATGCCGCCCCGTCGTCGGTCAAGCGGTCGTGGCGAGTGCTGATGAGGTGGCCGGGCTGACCTGGGCCACGCACGGCGAGATCCCGCAGTACATGCCGTACGGGCTGTTCGAGCCGGTGCAGGACTACCTTGATGCAGCTCTGCTCTCGTGAGCTCCTTCGGGGTGACGCCCTTGCGACGTGAGGGGCACGTTGTCGTTGCCGGGCATCGCGTCGCTGGCGGCCGGGGCGATGCGGGGGGCCGTACCTGGTCGAGCCGAAGGACAAGGTCGACCAGTGGGGGCAGCGGTCCCTGAAGATCTTCCGCGAGCTGGCGGAGGACCCGTCCACGGGTGTCCGGCTCACCAGCGGCATCGAGGCGTCCGGCACGGCCGAGGCCCCGCCGGACTGGGCCACCACCCTGCCCGGCTTCCGGCCGTGCGAGCTGGCCGAACTGCCGACCGGGTTTTCGGCCGGCTACCGGTTCACGGTGCCGCTGATCGACATGCCCACCTACCTCGCCTACCTCCTGCGCAGGCTCGACGCTGCTGGAGGAACGGTCGAGCGGCGGCGCCTGGCCTCGCTTGCGGACGCCGCGCCTGCTTCCGTGATCGTCAACTGCACGGGCCTGGGTGCTCAGAAACTGGTCCCGGACCATGACCTCCGGCCCATCCGCGGCCAGCACGTCGTCACCAACCCCGGGTTGACCGAGTTCTTCTCCGAGGACACTGGCATCTCGCCGGACCTGCTGTGCTTCTACCCCCACGGCGACACCGCCATCGACGGCGAAGGCGATCTCGTCCCGGACGACACGGCGGCGGCCAACATCCGGGCCCGCTGCGCCGAGGCCGAGCCGTGTCTCGCTGAGGCCCGCGTCCTGGAGCATCGGATCGGTGCCAGGACGACCCAGGCCTGAGGCCGCGTGGAAGCAGAGCGGGCGGAGGGCGGCACCGTGGTCTTGCATAACTACGGGTACGGAGGCGCCGGCGTCACGCTCTCGTGGGGCTGCGCCGAAGAAGTTGCGAGTCTCCTGACCGCCGAGGGGGAGACGGGCGGCGAACGACCATCCGAGGAAGTCCTTCCTTTACGTCGCCTGCGCCGTCGGCATCGCGGGCGACGCCCACAAGCCGATCATTGCCACGCAGGAGCAGGACTGGGACGTTGGCGTCATAGTCACACCACAGGGCTCGGCCTCCTCGACACCAAGGCGTTCGAGGCCCGGACGGGTTACCCGATCCGCTCGGCCTGGCGTAGCCCCAGCGACCCGCGCCTCCTCCCGCCTGCCGACGCCATCGCCGTCGTGCCGGCCACGTTCAACACGATCAACAAGTGGGTCGTCGGCATCGCAGATGCTCTCGCGCTGGGCATCCTGTGCGAGGCGTAGGGGATGGTCATCCCGACGGTCGTCCTGCCGTACGTGAACGCAGCCATGGCCATGCACCCGGTGTACGGCCGGAGCCTGGAGCGGTTGGGGGGAGACGGGCGTGCTGGTTGGGTCGTGCGAGCCGCACCGGCCGAAGGAGGGCGGGGGCGAACCGTTTCCGGTGGGAGGAGGCGTTGGAGCTGCTGGAGGGCGAGATCGACTGAACGGGATCTGGCCTACCCTCTCACCATCGTGGCGAGCATGTTCCGGATCGGAGCGCGAGCGCTGTTCCTTCGGGGAACACGGTGGTTGTTCCTCCAGGGAACGCGTTCGGCGTTCCCTGGAGGAACGGGCCCGCTTCCGTACGCCAGTACTGGGGGGCGTGCTGCGGGACCGGGTGGTGGCTGCCTTGTTCAGTGTCTGAACAGGACGGCCGTTCAGTTACTGAACACCACCGCCGTTCAGTGTCTGAACAGCGGTCCGCCGGTGCTCCGAGGTGGAACAAGGGGGGTGTTCCGCGCTGGAATGAGGTCGCTGCTCCGACGCGGAGCGGTATTCCTGAGAGCGAGCCGCAGCCTGTTCACTCGGTGAACGTGCGGATGCACTGCTCGGGGCAGTGCCCGTGTCAACGGCTCTTTGGGAGGGAGTCTGCCCGCGTCGACCTTGGCGTGGGTGTGGCAGGACCAGGCTGAACTCTGCCTGCTGTCCTGTCGCGTGGAGGCTTCCCGACTGCCAGGTCCGGAAGGCGCTTCAGACGCCAAGTGAGGACTTCGGCGAGGTTGGCGGCGGTGTCGAGTTCTCGGTGGCGGGCGGCTTGGGTGAGGAGCGCGGCGGGGCCGTGGCCGGCCGTGGTGGCGTCGTCGAGGGTGGCAGCGAGGGCGGGCCAGGCGGGTTCGGCGAGGATCCGCTCGGCCAGGTCGGGGAGCGCCTGGCGCACCACGGCGACCTGCCGCTCCAGAAGTGGCCGGGCAAGGCGCCGACCCCGGTGGTGGATCACGGCCAGCGGCTCTGCGGCTGCGGCCCGGCAGACGACACGGAGGTGCTCGGCTGCCTGTCGGGCGGCTTCGGCCTGCTGGGTGTGGTTGCGGGTGCGGTGCCAGTGCTGGGTGGCGATGACCGCCAGCAGGAGGGCGTCGAGGATGGTCGCGAGAAGGGCTCCGTCCCCGGGTGGGGGCACGCGCAGCATGGCCTTCACCGCCTGTCGTGTGGCCTGGGCCTGCTGGTGATGGGCGCGGATACGGGAGCGGCCGGCGCGCTCGAACGCTGCTGCTGCTTGCATCAGCTGGGCCTGGAGACCGGCGGGCGCGACCAGGGGAAGTGCGTCGAGGGCTTCGGCGAGGACGGCGATGTGGGCCTGTCCGGCCTCGTCCTCGCCGTGGGCGAGGCGGTCGGGCGTCCGGTCGATGGCGACGGAGAGTCGTCGCCAGGCCGGGGTTTCGGTCTGGTTGGCAGATCGTGCTTCCGTGGTCGCGAGGCGTTCGGCGATCTTGGGGTAGGAGAGGTCGGCGGCGAGGGTGGAACCGGAGAACCACACCGGCTTGCCCTGGGCGTTGGTGTCGCCGTCGAGGGCGACCTTGTAACCGCGGACATCGCCGGACGGGAAGCGCTGGACGTCGACAAGGGCGCCGGTCCCTTCGACGAGCCGGAAGAACTCCTCGGTGGACGTGGCCGCCGAGACTGCGGTGCGGACGATGGCGCGCAGGCGCTCACGGGAGGTCCGGGCGTCCCCCGTACGGCGGGCCTTCTCCTGCTCGGCCCGAGTGGGGCGCTTGGCGGCGGTGCGGTCGCCGCGCGGGACTTGGCGGAGCCCGTACTCCTTCTCGATGACGATGAGTTCCTTGTCGGCGCGCAGGAAGTCGTTCCAGTTGCGGGGCGGGCGGAGGTCGCCTCGGACCTTGGTGGCGACGATGTGGATGTGGTCGTCGGCGTGGCGGACGGCGACCCAGCGGCAGGCGTCGGAGTCGCCGACGGGGGCGATGCCGGTGGCGTCGAGGACGCGGCGGGCGATGGTGGCCCACTCGTCGTCGGTCAGGCGGCGGTCTTCGGGAGCGGCGCGGATCGAGCAGTGCCAGACGTGGTTCTCCGGCGCCTTCGGACCGGCCTGCTTGACCCGCAGGTCGAGGACGTTGGCGAGCTGGGCGAGGGTGGCGGCGGGGCTGCGGCCGGGGTCGGGGGCGAAGCCGTCGAAGGAGGCGACGAGGTGCGGGTCGGTGTGCTCGTTGGCGCGGCCGGGGCCGTAGAGGTAGTTCAGGACGCCTCGGGTCTTGTGGCCGGGCTTGACGATGTTCGCGATCAATCAGGCCGCCCGGCAGTTTGTGGCGGCCACATCGGCGGCGGTGTCGACCGCCGTGACCGTCTGCCTCACTGCTGCCACGAGTTGGCGGGCCGCGGCGAGCACGGCGGCGTCCACCGGGTGTGCTTCACCGCCGGCGTTGAGGCGGTGGGCGATCTGGTTTGCGTTCGTGCCGATCCTGGCGAGCTGGATACGTAGCGCGGCGTACTCGTCGATCAGGTCGTCGATGGCGGTGCGCTGCTCGGGCAGGGCGAGGTCACCGTGCAGGTGGGCCATGACGATGGCACCGACAAGATGGGCGCCGGCCAGGTTGTGGCGGCGGGCCTCGGCGAGGATCGCTTGCTTCTCGTCGGTGCTGTAGCGGACGTCGACACGCTCCTTGCGCTGCACGTCCTGGCGGGCGCGACGGTGGGCGACTAGGTGCAGCGCGGTCTCGTCGGCGGCACGCACACTCCCTGTTCCCGGTGAGCCCTCGCTCCGGGGACTCGCCTCCGCCGCTCCCGGGGCGGAGGCTTCCGCGTGGGACCGGCCCTTGGACGGTCCAACGTCATACCTTGCTCCGCCCGGGGCTGGGGTGGTCATCTCCTGCTGCGTGGAGGGGACTTTGTGGTGCGGGTTGTGCATGTCTGGTCTCCGTGTTTTTCGTCGTTTTGCGGATGGTTGGTGAGGGTGTGCACGCGGTGAAGGAGCGCAGCTGAGTTGGACATCTGCAGGTTCCGCCGTCGCCTGCGCAGGGCGCCGTGCTCGGTCCCCGTTCCTGACCCCTTGACCCCTCGTCCCCGCCGCGGTCCCCGGTCCCCTGGGGACCGGTCCCCACGAGGCTTCGGTCCCCAGCGGCCGGTCCCGTATCGGGAACCGTCTTGTAGTGGGGGCGGTCTCCGCCTTGCTCGGTCCCCGGGTCGGTGCCCCCGCCTCGGTGACACCTCGCTCCGTCGAGTACCGAGCAGGGCGGTCCCGGCGTGCGAAATCCCCAGGGACCGATGTAGGGGACGGGCGCGACGACCGGCCTTGTGGCGCCCTGAGCAGCAGTTTCGTGCCTGTGGCGGGCGGGTTGGGCCCCGTTCCTCAGGCCTCGGCGGTTCCCTGGTGCAGGTCCTCACGGTCCCCGGTCCCGCTTCTGTCGCGGCCTCTGGCTGGAGCCCGGTCCCCAACATGCGTCGGGGCCGGTCCCCGACAGGGACCGGGGACCGACAGGTCGTCAGGGGGACGGTCCCCGTTTTCGACGGGTTCGGTCCCCGCATACGGTCTCCGCTGGACCTGTCGGGACCCCGCAGGCCGGGGACCGGGGCGAGCACGGTGTTCCAGTGCCCCGGGTGCAGGCAGGAGGGCGGCCCGGGAGGTCAGGCTGCGGGGTGGCGTCTGCGGTCGGGGCCGTCGAGGATGACGCGTTCGGTCATCTCGGCGAGGCGGGAGGCGACGCGGTCCCCGAGGGCGGTGCGTAGTTCGGCGGTGGGGAGATTGGTAGTGATCAGGGTGGGGCGCAGGTGCTCGTACCGGTGGTTGATCAGCCGGTAGGTGAGCTCCTCGGTCCACTCGCTTGTCTTGGCCGCTCCGAGGTCGTCCAGGAGCAGCAGCGGGCACTTGGTCAGGGCCTGCAGCTCGCGTTCGCTGTCGAAGCCGGAGCGTGGACGCAGGCGGGCGTACAGGTCGGCGGCGGTGACAGCCTCCCAGCGCAGGCGGACCCCGGCGGCGAGGAGAGCGCGGATGGCGCCGTACGCCTGGTGGGTCTTGCCGGTGCCGGTGGGGCCGGCGATCAGCAGGGACGAGCCCTCCGAGATTCCCGGTGCGCCTGCCGGTCCGGGGCGGCCGGCGCGGGCGATCTCGTCCACCCAGGCGGTGACGTGGGGGTGGTCGGTCAGGGCGCGCCGGTAGCGGGCGGGGATGCGGGCATCGGCCAGCTCCAGCGCGGTGACGGGCTCCGACGGCGGCTCGTGCGCGGTGGCGGCGGGGCCGATGCCCCGCTGGGTCAGGATGGCGCCGAGGCGGTCGGTGATCCGGCCGACCTGGTGCGGGTCCCGGGTGAGGGTGGCGGTCACAGGTCACCTCCGTAGGCGGCGGCGACATCGGCGGGGTTGGTCCACGGCCGGTGGGCGGCGGGCGCGGAGGCGGTGGAGTTCATGGCCTCGTGCACCAGGCTGGGCAGAGTGCTCGGGTGCAGGCCCTTGGCACGATGCCGTGCGAGACCCGACCGTATGTGAGCGGGGTCGATGCCCTCGCCGAGGAGCCTGCGCACCTGCACGCCGAGCTGGCCCAGGACGTCCCGGGGCGGGTGGTGGGCACACGCGGCGGCGTACTCGCCTATCAGGTCCTTCGCCGAGACGGTCTGCGGCGCGGGGGCGCTCGCGCCCCCCAACGAGGTAGTTCCTAGATCCCTTTTCCTAGGTCCTAGATCCGGACCGTGAGGGCTCACTGCAGGCTCCGTGAGTCCTCCCCGCGTCTGCGGCGAGGACTCACGGGATCCGCCCTGACCTGCGGATTCGCCGCTCATGGAGGTCTCCGTGAGTCCTCCCGCCCGAGTCACGGAGGGCTCCGTGACCGCTCCGGGCACCCGCGGTGAGGGCTCACGCGGAACACCGAGATCGTGGTGCGGGCACGGCGGATTGCGCACTCCGCTCGGGCGGTTGATCTTCTGGTGCTTGGCAAAGGTGACGATGTGCAGGTACCGCTTGCCGTCGTCGCCCTCGTAGCGGCAGATCAGCCCGGCCCCACCGAGCTGGGTGAGGTCGTCCTCGACCTCCACCGGGCCGTGCTCGCGGCGCAGCGACCACAACTGGCCGGCGATGACCGCGGCCTGGTCGCGGCAGCGGCCCTGGTCGTCGGCCTGGGTGAGCAGGCCGAAGAAGGTCCGCTCGGCGGACAGGGACACGGATGCGAGGGACTCCGACGCGAACGCCTCGGGCTTGATGGTGCGGATACGGGCGATGTCGATCGACCACCATTCGAAATCAGGGAGAGGGGCAGGGAATCCGGCGAGGCCAGGGTGCATGGACAACACAGCCACACCCGGTGTGCGAAAGTCCAGACTTGGTTCTGGAATCATGCACAAGTCGTTTCGCCCATGGCCCGGTGGATGTAGAACCGAAATCCCGGTTGACGAAATAGCCGCCGGAAAACACCGTGCGATCCGCATCGCTCACGGCAGACATGAATACCCTTCCAGAAGGGCTGACGCGCAAGCTACAACACCACCCATGCCGCCAGGCCCCCTCGAAATCGGACCCGCCGGACACGCCGCCGCCCACGCCATCGAACGCGCCCGCACCGCCTGCGGCTACTCCCAGCGCCAGCTCGCCGCCAGAGTCACCGCCCTCGGCCAGCCCATGACCTTCACCGCCCTCTCCCGCATCGAACGCACCGTCCGCCGCTGCGACATCGACGACCTCGTCGCCATTGCCACAGCCCTCGGAATCGCTCCCGCAGGCCCTTCTCGCCGGCCGTCGCACGCACTTGGAAGCGGTCGGCGCGGGCGGAACATAGCCGACGATCGGCGGTTAGCCTAACCGGCGATTCTTCGGATGATTGTGGGTCCCGGAACGCCCGTCGTACCGGCCCTGCCAGAAGACTGCCCACCTCCCCAGAGGACACCTTGCTCGATTGGCATACGTGCCATTCTCGGATTCCCCGCCGCGCACACGTAACTCCGCTCGCTTCCTCTTCTGCTCCGCTCGGAGATCTCGGCCGTACGTAAAAGCCCTACTCGAAGATCTCGCAGCATCGCCCGGGCTTGTTGCCTCCCGCCCCGGCTGGATCTCTCAATTCCCGTCGCTCTTTCTCACGCAAAGGAACCGCCCATGGCCCTGCGCCTGCTGTCCATACCCGCCGTCGCCGCAGCCCTGGACGTCGACCGCCGAACGGTCTACCGCTTCATCGCCGCTGGCGAGCTGCCCGTCGTCGACCTGCGCACGGGACCGGCTCGCTCTCGCGTCCGTGTCCCCGCCGCGAGCCTGGATGACTTCATCAACAGCCGGGCAGTCGCGCCGCCCGTGCGCCGCCGTTGACCAGGACGAAGTCCCTCCGCACGCGAAACAGGAAGGAACGGAACCACGTACCTCCGGAAGTTGAAGTCCGGCAAATGGCAGGCGACCGTTCGCAACCGGGCTGGAGACCGGTTCAGCGAGTCGTTTCCCCTCAAGGCACAGGCCCGCGCCTGGGGTACCGAGATGGAGACCCAGTCCGCCCGCGGAAGCATGCGGGATCCCCGAGCGGGCGAGACGGCGTTCCGTGAGTGGCACGACCGCTGGTGGCAGGCCCGCGTCGTCGAGCCCCACACGCTGCGCGGTGATGCCTCCAGCATCAAGAACCACGTGCTGCCCCACTGGGCCGACTGGGAGATGCGGGCCGTCACCCGCATGGACGTCCAGAGCTGGATCCGCGGACTGGTGGAGAAGGGGGTCGGGGCATCCGCGATCAAGAGGGCGTACAACCTGCTGTCGTCCATCATGCGGGCGGCCGTCGACGACGATGTCATCGCGGTCAGCCCCTGCCGGAACATCGACCTGCCGCAGATCGCGGTCAAGCCGCCGCAGTGGTTCACCCTCGACCAGGCGCAGAGCATTGTCGACGAGCTCCCGGCCCCGTGGCGCACCATGTGCCTGCTCGGCTTCTACACGGGCCTGCGCTGGGGCGAACTCGCCGGCCTGCACCGTCATCGGATCGACCAGCGCCGTTCCCGCCTGTTCGTGGTGGAGGTCAATACCAAGAGCGGCATCAAGGAGTACCCCAAGAGTTCGAGGAGCCGCCGGGAGGTCCCGCTCCCACCACACGTCCTGGACGCCCTCGAACGGCACATCCACCCACTCGACCGTGACGCCCTGGTCTTCACCACCATCACCAAGGGCCGCGCCGGCCGTCGGCTCGACGACGGCAACTGGCGCCGCCAGACCTGGTGGCCGGCCATCGGGAACGCCCACTACTTCGGCACCGACGGGGAGCAGCTTCCCGTCCCGCACTATCCGCCCCACTCCATGCGCCACACCTGCGCCTCGTGGCTCGTTCAGAAGGGAGTCTCCCTCTACGAGGTCCAGCACCTCCTGGGCCACGAAAGCTTCCAGACCACCCAGCGCTACGCCCACCTGCAGCCGGACGCCCACAAGGCTGTGCTCGGGGCCTGGGAGCGCATGGATGTTCCGCTGACCGGCGCCGCATGAGCGAGCCTCTGCCCCGTCCGGCACGGACGGGGCAGAGGCGTTTGCCTGCTCAGGTGGACGCTCACAGTCGGCCTGTGTCGAGTGTCCTTGGATGGACTGTAAGGAAGATCATCTCGCAGGGGGCGCGTGGAGCCATCCTGCGTTCGATGGAGCTCAGGCACGTCCAGACCGTAAGTGATCGCAAGAGAAAGAGCGTTGTCAGTGCTCGGGGCGATGATGACTACTCACGTACTTCTTGTCCATGGGGGGCATGGTGCACCTGAGTCGTATCGCAGTGAGCGGGTTTCGGGCGAGCGCAGACGGCGAGATGGTCTGCCATATACCTGGCCGTTTCAGCGTGCTGATCGGAGCCAACGGCGCCGGAAAGACAACGCTCACGGATGCGCTCTACCTATCTCATCCTGGCTCTCGCTTCCCAGCCCTGCCGAGGTACGGTTCCGCCACGCTCGCACCCGAGAGATCCACCCGCACCATCAAGGTGGAGTACCGGCTGGGTGATAGCCTCACTGGGGAAGGTCGTCTCGGACGTCAGTTGCACGAGGTCAGCCACCAGCGCCTTGGGGATGTCGCTCAGACCTGGGGTGTCACGCTGAGTCGCAGGCTCGGCAGCGTCACCCCGAAGATTGACACGGCCCACGGCAGGTCCTTGGACCTGGACCCGTACAAGCTGATCTACCTGCCAGCCTGGCGTCATCCTCTGGACGAACTGGCGCGCCGCGAGGCACGGATCCTGGTTGAGCTGCTCCGTGCTGAACAGCAGCGCCTGAACGGGACCCGGAACCTCGTGGGGCTCCGGGCGCGGGCCTCCCAGCTGCTCGAGGAGCTGGCCAAGGAGAGCATCATCGACGCCGTCGAGAAGAGGATCGGCGGCTACCTCACGGACCTGTCGGCTGGGGTGAGTCGCCAGTGGTCGTACATACGTGGGCAGGTCATCGACGATACCTACTTGGCTCGCGTGCTGGAAGTCATGCTCGCTGTCATGGAGGGACGCAGATTCGCTCGGCCTCTTGAAGTGTCCGGGCTGGGGTACGTCAACCTGCTGCATATCGCCGTGATCCTGGCAGCAATACCGGACTCCACCGAACTTCCCCAGGACACCGCCCGGTCTCACCAGGATGCTCCCGACCAGCCGCCCCCCACAGAGATTGAGCAGATCCAGCAGGCGACCCGGAACCTCCAACAGGCACAGGCTGATGCCGAGTCGGAGGAGGACTCCTTCTTCGGTACGAAGCCCTTCCACGCGACGGTCGTCATTGAGGAGCCTGAGGCGCACCTCCACCCGCAGCTGCAGCACGCTCTCGTCCGGTACTTGCGTAGAACCGTCAAGAAGAGGCCGGAGCTGCAGGTCATCCTTTCCAGCCACGCGACGGACGTCATCACATCCTGTGCCCCCGAGGAACTCATCGTCGTGCGCCAGACGGCGCAGGGGAGAGTGTGCCGCACCGTCGCCGACGTCGTGCCGGCGAAGCACCGCGACATCACGCTGCGGAAGACGCGGCTCCATCTGGACGCGAGTCGGTCCGCCGCCCTCTTCGCCGACCGCCTCGTCCTGGTTGAGGGAGTCACCGACGCCGCCGTCCTAAGGGAGTTCGGCAGGACCTGGGCCGGAGGGGACGCGCGCAAGCACGCATTCATCGACGCACTCAGCATTGTGCACATGGGGTGGAAGGTCGGGCAGTGGCCGGTGCATCTCTTGGCAACTCGGGGCAAGGAACTGTGTACCAAACTGGCGATCCTCGTCGACAGCGATCTACCGTTCGAGAACAAGGAGCTCAGGAAGCCGACTTGGCTTCCTGAGCACGACCCCTCGGTCGTCGATGCCTTCGTCAGCCATCCGACCTTGGAACCATCGATCACCGAGGGTAACGAGCACTTGATCGCGGCCGCCCTGCGCGAGGCTGACCTGGACGAGCCGCTCGTGACGGCTCGGACGGTGTACGAACTGTTCCGCAGTGCGCGGAAGGGCAAGGACGGGCAGCCCGGCGTCCCGGCAGGGCGGGGTTCCAGCAAGAAGGGCGACTTCGCGCTTGCCTTCGCCGGCCTCCTGGCAGAGGCTAACGAAGCAGGTCCCGAGCAGGCGTCGAGCCTTCCGATCGTGCCCGACCACATCCGGCGGCTGTTCGAGTTTCTGTACCCGCCCGACCCGGCCGATGAGACCGACCCCCATGAGTCCATTGATGAGCCGGACTGGCTCGTGCTGGACGGCGAACGGAACACAGGCGAGCAACAGGCCGATGATGCTGAGGAATTGCACTGGCCGGACGATTGGCAGAAGGAAGAGAGGGAGTGGGCGGAAACAACCGGAGACGAACCGATCCCGGACCCTCCGGACTCTGACGCGCCGGATCCGGATGCACCGCCATGGGAGGAACTCCGATACTGGCAGCCCTCCCGCGGGGGCTGGCCGACAGTCACACGTCGGATGACGGTTGCCGATGAGTAGTCGCTGGCCTGGCACCCGCGCTCTCACGCCGGAACAACTCCTCACTGCCGCAAGCCCTGACCGCCTTGTCTACGTAGAGGCACTTCCCGGCTCCGGGAAGACGACCGTCTCGCACCAGCGTTTCGGCCTGCACCGCTTCGCGCGCACAATCGATCACCGAGCGGTCGTGGCGGTCAGCTTCACTCGCTCGGCCACCGAGGAGATACGCAGCCGCGTGGTTCGGCAGTGGGGTCCTTCGGCCCTGGCATGGCCCCATCGCATCGTCACGCTCGACACCATCCTGAACGACCTACTCAC
The DNA here is from genome assembly GCF_053596315.1 of Streptomyces sp. NPDC001732. Lineage (NCBI taxonomy): Bacteria > Bacillati > Actinomycetota > Actinomycetes > Kitasatosporales > Streptomycetaceae > Streptomyces > Streptomyces sp. NPDC001732. The sequence goes on from NZ_JBSFFY010000011.1 coordinate 186,212, forward strand.
CCACCTCCTGCGGTCTGGGTTCCTCCAGTGGCCAGGCGGCCACGAGGAACTGGAGGTGCTGGACACATGGCGGACTCACTTTCCCACCATCCGCACTATCGCGAAGCCCGCTCTCTGTCTGGCGGGCACCCAGGTCAGCACCACCTACCTGCCAGAGGCGAAGCCGGACAACCACATAAGGCCAGCGGACTTCGCCGCTGCGGTCAACAGAGGATGGTGCACACACGAGAACGTACGTGAGGTCCTGCACGGGGCCCTCGGCATTGACGGTATCCGCGCCCACGTGTCGACCTACTTCGCCAGGACGATCAGGTCCCTGCTTGTCGACGAGGTCTACGACGCGAACGACCTGGACGTGGAGATCATCCGCACCGCGGCGGAAGCGGGACTCGCCGTCACTCTGGTGGGAGACCCTTGGCAGGCCCTCTACGCCTTTCGTGGCGCACGCCCGGAGAGCGTGCGTCGGCTCATCGAGCTACTGGGATTCGAACGCGGCGAACTTCAGACATCGTTCAGGTGGCACGACAGCAGTGACCAGGCGTCACTGGCACGTCTACTGCGCCGTAGAGAGCGCGTGGTCCTTCCCGTAGGGGTGGCACGCGACGTCGATATCGTCCTCGCACGGCGGTGGAAGACGCTGTGGGACGGAGACCCCCATGTCCTCCCGCTGGCCGTCAAGCAGCCGTCAGGACCGTTCCAGGAAGCCGTGTGCACCTTGCTTCTCAACGAACTCACCCAGAGCTCCTTCGGCCTGCCTGCCGCGTTCCTCACCGACGCCCGGACCACCCTGGGCATTGAAGAAGCCGAAACGTTCGAGCAGCTGCGTCCGGACCTACAGGCTGCTCTTCAGCGCCTGGCGAGCCAGGATGACCTCAGCGAAATCTGGACCGCCTTGGCGGACAGCGTGGTCACCAAGACGCACATCGAGCGGCCTGAGAGCCAGAAGCGGACACCGCGCAAGGCTCTCGGCAATCTGCGCATACGGCTGGAGGACGCACATAAGCGACTCGTTCCCGGCCTGACATGCCACCAGGCGAAGGGCAAGGAGTGGGACAGGGTCGGGGTCAGGCTGGAAGAGTCCGACGCGGCTGTGCTCCGGAAGGGTCTCGACCCCGCCGACGAAGCCCACCGCTCGCTCTACGTCGCACTCACCAGGGCACGAGTCCGCAGCCTCGCGGTGTAAACGGAGGGGAGCCTGCAGAGGATCAGGGACGGATCTTGGTCGTGGCGCCACGTTCAAGCCTCTGGTGCAGACTCTCCCCCCAGGGACCGTCGGCAATGCCTTCCAACGCTGGCGCTCGTTGACCTGTCCCGCAGTCGGAGTCGGGATGAGGCGTGACGCTCGTTTGACGCTGTCGGTGCCTGCAGAGCCCGCTAGGTGCACCGAAAGCAATGCCTGAGCTGCGGGTATGTCAGCTCCCCTTCCGGATGATGCTTTTCCGATGACGCACCATGTGGAGTGTGTTGCTGTTCTAGAGCCAGCAGCGAAGGGTGCCTGACCTGCCCTTTTGCAGTTCCGGTGAGCTTGTTCGACCTGCTTTCGGGGCTTGGACGGGTACACCGTGTGGAGTGCGTTGCGTCACTCGATCTGATCTGCCACTCGATCTGATCTGAGGAGCGGTGCTGGCGCGACGCCTCGGTCTTACCGGTCTGTGCTCGTGACAGGTGGTGCTGACCGCAGCTGTCTGTGGCGTCCTGCCGGCGAGGTGGGGCGAGCCCTCGGTGCGGGCACTGGCCCGATCGGGCCCGGACAGGACCTTGTTCCGGTCTCCTCCATGAGCAGGGCCCAGAAGCTTTCCGCGGCGGCGTTGTCGCAACATGATCCGGTGCGCCCGCAACTCTGCCGCAGTCCCAACTCCCGTATTCGGGCGTGGAAGGGGGCCCCGTGTACTCGACGGATTCAACTGATCGTCGCAACGCTGGCTGGTGGGAGCGATCGTAGCTGCTCCGGGAACACCTCGGCCGCGACCCATGTCGAGGGCTTCCGCGACGAGTTTGGCACGGTGATGGTCGGTCATGGCATAGCCGACGACCTCGCGGGTGGCCAGGTCCAGCCGGCAGGCGAGGTAGAGCCAGCCCTCGGCGGTGGACAAGTACCGCTGGCAGATCTGGCGGAGCGCGCAAGGGCCCTGGAGCGGATCGAGTCGTTCAGCCCAGGGCCATGTGCGACCGGTGGCCCAGGTTCCTGACGGGGGAGGTGACTCGCCTCATATCGCGAGTCGGGAACACCACGGGGCTCGTATCCGACTACTGGACGAGACCCCGTGCGCCTGCCATGGACCGGGGCGGGGGGAGCGGTGGTCGGCACGATCGGGAGAAGTGGTGAGTGAAGTCTCCGGAGGCGAGCGCGCCTCCAGGTCGATGTCCAACCCTGGCCGGGATCGGCGGCGATTCCCGGCGCCCGCGCTGCTCGGTTTCGTCCTGCTGGTCGCCGCGATGTTCGGCGTCTCCTACGCGGTGGGGCACGTGGTCGGTCCGGTCGCTCCCGGGATGCACGGGTCGAGCAGCGGTGGCGGTGCCGGCGGGCACGACGGTGGGTCGGGCTCCGGTGACATGGGCGGCATGGATGGCATGGAGATGGACCACGGGAGTGGTCGCTGATGGGCGCCGTGCCTGTGCCGACCCTGACCGTCACCGACATCACGGTCGGCGGGATGACGTGCGCTGCCTGTGTGCGGCGCGTCGAGAAGAAGCTGGCGAAGATCGACGGGGTCGCGGCGAGCGTGAATCTCGCGACGGGCAGCGCCCGTGTCAGCCACCCCGCCGCCGTCAGCCCGGACGAGCTGGTCGCGGCGGTGGAGCAGGCGGGGTACACGGCCCGGCTGCCCCAGCCCGAGAAGGAGGCGGCGGCGACGCTGGACGACGAGGAGTCGGCGACCGACCGTGCGGAGCGGCAACGGCTGGTGATTGTCGCGCTGCTGGCGGTGCCGGTGCTCGTGCTGTCGATGGTTCCGGCGTTGCAGTTCCGGAACTGGCAGTGGCTGTGCTTCATGCTGGCGGCGCCGGTTGCGGTGTGGGGTGCGTGGCCGTTCCACCAGCGGGCGTTGCGCGGGGCGCGGCACGGTGCGGCGACCATGGACACGTTGGTCTCGCTGGGCGTGGTGGCGTCGTTCTCGTGGTCGGTGTACGCGCTCTTCCTCGGCGGAGCGGGCCGCGTCGGGATGCGGATGCCGTTCACGCTGGTGCCGTCTGCCGCGGACGGTGTGACGCACTTGTATCTGGAGGCGGCGGTCGGTGTGCCGCTGTTCGTGCTCGTGGGCCGGTTCCTGGAGGGGCGGGCGCGGCGGGGGACCGGGGCCGCGTTGCGGTCGCTGGCCCGGCTGGGGGCGAAGGACGTCGCCGTTCGCGAGGGGCGTCATGAGCGGTTGATCCCGGTGGAGCAGCTGGCCGTCGGGACCACATTCCTCGTACGTCCCGGCGAGCGGGTCGCCACCGACGGTGTGGTGGTGGAGGGTAGTTCGGCTGTCGACCAGGCGCTGGTGACCGGCGAGAGTGAGCCGGTCGAGGCTGGGCCCGGGGACGCGGTGGTCGGGGGCGCCGTCAATGCGGGCGGGCTCCTGCTCGTCCGCGCGAGCGCGGTCGGCGCGGACACGCAACTGGCCCGCATCACGCGGCTGGTGACCGAGGCACAGGCGGGCAAGGCGCGAGCGCAGCGGCTCGCGGACTCGGTGGCCGGGGTGTTCGTGCCGGTGATCCTGGCGCTGGCGGTGACGACGCTGGGTTTCTGGCTCGGTGCCGGCGCGGAGGCACAGGCCGCGGTCACCGCGTGTGTCGCGGTGCTGGTGGTGGCCTGTCCGTGTGCGCTGGGACTGGCCACACCGACGGCGCTGATGGCCGCGACCGGGCGGGGGGCGCAGCTCGGCGTGCTGGTGACCGGGCCGCAGGCGCTGGAGGGCTTGCAGCATGTCGACACCGTCGTGCTCGACAAGACCGGCACGCTGACGTCAGGCCACATGAGCGTGGCCCGGGTCACCGTCGTTCCCGACGGCCCGGCGGAGGGTGAGGTGTTGCGGCTGGCGGCGGCGGTTGAGGACGCCTCGGAGCATCCGCTGGGCCGGGCGATCACCGTGCATGCGGTGCGCGCGCTCGCCGACGAGGTGCTGCTGCCGGTGTCGGACTTCGTGGCGACGCCCGGATTCGGTGTCCGTGGCCGGGTGGAGGGGCGGCTCGTCGAGGTGTCCGCTGTGGGCGACGGTCTGCCGGAGGCGCTCGGGGACGCCTTGCGTGTCGCCGAGGAAGCGGCGCACACCGCGGTGCAGGTGTCGGTGGACGGCACGGTGGTGGCGCTGTTCGCGGTCGGGGACGTGCTGCGGCCGGGCAGCTACCGGGCGGTGGACCGGTTGCGGCGTCTGGGGGTTCGGCCGGTGCCGGCCACCGGGGACCGTGCGGCTCCGGCCCGTGCGGTCGCCTCACAGCTGGCCATCGACGAGGTGCACGCCGCTTGCTCGCCCGAGGACAAGGCTGCCTTGGTTGTCGCGCTGCGGGCCGAGGGGCGCCGGGTCGCGGCCGTCGGGGACGGCGTCAACGACGCGGCCGCCCTACTGATCTTTTCGTAAGTTCGGTGGGTGTGGTGGGTGGATGGTCAGGCCTGTGTGGGCGAGGAAGGACCAGGGCAGTTGTGGGTTGTGGTTGAT